>CAMLOU010000046.1 GCA_946481735.1 uncultured Cellvibrio sp.
AGTGGCGCGGGGGTATCAGGCAATATCGCGAGCAACTCGCCGGTGAACCTGAATACCGTCACGGTAACCGTCGACCAGATTACCGGCACCGGCACCCTGCGCCTGGATGTGAACGCCAACTCCGGCATCACCGATACCCTGGGCAACGGCAATGGCACCAACGGCTTTGTGCCCGCCTTTACCAGCGGCGACCTTCACACGGTAGACCGCGAGGCACCCGGTGTGCCCACCGGTCTTTCACTGGATGCCGCATCGGATTCCGGCACGCCTGGAGACGCCATTACCAACGACAATACGCCCACCATCAACGGTACGGCGGATGCCAATGTCACGATAGAAGTCAGTTCTGATGTGGACGGTGTGTTGGGTACCACCACATCCGACGGTAGCGGTGACTGGAGCCTCACACCCGTTGTGGCGATGACCGACGGCGCTCACAACCTGACTGCAACGGCGGCTGATACAGCGGGTAACGAGAGTGCCGCCTCCGGCGCACTGGCCATAGAGGTTGATACGGCAGCGCCGACCGCCGGAATTGGCATGGCAGACACCACGTTGGTCGCGGGTGAAACCTCATCGGTAACCATTACTTTCAATGAAGCTATCCTCGGCTTTACCAACGACGACCTCACCCTTGCCAACGGCACCTTGACTAACGTCAGTTCGAGCGATGGTAATGTCACCTGGACCGCCACCTTTACTCCCGCTGCCGACACAACCTCAGCCGTCAATCTCATTAGTCTGGACCTGACAGGCGTGACGGATGTTGCTGGCAACGCCGGCGCCGGCACCGAAAATTCCGCTAACTACACCATAGATACCTTGCGCCCGAGTGCGACGGTTGTGATAGCTGATACGGAATTGCTGGCCGGCGAAACCTCGTTGGTGACCATGACCTTCAACGAAGCCGTGAGTGGTTTCAGCACTGCTGATTTGACCGTAGTCAATGGCAGCCTTGATGCGGTCGCATCGAGTGATGGCGGCGTCACCTGGACGGCGACTTTTACCCCAGATCCGGATATTTACGAGCTGGATAACCTGATCAGCCTGGACAATTCCGGGGTGGTTGACGCTGCTGGTAACACCGGCAGCGGCACGACCTTCTCCAACGAATTCACCGTCAGGACCCAGGCGTTGACCCTGCTGGTCACCAGTGATCTCGATACGGGTGACGACGAAACCACTGCCGTCACCCTGGTCGATGATGAAGCCGACGGGAACGGGCTGAGCCTGCGTGAAGCCCTGTTCTGGGCACGCAGCAACGGCGACACCATTACCTTCGATCTGGACGGCGGCACTGCAGGCAATCAGGGCGGCACCATTACCCTTAATGGCTCTGAACTCGCCGTTAGTCACAACAACCTCATCATCGACGGTGACCTGGATGACGACGGCACGCCGGATATTACCCTCTCCGGTAATAACGTCAGCCGAATCATGCGAGTGGCTTCTGGCCGTACGGGTATCGAACTGGTGGGTCTGACATTGACCGAGGGTGCCGGTAATGGCGGCGGCGGTGGGCTAGCGCTCGACATCAACACCGATACGACCCTGCGTGACTCCACGATCACGGACAACCACGAGCTGGGCTTTGGCGGTGGCGGTATCTACGGCTCCACGGCCACCTTGCGCATCTTCAACAGCACCATCAGCGCCAATAGCAGCGACAGTTTTGGTGGCGGTATCCGCCTGGTAGGCAATGGCGTACTGCATCTGATCAACAGCACCGTAAGCAACAACACTACCACGGGTACCGGGGGGCATGGTGGGGGCGTCCAGTACGCCGGTCCGGACCTGCTGATAGTGAATTCCACGATCACTGGTAATGCGGCAATGGGCTCCAGCGCCGTTGGTGGCGGGCTCAGGGTCAGCAGTGGCACAGCAGCCATCTATAACGCCACCATTGTCGGTAACGTAGCGGGCAGTAGCGCGGGCGGCGTATCAGCCAATGGCACAAACGATGTCTTTGTGAATACCGTGGTTGCGGGCAATGCGGCGGGGGCCGGTGCAACGGCTGCGGCTGGCGGCTCGCCTTTGGCAACCGGTGGCTCGGCAAGCGATGCTGTCGGCACGGTAGAAGTGGCCACCAATAGCTACTTCGGTACCAGCGCGACCATTACGACCGACAACAACAGCCTCAACAGCCAGGGCACACTTGATCTGCTGCTCGGTGACCTCGCCGATAACGGCGGCAGTGTCATGACTCATCGGCCCATGGCTGGCAGCGCCTTATCTGACGCAGGTAGCAATGCTGACTTACCGGCAGACACCTACGATCTGGATGGCGATACCAATGTGGCTGAGGCCTTGCCGGTCGACGCGCTCGGCGCGAGCCGGGTGTCCGGCGCGGCGGTGGATATCGGCGCGGTGGAAGGTAACCGTGCACCGGTACTTCTGGATCTGGATGGCGGCAATACCCACGTAGAAGACGGTGTCGCGGTGGTGATAGATAACGATGTCACCGTCACCGATGACGAGCTGGATGGATTGAACGGCGGCAACGGCAACTACAACGGCGCCTCTGTGACCATCGCGCGCAATGGCGGGGCGGACGCCTCTGACAACTTCGGCTTTGTCGACGGCAGCGGCATGAGCCTGGTGGCCGGTGAGCTGATCAAGAACGGCCAGGTCATCGCCACTTTTGATACGGCGACGGCCGGCCAGTTGGTGGTGACCTACACCGATGCCAACGGCGAGTTACCGGAACGCTCCGACGTTAACGCCATGATGCAGCAGATCACCTACGCCACTGCGTCTAACGACCCGGATACCAATGTAGTGCTGGACTGGACGTTTACTGACGAGGCCGGCGCGTCTGTGACCGAAACGGCGTCCGTCACCATCAGCCTGAAAAACGATGCGCCGGTCGTAACAGCCACCGGCGGTACCCCGACCTTTACCGAAGGCGGCACCGCAGTGGATCTGTTCAGTGCGGCCAGCATTAATCCGGTAGAAGCTGCGCAAAGCATCATCAGCCTGCAACTGACGGTCACCGGTGTTAACAATGGCAGTGATGAAATCCTGGCCATTGACGGCTCCGATGTCTTACTGACCCAGGGCAATGCGCTGGTAACGGCCGCGAATGCGCTGGATGTCTCGGTGGCCGTGGCAGGTACGACGGCGACAGTTACCCTGAGCCATGCCACCGGCATCACCGGCGCAGCGGCGCAGGCGGTCATTGATGGCCTGACCTATCGCAACACCAGCGAAAATCCGAATCCGCTCAGTCGTGTCGTGACCCTGAGCAGCGTTCAGGATAACGGCGGTGTCGCGAATAGTGGTGCTGATACTGCCGCACCTGCCATTGCAGCAACGGTAACCCTCAGCGCGGTGAACAATGCACCGACCATCACCGGTACCCCGGCGACGGTCACTGACCAGAACGCGCTCTACAGCTTTACGCCATTAGCGGCGGATGTTGATAGCGATACGCTGACCTTCAGTATCGCTAACCAGCCGGCCTGGGCGAGCTTCGATGATGCAACCGGCACCTTGAGCGGTGTGCCTTCGCAAGCCAACGTGGGCGTGGTCAGCAATATCGTGATCACCGTCAGTGATGGTAGCGAGAGCGCCAGCTTGCCAGCGTTCAGCCTGACGGTTGTTGATGTGAACGATACGCCGGTAATCAGCGGTATGCCTGCCACCAGCCTGGATCAGGATACGCCGTACCTGTTCACGCCGACTGTCAGCGATCTGGATGGTGACGACCTGACCTTCAGTGTTGCCAATCAACCGGCTTGGGCCAGCTTTGATCCGGCGACGGGCACCCTGGCGGGCACGCCCGACGTCGATGACGTTGGTTTCTACCCGAACATCATCATCACTGTTAGTGATGGCGCCCTGACCGCTGACTTGCCGAGCTTTAGTATTGAAGTGCTGGCAACCAACGTGGCACCGGAGATCAGCGGCACACCGCCCTTGACTGCCTATGTGGGTGCTGCCTACAGCTTCACGCCCACCGCATCTGACGCGGATGACGACGAGCTGACCTTCAGCGCGCTCGGCCTGCCGAGCTGGTTGACCCTGGATACCATGACCGGCCAGTTGAGCGGCACCCCGGGTGCGGCCGATGCGGATATGGCCTATAACATCGCCCTGTCTGTCAGCGACGGTATCGAGACGGTGACCCTGCCGGTCTTTACCCTGACCGTGGAATACGACGGTGCAGAGCCGGTAGTGACTCCGCCGGAAGACATCACCATCAACGCCATTGGTCTCTACACGCCCATCAGCCTGCGGCAATTGCTCAGCCTGCCGCCGGGCACCAGCGCCGCAGCGGTGCAGGATGCCTTGCGCGGCCTGGCCAGCGACAGCACGGGTGGTGAGGATTGCTGTGTCACGCAGCCGCAAGGTTTGCTGGCCAACCTGATCCTGTTGCCGCCGGGCCGCCACGAGATTGTCTGGCGTGCGACCAATCCGGATGGTCTGACTGGTGAAGCGGTGCAGGTAGTGAACGTGCGTCCGCGTGTCGCCTTCGGCAAACACCAGGTTGCGGTGGAAAACACCAGCGTGCAGGTGCGGGTGATCCTCAATGGCCGATCACCCTTCTATCCGCTGGAAGTGCCTTATGTCATCGACCCGGCGAGCACGGCGCTCCTGGGCATCGACCACGATGCAATGGACGGCAGCGTGACCTTTACCGAAGGCCAGACCGAGGTGTCGTTCACCGTGAACCTGCTGGCAGGCGGCACACCGGGTGATACCCGTTTGATCATTCGCCTGGATGACGACTCACCGCGCAGTAATGAGCCGATTCCGAATTACGACCCGGCCAACCCGGACATCCGGGATATCAATGCCGGTGCGGCGGATCATCACTTCATCAATATTATTGATGGCAATGTGATACCCAAGGTGAACCTGGTGATGAACCAGGCAGGGGCCGACACCATCCTGGTGGGTGCGGGCAGTGGTCCGGTGACCGCAACCGCCGTGGTGACTGACCCCAACCCGGGCGATACCCACAGCTTCAACTGGGCCGGCACTGACAGCCGCTTGAGTGACACCGATGGCAACGCCACCAATAACACCTTTGTGTTTGATCCTGCCGGTCAGGCAGGGCTGCGCAAACTGGAAGTGGTTACCACCGATTCCGCAGGTGGCGTGGATACCAGTCATCTGTACTTCCTGATTGTGCCGTCCTTGCCGACGCTGGATGCGGGCACCGATACGGACGAAGACGGTGTGGATGACCTGACCGAAGGCACCTCGGACACCAACAGCAACGGTATCCCGGATTACCTGGACAATATGCCGTCCAGCAACGTCCTGCCGCAGGTCATCATCAGCACCACTTCGTACCTGATCGAGTGTGATCCGGGTGTGCTCTGCGGTATCGGCCAGTTTGCCCTGGGCGGTGACTCCGGCGGTGTCCAGATCCTGAACGATGAGCTGGGTGTTACCGAAGGTCTGGTAGCCGATGAAGACTTTGAGCCCGCCGGCGGTATCTTCGACTTCGTGATCCGGGACCTGCCCACAGCCGGCCAGAGCGTCCGCATTGTGATCCCGCAACAGGCGCCGATCCCGGCTAATGCGGTCTACCGTAAATTCATGAGCGGTGAGTGGGTGAACTTCGTCGAAAATGCTGATAACACCCTGCATTCCGCGCCTGGCAATCCCGGCTATTGTCCGCCACCGGGCGACGACACCTGGGCGCCGGGCCTGGTGGAAGGCTACCTGTGTGTGCAGTTGAACATCCAGGACGGCGGCCCCAACGACGCGGACGGTATCGTGAACTCCGCTATCGCTGATCCGGGCGCGGTGAGTTCCGCCAAACCGGTAGAACCACCACCGCCTCCGCCGCCGCCACCGGCTACCTCCATCGACAGTGAAGGCAAGGGCGGCGGTGCATTGGATTGGACATGGCTTTTATTCGGAGGAGTGTTACTGGTGTTAAGACGTTATGGATCAAAAAAACCGGCGGTGTTATTGCTGGTAGTGGCGCTCTTCTCGGGCGCCAGCCAAGCCCAGCCGGAAGCGGGGGATACCTACCTGCGTCTGAGTGTGTATCAGGCGGAAGGGGATCAAAGCGCGGGGGATTTCAGCAGCGCCATGGCCGGTGACGGCATGGCAGTCAGCCTGCGCGATTACGATGAATCACGTGTTGCCTACCGGTTGAGTGTCGGCTACCAATGGACGGAAGCCACCTCAGTGGAGCTGGGCTACCTGGACCTGGGCGATGTCACGGTTAACTTCGATACCACGGTCACCGATATGGCAGCCCTGACGCGCGCGCTGGAAGAACACTACCCCATGAGCGCCGACGGCTTCACCCTGTCACACCGCTTCGGCCATCACTTCACCTCCGGCCTGAGCCTGTCCGGTGAAGTCGGGATCTTTATGTGGGACGGCAAGATCGACGTCGACGGCGCCGCCATTGACCCCGACCTGGGCAGCGGCATAGACCCGCTGCTGGGGGTGCAACTGGATTACCGCCTGGCAGAGCCGGTAAGTCTGGGGCTCGGTTACCAGCGGATTTTCTTTGATGGCCAGGCTGTGGATTTGATGGGCGTTTCCGGCGTCTGGCACTTTTAACCTGCCCCTTCTCGAATCTGTGGCGGCCGGTCCACCACAGATTCGATTTCTCTGTCTTTTCCCTTTTGTCTTCCCCCTTTCCTTCATTTCTGTCTATCCTCCCCAAACCATCCATTCGTGAAGGAGGATCTATGTCCAGGATTGCCCTGATTACCGGCGCTTCATCCGGCTTTGGCGAAGCCTGTGCCCGCGCGTTTGCGGCGGCGGGTTACGGCCTGATTTTGGTCGCACGCAGCGAGGAGAAACTGCAGCAACTGGCCGCTGAGCTGCGCTCCATGACCGCCGTTCATGTGGCCTGTGCAGACATGATGGATGCCACGGCGGTAAAAGCCCTGGTGCACGACCTGCCCGAGCCGTTTCGCGCGGTAGATGTCCTGATCAATAACGCCGGCCTTGCTCTCGGCGTTGCGCCCGCTTACGAGGCTGATCTGGACGATTGGGAAACCATGGTCGACACCAACATCAAAGGCCTGATGCGCATAACCCATCACCTGTTGCCGGGTATGGTGGAGCGCAATCGCGGGCACATCATCAACATCGGCTCCGTGGCCGGTAACTGGCCCTATCCCGGCGGCAACGTCTACGGCGGAACCAAAGCGTTTGTGCAGCAGTTTTCGCGCAACCTGCGGGCGGAATTACTGGGCAAACACATTCGCGTGACCAACCTGGAGCCGGGCATGGCGGAGACCCAATTTTCCGTTGTACGTATGAAAGGCAATATCGAAAAAGCCAGCCAGGTCTACGCCAACACCCAACCGCTGACCGCCGAGGACATCGCCGGCATCGCACTCTGGGTCGCCTCACTGCCGCCCCACGTCAACATCAACACACTGGAAGTCATGCCTACCTGCCAGGCCTGGAGCCCCTTCGCCGTCAGCCGCGACATATAACCCCCTTTCCCGTAGGTCGGATTAGCCCCCAGGCGTAATCCGACACCCCATTTGCCTCAAATATACAAACCATATATATTCCATATATTTTCACTCCTCGAGGAACCCTCATGGGCATCATCAAAATCACCGATGAGCTGCACGATGACCTGCGCGATGCCAGCCGCGCGATGGCGCGCTCGATCAACGCGCAAGCGGAATACTGGATGCGCATCGGCATGTTGGCGGAACTCCATCCGACGCTTAACTATCAACAGCTGACCCGCCGGTTGCTCAAAACCGGCACTATGCCCCTGCTGGAGCTGGTAGATGAACTCGATCAGGATTAAAGACGCGGAAGACCTCGCGAAGATGCGCCACGCCGGTCAATTACTCGCCCAGGTGTTTGCCATGCTGGATGAGTTTGTCCGCGAAGGCGTTACCACCATGGAGATCAACCAGCGCGTCGACAGCTTTATCACCAACGATCTACAGGCGCGCCCGGCCAGCAAGGGCCAGTATGACTACCCTTACGCGCTGAATACCTCGGTGAATGACGTGGTGTGCCACGGCATGCCCAAGGCCAATGAAAAACTGAAATCCGGCAGTATTGTCAACCTGGATATCACCCTCGAAAAACAAGGCTTTATCGCCGACTCCAGCAAGATGTATCTGATTGGCGAGGTAGCGCCCGTCGCAAAGCGCCTGGTCAAGACGACTTACGAAGCCATGTGGGCCGGCATTCGCCAGGTCAAACCCGGCGCCCGCCTGGGCGATATCGGCCACGCGATCCAGTGCCATGCAGAAGCCGCCGGCTACAGTGTCGTGCGCGAATACTGCGGCCACGGCATCGGCCGGCAGATGCACGAAGCGCCCCAGGTCTTGCATCACGGTAAATCCGGTACCGGCGTGACCTTGCGCGAAGGCATGGTGTTTACCATTGAACCGATGATCAATCAGGGCGATTACCGGGTTAAAACCCTGAAGGACGGTTGGACCGTGGTAACCCGCGATAAAAAATTATCCGCGCAGTGGGAGCACACGGTTGCCGTGACGGCGAATGGATTTGAGGTGTTGACGCTGCGGCCGGAAGAGCAGCCGTGATGTGACCCGGCCACACGCCAACGCCAAAGGAGAATCGTTGTTTAACGGTTCACCCTGGTGACATTGATAGTGGCCGGATGATCAACGTTCGAGTAGCGGCGCTCGCGGTACAACAGTGATGGCAAAAGTACATTTGCCAGAGCCCGTTTCACTGACGCCGCTGTTGGTGGTTGCCGATCAAGCGATAGTGTTCTGGATTGCGCGTTGTAATGTGCAGCAACGGCGGTTTGATCGGGCTTCAGGATAGTGACCCGCTCTTGCTCCATCACCGCATAATAATCTTCAAATTGCATCATCGCCCGGCCGGGGCTGTGCATATCCTGCGTGAAATCCCGCCCTGGCATGGGGTGGACAGACGTGATGCCCATCAAGCTCAATAAGGTCGGCCCCAAATCAATCTGACTGGCTACCGGATGAATACATTGGGGCTGAATATCGGCGCCGATAATAAGTGCAGGAATATGAAATTTTTCTATTGGCACCAGATGATTGCCGTAGACCCGATTGTCATGGTCGGCGACGATCAAAAATAATGTGTCTTGCCAATATTCGCTGGCTCTGGCGCTACGCATAAAATTTCCCAGCGCATAATCCGCATACTTCACGGCGTTGTTAACGGTTTGTTTGGGTTGCTCGAAGAGGGCAATCCGCGCATCCGGAAATTCAAACGGCGCATGGTTGGATGACGTAAAAATTAAACTGAAAAATGGCTGCCGGGTTTGATGCAGTTGCGTTAGTTGCTGGTGGGCGGTCGTAAACAGATCTTCGTCACTGGCGCCCCAACTGCCGACAAAAGTCGGTGCAGGCATATCTTCCAGATCAACGACATCACTGAAACCATTGCCCGTAAAAAAGCCGCGCATATTATCGAAATGGGCTTCTCCGCCGTAGATAAATTGCGTGTGGTAGCCGCGCTCGCTCAACAGACCTGCCAGCGTAAAAAAATTCTGTTGTGCTAAAGATAATTTGACCACGCTTTGCGCAGGAGTCGGCATAAAGCCGCTGACCACCGCTTCAATCCCGCGCACAGAACGGGTGCCGGTAGCGTAAAGATTTTCGAACCACCAGCCTTCATCTTTCAGTTTTTCAAGTTCAGGGGTTACCGCCAATCCTCCCAGGGATTCAACGAAGGTTGCCCCCAGGCTTTCCTCCAGAATAATGACCAGGTTGAGTGGTTTGACACGTGGCTTGGTGCTGATCTGTTCGTGCAGGGTGGGGTACTGATGGCTGCCGAATTCATAGGACTTTAACCAGGGCCAATCCAGCGCGGTATTTATGATGTCTGCACGAGGCAACTGGCCATAAACATCACTGGAATGGGCTTCATGCTTCAAACTGTAAGCCGCATACAACACCGAATAACTTGAATTAATTATCAGGGAATTAACCAGAGGATCGCTGGTAATAGCGAAGAGTGCAGGGTTGGCCGGACGGTGATCCGTCGTTGATCGGATAGCGGCAAACAGGGCGAAGATCACCAGGGGCCATGTCAACCACAGCTGTGTGTCTGGCCAATAGTGGAATGAGGATTTGGTTCGATACAAGCCACGCGCAATGAACAGGCCGGAGATCAGCGTGAGCAGGATGCCGCCGACGAAAAAGCCGCGAAAGCCGTTCCATAGAGTGCTGAAAACTTCCTTGGGATATTTCAGGTACTCCAGGAATAAGCGGTTAGGCCTTACGTCGTATTGCAGAATAAATCCGGGAGTGGCCAACTCGATAAAGATCAACAGGATAAACCCGAGCAAGCTCCAGCTATAGGTAAAGATCCACCAGCTTCGTTGATACTTTTTCCTCGCCCAGAATGGCGCCAAGATAGCGGGAGGCACCAACCATAGCGCGATAATAATCAAATCCGCGCGTAGCCCCTGGAGCAAGAATGTGTACCAATCAATTACCGCCAGCACACGCTCGTGTTGCCACCCGCCCAGTGTCAGTCGCGCCAGGCTGAGCAGCAAAAGGCCTGTCAGCATAAAAATAAACAGCAGCTGAAATGGTCCGCTGATGCGGGCAATAAACGGCTGCTTTCGGAAGGGGGTATTCATGGGCTGGCCATCTTCATACGGGTTTAGCAGAGTATGAGTGCTTCGGCTTAAGGAAAACTTAAGGCGCTTAGGGAGCAGATAGGATGCATTTTCTTTGCGCTGGCCTGCCGGGTGGCTGTGGCAAATTCCTGGGCGCCACGAGGTGTTAAGTTTTCCTTAAGTTTGCTGTTCTATCGTGCAGCCTGAAGTAAATTGCGACAGGTTGCCGCTATGAAAGACGTGACTGACTCGATCGACAATGCCGGTGCAGAAACCTGGCAAATTCCGCATCTGCCACTGATCACCAGACCCCATTTCACCCTACATGCACATCGCACCCTGGATAACCAGCCTGATAGCGAGCGGGCAGCACTCGAAGAGTATATTTACCAGCGATTCTTGCAGGTACACGACGCGCATGTAACCCACTTTTTGCCGTTGATTGTCGGCTTGCGGTGTCATGCTGCCTATAGCGCGGCCGTCGGACTGGCCCCTGCGGTTCAGGGTACGCATCCCCAACCCTTATTTGCCGAACGTTATCTGACGCAACCTATTGAAGCGGTTATCGCCAGTCGCCTTGGCTGCACGATTGAACGCCATAAAATTGTAGAGATCGGCAATCTGGTCTCCAGTTGGAAAGGCAGCAGCCTGTTGCTGTTTATCTTTCTCAGTGAAGTGATTGAGCGCCTGGGTTATCACTGGGTGTTATTTACCGCAACGCGCGAAGTTGAAGCCTTGTTAACACGTTTGCGCTACGCGCCGGTGGTGCTCACTGATGCGGACCCCGGCAGGCTGCCGGACGCAGGGGAAAGTTGGGGGCGTTATTACCAGCGTCAGCCGCGGGTGATGTTTGGTGATGTACGTTCAGCCGTGAGTAAGGCGCGCACCAACTCGTTGTATCGTGCAGCAGTGTCCATGATGGAGAGCCAGATCAATAAGGTGTGTTTGCAATACCAGGCACTTCTGCTCCTGAATAACGAGCAGGTTTCAGTTGGTTCTCAGCAGGATGCCGGTGCCGCTCATGAATAAAATTCTCTCTGCACTACACACCCACGCAAGCCGTACACCGGACACTATTGCATTGCAAACCCATGACCGGTCGTTGAGCTACCTGCAACTCACCCAACAGATAAATTTGTTGGCGCACTGGTTGGGGCAACAACGAGTAAACCGCGTGGGCTTGTGGGGTGAAAATTCCATGGAGTGGATTATCGCCGACCTGGCGGCCTGGCAGGCAGGCGTCACTGTGGTGCCGCTACCGCGGTTTTTTTCTGCAACGCAGCTACAGCATGTGATGGAGAGCGCACGCCTGGACGGCGTTTTTTCCTGTGGAGATATTGCGCCGGTTATTGATTCATGGGCGCGAATTGCCACACCCATTGACACTATCTCGCTTGATACAAAAAGCGATCCTGTGCGGGAATTGAAGAAGACTGCTAACACCCTGGCAAAGATTACTTTTACATCCGGCACGACGGGAAACCCTAAAGGTGTTTGCCTTTCACATCAGGCGATTGAACAGACAACGCTCGCACTGGCGGAAAGAATTTATACCGATACAACCCGTGCGACATTACATCGACACCTGAACCTGTTGCCCCTCAGCACACTGCTGGAAAATATTGCCGGTGTGTATGTGCCGCTTTATCTGGGACAGTGCGTTCTGGTTTTTGCAGGCGCCGCGTTGGGATTGCACGGCAGTTCGCAACTATCGCTGCCGACCCTGCTGGGGATGATGCACCAATACCAACCGAACAGTCTGATCGTGCTGCCGCAAATTCTGCAGGCGCTGGTGATTGCAGCGTCCCGTGGTTATTCGGTGCCGGCCTCGCTGAAATTTATCGCGGTGGGCGGTGCGCACACGCCGCGTCAATTAATACAACAGGCGCGTTTATCCGGGCTGCCGGTATACGAAGGTTATGGTTTGTCAGAGTGCGCGTCCGTGGTCAGTCTGAATCATTCGGCGGCGGATAAAGTCGGCAGTGTCGGCAAACCTCTGGCGCATGTTGATGTAAAGATTCAGGACGGTCTCATTCAGGTGCGCGGCAACGGATTCAGCGGCTATCTTCACCAGACCGGCGCGCAAGATGAATGGATCGATACCGGCGATCTCGGTTATATCGATGAGGAAGGTTTTTTATTTATTACCGGGCGCCGTAAAAACCTGTTAATCAGCAGTTACGGCAGAAACATATCACCGGAATGGATAGAAGCCGAATTACTGTTGAGTCCGCACATCAGGCAAGTGATAGTCCTGGGTGACGCGCAGGCATACTGCACCGCCATCATTGTACCGACCACACCGGCGGGCAGCCCTGAGGCAATACTGCAGTCGATTGTTCAGGTAAACGACCGGCTTCCGGATTACGCGCGCATCAGAAAATTTTTTCTTACAACCGAAACCTTTACACCCGCAAACCATTTGCTGACTGATAACGGCCGCTTGCGCAGGTCGGCCATTGCTTCACGCTACGCACAGGCCATTGAGGCATTGTTTGTGGAGCAGCCCGTTCATCAAACTCAACCCATTCCAGATCAACAAAAACCAGCTCGATACGTTACGGGAGCTATCTATGACATTTTTTGAACGCCTGCAAATAGAAACTCAGACAGAACGCCACTATTTATTGGACTCTCCATTGATCAAACGCTGCATCGGTCAAGGGCAATTCAGCTTGCAGGAATATATTGCGTTCCTGACGCAAGCCTATCACCACGTCAAGCACACGGTGCCACTGCTGATGGCGGTTGGTAGTCGTCTGCCCATGGCAAAGGAAGCTTACCGGGTCGCTATTGCGGAATACATTGAAGAGGAATTGGGCCATCAGGAGTGGATACTGAACGACCTCGCCAGCTGTGGCGAAGATAAAGAAAACGTGCGCAATAGTCGACCCAACCCCGCAACAGAATTAATGGTGGCTTACGCCTATGACACAGTTACGCGCAACAACCCGATGGCATTTTTTGGCATGGTGTTTGTGCTGGAAGGTACCAGTATAAATTTAGCAACCCAGGCCGCAGACATCATTCAGCAGCACCTCAAATTGCCCAATCAGGCGTTTTCCTACTTGCGTTCCCATGGCAGCCTGGATCAGGAGCACATGGTGTTTTTTGCAAAACTGATGAATGGTTTAACCGATCAACAGGACCAGGATGACGTTGTGCATGCAGCGAGGATGTTCTTTCAGCTTTATGCAAATATTTTCCGTTCGATTGAGCAGTTGTCTTCTATGGCGGCTGCCTGATGTACCGCTGCCTGAACCGGGGAGGTGTGTGATGAAATTATCCAACAAACTTATCTTGCTGACAGGTGCGAGCGGCGGTATCGGACACGCTATCGCGCGGCGGCTTGCAAAACGCGGTGCCAGGTTAATTTTAGTGGGGCGTTCGGCCCAGCGGCTGAATCACTTGGCCCGGGAACTAAATCTGCGCGCTGGCGGTGGCTTTGTCTTATCCGCGGACATTACCACATCGGCCGGCCTCGATATTATTCGCACCGCCTTGATGGCATTGCAGGAACCGCTCGATGGTTTAATTAATTGCGCCGGAGTGAATGTCTTCAGCTTGCTGCAGGATACCGAGACGCACGAGATAGAGCGGCTTATTGCAACCAATGTCACCGCACCGCTGTTGTTGACCCGCCTGGTTTTGCCTTTTATGAACCCTGTCGACGGCCGAATTGTGAATCTGGGTTCGAGCTTTGGAAGCCTGGGTTATCCGGGTTACAGCGTGTATTGCGCCAGTAAATTTGCGCTGCGCGGTTTCAGTGAAGCCATGCGTCGTGAGTTAGGTGATAGCCCTATTCAGGTGGCCTACCTTGCACCCCGTGCGACACAAACCGATCTCAACAGCGCCACCGTGAATGCGATGAATCAGGAATTGGGTAATGCGGTGGATGCGCCGGAGGTAGTGGCTGCAGAACTGGAAAAGATGCTGACAGCAACGCACATGCACGATCGTTACATCGGTTGGCCGGAACGTTTGTTTCTTTGGATTAACAGCCTGTTGCCAGGGGTAATTGATCTGGCATTGCGCAATCAATTACCCGTCATTCGTCGCTTCGCTCAAGCAGGCAACGCGAAAGCCTTGCCGACAACGTCAACGCATTCCCTGTAATCAGTCATTCATGAGGTCGTGTTATGAAAAAATTATTGAAGATCATATGCATTGTGATGGCAAGCTGGATATCGACCAACCTCCAGGCCGAGGAATTGGCGGCAGATATTGTGTATCTGCAAACCCGATGGGCCGAGATCAAATATCAATTGCCGGAAAAAGAGCAGGAACAAGCCTTTGCCGCACTGGTTTCTGAAGCAGAAAAATTGCGTGCCAGCCATCCGCAAGAGGCGCCTTATCTCATCTGGGAAGGAATCATTCGTTCAACTTATGCAGGGGCAAAAGGCGGCCTGGGAGCACTGGATCAAGTCAAGCAAGCCAAAAAATTATTTGAGCAATCGATAACCCTGGCGCCGGATGCTATGGCGGGCTCTGCTTACACCAGTTTAGGTTCGCTGTATTATCAAGTGCCGGGTTGGCCGCTGGGTTTTGGCAACCACGAAAAAGCCAAAACCATGTTGTTAAAAGGCTTGAGCTATAATCCTGAAGGCATTGATGCGAATTATTTTTACGGCGATTTTTTGCTGAATCAGAAGCACTATCAACAAGCGTTGCAGGTGTTTGAAAAAGCATTGGCAGCGCCGCCACGCCCAGGGCGGGAGTCGGCGGATGAAGGCCGTAGAAAAGAAATTGAACGGGGTATCGCAGCGGCGAAAAAACATCTGTGACAGGTACGCTAGAGCATGCAAATTCTGCTGGTAGAAGACGATGCCTTATTGGCAGATGGCATTATGAATGCGGTCAGGCAGGCTGGTTTTGCGGTGAACTGGTTGTCATCCGGCAAAGCGGCCTGCACCTATCTCGTGGCTGAACCGCCGGATATATTATTGCTCGACCTCGGATTACCAGATTTGGATGGCATGGAGGTCCTGAAACTGGTGAGGCAAAAAAAATTACCCACACAAGTATTGATCCTGACCGCGCGCGACAGCACTGACGCCAAGGTGGCCGGGTTGGATTGCGGTGCCGATGACTACCTCACCAAACCCTTTGCGCGTGAAGAATTACTCGCCCGTTTACGGGTGCTTGAGCGGCGGCTGGGGAATGCATCCTCCGCGGTTATCAGTGTTGGCTCCTTGAACCTGGATACCACGCACCAACAAGTGTGGCTGGACGGGGAGCCGCTGGCGTTGTCCCGCCGTGAATACATGCTGCTTAAAGCCCTGGTTGAACATGTCGGGGTTATCCAGACCAAAGAAAGTCTTGAAGCCAAGTTGTATAGCTGGGGCGATGAAGTCGCCAGTAACGCCATCGAAGTACACATTCATAACTTGCGCAAAAAATTACCGGATCAATTTATTCGCACCGTGCGTGGCATCGGCTATATGGTGCCCCGTCCATGAGATCTATTCGCCGTTTCCTGATTATTACCCTGCTTGCCATAGTAACCCTGGCCAATTTTGTTGCGGCGGTGCGCGGTTATCTGGGAAGTATGGATGAAGCGGAGCGCTTGTTTAACCAACGCATGATGCAGCAAGTGGATTTGCTCAACTACGCCTTGTCAGGATTAACTGAACAGGTTCAACACCAGCACGATATTTTGCTCTTGCCTGAGCGCGAGCTGGATAAGGGTGCCTCCCTCGAACTTCAATGGGTGGCTAATGATGGGCAATTATTAGCGCGGTCGGCGGCCATGCCGACGACGGTGGTAGCGCCACTGAAAGCGGGCTTCACCTTTGTTAATTTTGATCATTACCGTTGGCATCTATTGGTAACGCCAAGTGCGGATAACAACAGCTGGTTTATTCTCGCGGAGCGGGATGATCAGCGCTATCGTCTGGCTGAGTCGATGATCTTGCAAGCGGTTTACCCGATGGTGTTGGCCATTCCGATTATTGGTGTGGTCATCTGGCTGGTATTGGCAATCGGGCTGAAACCCATACGCCGGTTGGCGGAGGAATTACGTCAACGGGAAGCAACTGATTTGCATCCATTGGACCAACATGACATGCCGGTGGAGCTAGCCCAACTGGCCCAGTCAGCCAACGATTTGCTGCGTCGTCTGGGCGCATCTTTTGCGCGCGAAAAACGCTTTTCCGGTGATGCCGCTCATGAGTTGCGTACGCCTATCGCGGCCCTGAAAATTCATTGCGATAATTTGTTGCAGGAGCAAGCCGTTCCATCGGATACAGCCCTTCGGTTACAAGCAGGTATTCAACGCATGCATTACCTGGTGGAACAAATCCTCGTGCTTAATCGGACGGCACCGGACCATTTTATGGGGCAGTTTGAGCCGGTCAATTTAACTGTGTTGGCTAAAGAAATCATCGCTGAACACAGTGCGGCGCTGGAAGCAAAACACCATTATATTGAATTTGATGGTGATGAATCCTGGGTGATGGGTGACCGCCTTGCATTAGAATCACTCGTCAATAATTTATTGGGCAACGCCATCAAATATACCTCGCCCGGTGGACGCATTGCCGTCAACACTTGGCTGCGAGGTCGCAGTGTGGTGCTGGAGGTTATGGATAATGGGCCCGGTATTCCGGAGGGGCAGCACGAGCGGGTATTTGACCGGTTTTATCGCGTGGGCGGTGATCGCCATTATTCCCACACCCCCGGTTGCGGCCTGGGATTATCGATTGTCAAACAGGTGGTGGATTTGCACGATGCGTCTATTCACTTGACGCCATCCCGTTTCGAACACGGGCTGTTGGTAATGGTCACCTTTGCGGCCTATGTGCCTTCCGCACAGGATATAAAAAATATGCGTAGCAATCCGCTTACGCACACTCACAGGTCTTTGGACGATGACACTTCTGCGGACGAATAACCGGCGAATCGTTTGCTTGCTTTGGTTGTGCGCGTTATTAACCTGCGCTTCGGCCCGTGGCGAAGTGCCGATATTCACCCTGGAAATACGCGATCATTTATTTTATCCCTCAACCCTGGTTGTGCCCGCGCGGACGAAAGTGAAATTGATTGTCATCAATCGCGATACAACGCCGGAAGAATTTGAAAGCTACGAGCTCAATCGGGAGAAAGTCATCATGGGTGGCGCAAAGGCCACGATTTTTATTGGCCCCCTGGCGCCGGGGGATTATCCTTTTTTTGGTGAATTTAATCCCAAGACAGCGCAAGGCGTGATTCGGGTGGAGGACTGATATGGTTGAGGCCGTATTACTGGTTCTGCGCGAAATTCTCGAAGCAGCCATGATCATCAGTTTATTGTTGGCGTTGAGTCGGCAATTAGACCTGAATCATCGCTGGATTCTTATCGCGGTGATGATTGGCTTGCTGGGCTCCTGGCTATTGGGTCATTACGCCTATGCGATTGCTGAATCGCTTGATGGACAGGGGCAGGAATTACTCAACGCGAGCTTGTATCTTGCCGTCATCCTCAGCGCTATGCTGTTGAGCTTGCATATCATTCCGCTGAGTATTGCCGTATGGAAAAATCGACTGCCTGACGCCGCGCAAGGCTACGTTCAGCACTCTCTGTACGGTTTGTTTATTGTGACTGTGAGTTGCTCTGTCGCCCGTGAAGGATCAGAAATCTGGATCTATCTCTCCGGTTTTATTCATCAGCCCGCTGTGCTGGAATCCGCCCTGATTGGTGGTGCGATTGGTGCCGGTATCGGGATGAGCCTGGGCGCTATTGCGTATTACCTGTTCGTCTTTATGCCCAGGAAATATTTTCTGCCGTTATGTCTGGTGATGGTGATCCTGGTGATGGGTGGACTGGCCATGCAAGTGGCGAAACAATTAATGCAAATCGGCTGGCTGGATTCGACCGCGCCCTTATGGGATAGCTCATTTGTTGTGAGTGAACAATCCTGGCTGGGTCAACTGCTTTATGCGTTATTGGGATATGACGCAAGCCCTGACGCGACGCAGATTATTTTCTACCTGGTAACCATCTTGCCGACACTGATGGGTATTCTGTGGCACACGACGCGCCTGAAGGAGAGTCATTATGTACAAAGGTAAGGTGTTTTTGTTGTCAGCGTTTCTGTGTGCAAGCCAGATCACCCATGCGGATATGGCGCGGGTTTATCACCCCTATGTTGAACAGCAGGAACGCGAACTTGAGTACGGTCTGGTGTGGCGCGACCTGGGCGGTGATCCGTTGTTACTGCAACGAGCAGGCGTAGGTTACGCCTGGACTGATCGCTTGTTCACGGAAGTGTATGTTCTGAATGAATCCATCACTCATGAAGATCAACGCATTCGCGGTTATGAAGTGGAAGTGAAGTTGCAATTGACGGAGCAGGGAGAATACTGGGCAGACTGGGGGCTTTTGCTGGAGGCGGGCACCGCACGTGACGTCAGCCAGCATGAACTCGCGGCGGGTTTGTTATGGGAAAAGGCCTTGCCGGGACGCTGGGTTGCTGCAGCCAATGCCCTGCTGGAATACGAATTCGGCAGTGATGTCGACAACGAAATTGAAACGGCACTGCGCAGCCAAATCCGTTATCGCCACCGTCCCGAATTTGAACCCGCGATAGAAATTTATCTGGATGATCAGGATTGGGCCGCTGGCCCGGCGCTGATCGGCGCAAAACCCTGGGGCGCTGGTAAACAGCTTCGATGGGAGTTGGGCTTGCTTTTCGGCCTGGATAACACAACACCCGCCAGCAGTTTACGCGCTGCTATCGAGTTTGAATTTTAACAGCCAGCGTAATCAATAGTCGTTCTGACTTTTTGATGTTCATGCACAGTGTTGGCAATATCAATAAATATTTCTGCTTCTTTTTGTGCAGAAAATAATACAGAGCGTTCGCCATTTGATTACGAATGGTGCGTTTCAATTTTCTTTGGTGCATCCCAACATACTGCTTTTTCTGCCACGTCAAACGTGTTAATAATGCGGACGTGTGACCTTTTTATTGCATGTTTTTCCATTGTTTGTCGATTAGTGAGAGTTTCTTCACATTGACATCGCTGTCAATGGGTTGCTCGCTATATCCCAACGAACACAATAAAAACGGCGCACACAAAAACTGTGGTAACTCGGCGATGCGCACGCGTTCGGTCAAAAAAGTATGCGGCAATAAAATGTCAGACATACATAGCGCGGTGCATTTTAAAAAAATATAGAAGAAGCTTATTACTATGCCACCACTCACACGGTTAGCCGCCGTGGCAAGGATCTTTTTGCCTACGGTTTTGTATCTCTTCGCGCATCCTGCCGCTGCGCATGTCAAATGGTTTTCTGAATCCGGTTCATCGATTTATCCGTCGGCGTTTTCCTACAGCGAATTATTAACGGCAATAACCTTGCTGCTGTTGTTTTTAATCGTGGCCGCCTGGCTGAATGGCCGGCTGGTGAAACCCGGTGCCCGCTATTTTTTACCCTGGTGTCAGCATACAAAGCCCTTGGGTTTTGCATTGTTACTCTTGTCCATTTATTTTCTGGGCTGTGCTTTCTCCGGCGTTATCCTGGCGCCGCATATTGCAGCAAGCCCGGGTGTTACCGCGCTCTGTATCGGTTTTCAAGCTTTGGTGTCCATCTTGTTATTGCTCAACCGCGCGCAGGAATTAATGGCGGGGTTAATCCTGTCGTTGTTTTTAGTGGCGGGTATTGTGGATGTGATATTTCTGCTGGAGTACGTCTTACTGTTAGGCGTAGCCTGGTTAGTTTATACCGCGCGGCAGATTCCCCAGGAACATACAATGAAGCTCCTGCGTTGTGCGCTGGGTTTTTCATTGGTGGGCCTGGCCTTAACTGAAAAGTTATTGCAGCCGGCATTGGCACTGAATGTTCTACAACAATATCCGCTCAATTTTATGGCCCATATGGGCGTGCCGTTCAGTGATATCTGGTTTGTCCTGGCAGCGGGGATGGTGGAATTATTGGTGGGCTTGTTGCTTGTGCTCGGTTGGTTAGTGCGCACCACAACGGTGGTGTTATTGGCCTTGATGATCGCCAGCAACAGCTATTTTGTGATGATTGATAACCATGCGTTAGCCTTGATGGAGTTCATCGGACATTTGCCGGTTTTTGCAGTAGGCATTTTGTTGTTGAGTTACCGCAGCCTGGAGCGCTCCTCGGCCCCGGCTCGCTCTGCCGATGTGGCAGAGCGAGAATTATCACTGGAATCCGGACAGTAGTGCGGCGAGATTATTTGGCGGCGGGTGTGGTTTTTTTGGTAGCAGGTTTAACGCCGATTTTGCGTACGCTGTTACCCTCGATTTCAACGATGGTCCACACCATGCCGTTCCATTCCACATGGTCGCCGACGACGGGTTTGCCACCGATCATTTGCGTGACCAGCGAGCCAAGGGTTTGTTGGCCATCGAGGTCGCCAAGGTTAAACGCATACAGCATGGCCAGATCTTGCAGCTCGGCATCGGCTTGCAAAATAAAATCGCCGAAGAAGCTCAAATCCAGGTTGCGCTTGGGTGCCACGCTGAACAGTTTGCCCAGATTCGGAAGATCATATTCGTGGCCGATAACACAAATGATGTCGCCTGCCATCAACCGCGTACTACCGGAGGGGTGCAATAACTCTTTATCGCGAAACAGCGCGGCGATGCGTGTGTTTTCCGGCATATGCAATTCGCGCAACGCGGCACCGATACACCATTTCTCTGCCCCCAGTTTATAAATAAACAGTTCCCACTGGCTGGCCAGGTGAATCTCCAGTCCGGCCCGCGAAAACGGCATGGGAACCGAGGGGACCACTACATCAGCTTTTTTGGCGGCGAAGGTCAAGGTGGTGCCTTGCAGCAGCAGTGATACCAGGACAATAAAGAAAGCCACATTAAAGAAGAGCTGCGCGTTCGGCAGGCCCGCCATCATCGGGAACACCGCCAGGATCACCGGCACCGCCCCGCGCAACCCGACCCAGGCGATAAAGCTGCGCTCGCGCCAGTTAAAGTTGCGGAACGGCAGCAGGCCGATCAGTACCGACAGGGGGCGCGCGAACAGGATCATCCAAAGCGCCAGGCCCAGGGCGGGCAGGGCGATGGGCAGCAGTTCGCTAGGGGTAAGTAATAACCCCAGCACCAGGAACATGCCGATCTGGCTCAACCAGGCGAGGCCGTCGAACATATGCAGGATGCCGTGGCGGTTGCGGATCGGGCGGTTACCCAGCAGCAGGCCGCACAGGTAGATCGCCAAAATACCGCTGCCACCCAGGGCGGTGGTGATGGCGTAGATAATCAGGCCGCCGCTGACGGCCAGTAGCGGGTAGAGTCCATCGGCCAGCTGCATCCTGTTGATCAACTGCAACAACAGCCAGCCGCCGGTCAAACCCAGCAGGATGCCGAGGCCGAACTGTTGCACCAACTGGACCAGAAAGCCCAGATTAAAGCCGGTCTGGCCGGCCGCAATCATGTCGATCAGTGCGATGGTCAGGAACATCGCCATGGGATCGTTACTACCGGATTCGATCTCGAGGGTGGCGCTGACCCGCTCGTTCAGGCCCCGTCCGCCCAGCAGGGAGAACACCGCCGCGGCATCGGTAGAACCCACGATGGCGCCGATCAATAAGCCCTGCATCAAATCCAGCTTGAATAACCAGGCCGCCAATACGCCCGTCAGCCCGGCGGTGATGACAACACCCAGGGTCGCGAGGGACAGCGCAGGCCAGAGGGCCACACGAAAGCTGGCGGCGCGGGTCCGCATACCGCCGTCGAGCAGGATGACCGCCAGCGCCAGGTTGCTGACCAGATAAGCCATCGGGTAGTTGTTGAACACAATACCGCCGACACCGTCCACGCCAGCAATCATGCCCACGGCGAGGAAGATAACCAGAATAGGAATGCCCAGGCGTGAGGAGAACGAGCTCACCAAAATACTGGCTGATACCAGTATGGCGCCGACTAAAAGAATGGTGTTGATAGTACTCGCGTCCAAGATAAAGCGGTTCCTGTGGGATAGTTAGCCGTCGTGTTACGCAAATCGCGTGCCAGGGCGATTTTAACCTGAGCTCGCCGCAAACTGTCAAAGGAAGATTGTCCCGGCGCGAGATCAGTCTGTCACGAATTCTTCACGTCCGCCTGTCATTCTGCCCGGCACAAACCCTGAATCGACAATCACAGTGGGCGACTATGTTGGATCTCGGATGGGCAGAACTGATGTTTCTTGCAGTCCTGGCACTGGTGGTGGTCGGGCCGCAGGATTTACCAAAGCTGGCGCGCGCCCTGGGCAAATTGTGGGGGCGGTTGCAGCGCTTTTACCGCGACTCCCTGCACCAACTGCACAAGCTGGAAACCGAGATGGATCTTGCATCCAAGCCGGACCAACGTAGCCAGCCTTCGTATTACGACCTCCTGCCCGAGCATGTGCGGCAGGCGATGGAGCAAGCCGAGCCAAGCCGTGATGCCGCACATAATCAACGCGTGCAGGCCATGTACGAAGAAGCCATGGCGGAGGTGAAAGCGGCTCACTCACCTAAAGATGCTGTACAAGATAATGTCAGTGCAGACTCAAAAACGGCAGGATAAAGAATGACGACGGACTCGGTGGATTTAAGTCGCGCGCCGCTGCTATCGCATCTGTTGGAACTGCGCCGCCGTCTGCTGCAATGTTTGCTGGTGTTTTTCGTCGTGTTTATCGGCTGCTATTTGATGGCGGAAGATATCTATCATTTTCTGATGCAGCCGCTGGTCCAGGCGTTTGGTGAAGAGTCCGGGCGGCGAATGATCTACACCGGCTTACATGAAGCGTTTCTTACCTATTTAAAATTATCTTTTTTTGCGGCGTTATTTTTTACCTTGCCCTTGATCCTGATCCAGGTATGGAAATTTATCGCACCGGGTTTATACCGCAACGAAAAACGCGCCGTTTCTGTTTTGTTCGCGCTCACGCCCGTTTTGTTTGTGCTGGGTGCAGCACTCGCGTTTTACGTTGTCTTTCCCATGGCGTGGGGATTTTTTATCAGCTTTGAAAGTGAAGCGGTGGCGGGTGCTTTGCCGGTACAACTCGAAGCGCGCGTCAGCGAATACCTGGGCCTGGTGATTCAATTGATATTGGCGTTCGGTTTGAGTTTTGAATTACCGGTTGTTTTACTGCTCATGGCTCACGCCGGCATGATTGATTCCGCCACCCTGATCGGCGGGCGCCGCTATGCTATTGTTATTATCTTTGCCGTTGCTGCTTTTATTACACCACCGGATCTGATTTCCCAGATCGCCCTGGGCACACCTATCCTCTTGCTCTATGAAATGTCCATTTGGCTGATTCGCCTGCAAGAAAAACAAACCCTGAAAACCGCCACCAATCTACAGTCCAAAACCTGAACTACATTTATTCCACACAAAAAATCTTCAAACTATTTTATTTCCCCTTTCCCCTTTCCCTTTTTTAATAAAACCATTTTCCCGCAAAGAAAGTTTTTTCGCGTGTCGTTATTCGTTTGAGTTATTGATAGTAAAAATAAGTCGGAAATGTCATCTAAGTGACGCAGGATTTTCATAAAGCAGAAGTAACCTCCACAGCCGAGACATTGTGCTCATCGCCAAATGAACAATACCTAACCGTGGAGATTACCCGATGAATAATAGTTCAGAACTGTTGGAAATCACAAACGCTTTACCGGTAGAACCTATCGTTAACCGCCGTGATTTTATTAAAGGCGGTGCCGCCGGCGCTGCGGCCATTTCGCTCGCCGCTATGGCGAATTCTGCCAGTGCATTTACCAGCGACTACGGTCCTGTTGCACCGGTTGCTGATGAAGTAACCGGTTTGCCGTTGTTGCAATTGCCGGAAGGTTTTACATATTGGTCTTACGGCTGGACCGGCATGATCATGAAAGACGGCACACCAACCCCGGGTGTTCACGACGGTATGGGTGTGGTTGCCGCGCAAGGTAACACCATCGCGCTGGTGCGTAATCACGAAGTGCGCGGCGCAGGCACTGCCGTAAAATCACCGGCAATATATAACCCGAGCGCTGGTGGTGGCTGCAGCAATTTATTGTTCGATGCGTTGAATGGACGTTGGTTGGCGTCGTACATGAGTATCAGCGGAACCTCCACAAACTGCGCCGGTGGTATCACGCCCTGGGGCACCTGGTTGACCTGTGAAGAAACCACCGCAACCTACAACGGCATGACCCACGGCTGGATTTTTGAAGTACCTGGTTTTGGTATTGCCAAGCCGGAACCTATCAAAGCCATGGGCCGCCGCGCTCACGAAGCCACGGCCACCGATCCGGTAACCGGATATGTATACATCACGGAAGACGCCGGCACGTCATCGGGTTTTTATCGCTACCGCCCGGACATCTACGGCAATTTGTTGGCCGGCGGTGTACTGGAAATGTTGAAAGTAAAAAATGCCGATCAAGCTAACCTTACCGCCAGCTACCCCAATGGCACAACCTGGGATGTAGAGTGGGTCACCATTGACCAGCCGGAAGTTATCAATCCGCGCAATTACACTCAGGGTTACAACAAAGGCGCTGCACGTTTTGCGCGTTTGGAAGGTGCCTGGTATGACACTGGTCTGGTGTATTTCACTTCAACCAGCGGTGGCAGTGTTAGTGGAGGTCAGGTTTTCCATTTCGATCCGCGCCGCGAAAAACTCACCCTGGTATTTGAAAGCCGTAACAACACCTCTCACCCGGTGATGCCGGACAACATGACCATCAGCCCGCGCGGCGGCATTTTGTTGTGTGAAGACCGCGGCGGCATTTCCCGTTTGATGGGCTTGAGCCAGGCGGGCGATGTATTCGAATTTGGCCGCAACAACATGATGCTTTCTGCTGCCGATGCGGCGGTTGTTCACAGCAAATTCCCCGGTACTGAATCACGCATTCGCGAAGGCAGCTATGTCGGCTCCGAAACCTGTGGTGCCTGTTTCCACGACCGCTGGTTGTTCGTGAACATTCAAAACCCCGGTGTGACCTTTGCGATTACCGGTCCCTGGAACGACGGCATCCTGTAGCAATAACGCGCGGTGCGGCGGATACATTTGCTAAAACACACCGCACCGCACGACAACTTATTTGTTCACTGTTTATCAAGAGGAATTATGTATGAAACAGTTTATGACTGCGTGTGCAGTGTTACTGCTGGCGATGAATGCCAACGCATTACCCAGCTACTACACCGGTGAAATTTCTGGCTCCGGTATCTATGAAGACACCTTGAACAGCAACAGTGCCTGGGTAAACCCACCGGTGTTCGGCTTGAACAGCAGCAGCAAAGACGTGAGCTTGTGGGGCTACAATGCTAACGCGGGTGACGAGTTGTCATTGGACGTGAGCAGCCTGGGTGATTTTATCGGCGGCATCAGTATTTATTACGGCGAGGTCAGCAGCGAGGATTTGTTGTTTGGTTTGTTCAACAACAGCGGCGACTTTGGTTTGGTGGATTACATCGCCGGCACGTCAACGTTTATGGCGGATTCATCGCTGAGTGACATTCGTCTGGATCTGAGCGGTTTTTACACCATCATTGTTGGTGGAAAATCCGCTTTCGGCTGGGATGATAACTACAGCTATACGATGAACGTCACCGCTGTGCCAGCACCGGGTGCATTGTTGCTCTTGTTGACGGGTTTGTTGAGTATGGTGGTATTGCGTCGCAAGAAAACCTTGCGTTGATTTTGGGGAAGAAACCAGCTCCTACGAGCTGGTTTCAATACTATAGATGCTTAATATTCTGCTATAACGGACTTCGTAGTTCGTTTGTCATTAGGACATTTATTTTGAAAACGCATAAATACGTCCATGTAGCTCCCTCAAGTCGTCCCTGACTTGAGGGTTTCAAAATAAATGTCCTAACGCCAAACTTGCATTGTGCCAGCGGGGATTTTCAGAGTTTTTCTCGGGGAGTAAAACATGGATGGTTAAGATTTTCCTTCAATCGAATCCGCCTTCTTCAACTGGCTGCTTTCCTCAGCATCACTACTCACATCACTTACGCCTTTGCGAAAGCTTTTAATACCTTCTGCAAGAT
>CAMLOU010000047.1 GCA_946481735.1 uncultured Cellvibrio sp.
GCGGATTAATTTGCGGCCTGTAGATTGATGATGCAGTTACGGCCTTTAGCTTTGGCATAGTAAAGGGCTTTATCGGCCCGCTCGAATATCGCATCAACTTTTTCCTTGTCGCGCCCGCGGCTTCCCACACCAATACTGACCGTGGTGGCGAAGCTCTCGCCGTCCTCTCCAAAGCGTAATTTCGCAATTTCCCGGCGCAGCCTTTCCGCAATGATCAAGGCTCCGCTGGCGCCGGTTTTTCTCAGCAGTACCACGAACTCTTCACCACCGTAGCGAAAGGTGATGTCAGACTCACGGCACACAGCCTGGATTCGGCCGGCGACTTCGCGCAATACCTGATCACCGCGGCTGTGACCGTGTTTATCGTTGATCAGTTTGAAATGGTCGATGTCGATCATGAGCAGCGATAAATCCTGATCATAGCGCTCGGCAAGTTGAAGCTCTTGATGCAAAGCTTTATCTAACGCGATGCGATTACCCAGCCCCGTCAGCGGATCTTGCAACGCCAGGGCGATGGCATCCTGATAGCGAAGCGCATTGCGCAAGGGGTACACCAGGTGAGCCAGTAGGCTTTCGAGCAGTGCCAATTCATCTTCCGCCAGGCGTTTACTCCGACTGAAGACAATCTCACCCAGGTAGGCATCCGCGACTGTTAACCGGTAGTCACAGTGGTGAACGGCCTCGCGGCCAAGGTTGAGCGTTTCGTCGTGAACGAAATGAAATCGCAGCCCCTGAATGCCGACAATACCCTGAAGATGCGTGAAAAACAGCGTGATGATCTCACGCGGTTGCTGGCTGACTTGCAAGGCTTGCATCAGCTTGTTGCGCGCTTCAAGCAGTTCGGGCTGAGAAAGATGGGGTATCGCGGATTGCACAGCAGAATATTCGCCCTGAGCGAGTTCGCTCCGTGCGTCTTTTATCATGGTCATATCCCGCATACGTTTTTACCTGTTATCAACCCTTCTGCTGTCCAGTCCGTTCGCATTAAGGGTTAAAGAATTGGCGCTACCGGCAGATTTGCCCGCGTTTTAACCCTATGGAGCGAAAACTGTGCCAGTTGCGGCTTTTCCATTGGAAAGCAATATAAATCAGGTAGTTATAGGCAGTAAGGTGCGGCGGGAGTGACGGTTGGGGTGGCGGCTAAATCATGAAAAGGCGGCAAGAAATTGCCGCCCGTCAAAAGTTTGGCTGCAGGCTGGGTGGGTCAGGATTTTTTCTCGGCGGGAATCTGAACACTGACGCACAGGCCGCCATCAATCAGGTTGCGGGCACTGATCTTCCCTTTATGCAGGGCTACCGTGCGTTGGGCAATGGCTAGGCCGAGGCCATAGCCGCCGCTTTCGCGGTCCCTGGCCTGGTCTGTGCGGAAGAAAGGTTCAAAGATATCCTCCAGTGCCTCCTCAGGTACACCGGGGCCGCTATCACAGATATGAACAATGTACTCCTGATCACTGGCCAGGTAATGCAGGTCGATGGTGATCCTACCGCCGTAGGGCGTGTAATGCAGCGCATTGCGCAGGATATTTTCAAACACCCCGATCAGCATGTTGCCATGGGTTTGTACCAGCGCCTCGTCGACGGTGGAATTCAGCTTCAGATCAATATGCTTGTCTTCGGCGTCCTGGCGATAATTTTCCAGCAGGGTTTCCAGGAGCACCTGGATATCCAGTGCATCATCCAGCTCCCATTCACCGTTATCCAGAACGGGCAGGGCGAGGATGTCTGAAATCACATTGTTCAAATAATCCGCTGCTTGTTTAATCCGCCCAAGCTCCTTATCAACGCTGCCGTTGCTGCGCTGCTGGGCAAGCCCGAGGGCGATCTGCAAACGGGCCAGGGGAGAACGCAGTTCGTGAGAGACATCCTTAATCAAACGCTTTTGCTCGAGCATCGCTTTTTCAAGGCGCTCGGTCATATGATCAAAGTCGCGGCCCAGTGCGGCAATTTCGTCGTTGCGGCCGGAAAATTGTTTACTGACCCGTACACTTAAATCACCGCGTGCAATTTGTTGCGTTGCTTTTTGTAAGGTATTCAGGCTGCGTGTGAAATGACGTGCAAGTAAGAAACACGCGCTGCCACTGATCAGGATGGACACTAACAACAGTGGCCAGATGTTTTCGATAAACATCTCCCACAGGATGTCGCGATCCGAGCCATCATCGCGTCCTGGGGAAATGGTAATTAATTTCACACTGTTACCATCGTTGAGCGTGATATAGCGGCCGAATAATTTGCGATTGCGATCCTGGACTTTGTCGTAGGGATGGCGGCTGGTGAGCTTGGGCAATAACACCAATACGCCGGGAGGTAAGGGGCGATCCAGCAAGTCCCGGTTGTCTTTATCGACCACATAAAAAAAGCGGGTAGACCAGGCAGGCATACTGCGCATGTCCTGCATTACCTGTTCGGTATTGCGATTGATGGCGGCGCCGGTCATTTGAAACAGAAGGCGTTTGGCCGGTTCTTCGTCGCGATCAATAGAACGCTGCATACGATCCGGCGTCATGTCAAACCAATGTACGACCACATTGGTTGCCACGATAATCAAGGCGGTGATTAACCAGAAGGTGATAAAAATCTTGAGGTACAGTCGGGTCATGTAAGTTATTCAGTATCGTTCAATGTAAGCATATAACCCGCACCGCGAACATTGATAATCAGATCCTTGTGTGCACCGACGGCGGTTAATTTCTTGCGAATATTACTGACATGTACATCAATACTGCGGTCATAAGGTGTCAGTTTCCGATTCAGTGCCTGCTCTGTCATGTCGTCCTTGCTGATCACTTGTCCCGCACTGCGCACCAGTAATTCCAGCACGCTGAATTCTGTTCCGGTCAGGGGAACATCGGTGTCTTCCCAGGTCACACTGCGACTGCCGAGATGCAAGGTCAATTTATCGGAACTGATACGCTCCACTGCCTGCTGGGTAGCCTGGTTGGGGGTCGCCCGACGCAGGACAGCGCGGATACGCGCAACCAGTTCGCGGGGATCACAGGGCTTGGGCAGGTAGTCATCAGCACCAATTTCCAGACCGATAACCCGGTCAATGGTGTCGCCTTTAGCGGTAAGCATCAGCACGGGCGTCTGGCATTTTTGACGCAACTGTTTAAGCACATCAAAACCGTTGCGGATGGGCAACATGACATCGAGGACAATGGCGGCATACTGGTTGTGATTGGGAAGGTCTACGGCTTGTTGTCCGTCATGCACCATGTCGACGACGAAGCCTTCAGTGGAGAGATATTCATTTAATAATTGGCAAAGTTCTTTATCGTCATCGATCAAAAGCAATTTATTCATGGGTAATCCATCTGATCAGATACTGTGAGAGTAAGTGTGCTACAGCGTCACGCAAAGTGTCATGGTTATTGTGAATTGTTTAACCCTTCTTAACATTGCATCAGAGATACTGTCTCCAACGACAACAAGAGCATCCAGTCGGGCTCCTGTCGTAAAGAACCTGTTGGTAACTGACCTGTGCGGATACTACTTGAATGATAGGTCGCGTTGCCAAGAGAGCAAGTCTGATTGACTAAACCCTCGGAGATTCAATTATGAATACGATGAAAAACTGGCGCCATCTTATCACTGGTATTGCCACCCTGGCGGTGGTTTCTTTGGGTAGTTACGCTCTCGCAGAAGAGACTGTGGACCCGGATAAAGATTGCAAAGGCAAACACAGCTTTCATCAGCACATGAAAGGCGAGCGTCCCATCGAACACATGGCCAGGTTCCTGGAACTCACTGACGAACAAAAACAAACGCTGGCCGCGCACAGAGACGAGCAACGCGCGCAATATCGCGAACAGCGGCAGCAAATACGCCAAACCCAACGGGCACTGCACGACGCCGTTGCCAATAATGCGGATGAAGCAGAAGTGACCGCATTGGCAGAAAAACTGGGTGACCTGAGCGCCCAACAAGCCATCGCCCGCGCCAAGGAAAAGCAGTTTTTGCTCAGCATCCTGACACCGGAACAGAAAGAAAAAATGGAGCAGATGAAAGCCAAGCGTAAGGAGCACTGGCGCGAAAAAGCGGCCGATACACGTGCCTGATTAATCCGGTTAGACCCTTGCACGCAAGAAGCAATGTTGGGAAAATCCGCACTCTTTTGGCGGGCCGCGGCGGCCCGCTAACTCGATTCCTTTATATTCCGGTAATCCCGAGGTGAATGTGGGCAAGATAGGTCTGTTTTTCGGCAGTGACGAAGGTAACACCGAACGTGTCGCCTACCGTATCCAGAAGCGCTTCGGCGCGGATGTGGTGGACGTGATGGATATCGCGGATGTTACGCAACTGGAGTTTGCTGACTACGACCGGATCATCCTCGGCATTCCCACCTGGGATTTCGGCCAGATCCAGTCAGACTGGGAAGAATTCTGGGACGATATCGCCGCAGTCGATTTTTCCGGTAAGACCGTCGCCCTGTTCGGTCTGGGCGATCAGTTTGGCTACGGCGACTACTTCCTTGATGCCATGGGCATGCTGCACGATGTCATTATCCAATCCGGTCCTATTATCGTCGGGCATTGGCCCACAGAAGGATATGAATTCGACGCCTCCAAAGCTGAGATTCCCGGCGCAGGCATGTTTGTTGGGCTGGCCCTGGATGAAGACCAGCAAGAGCATCTGAGTGCAGAACGCCTCAACCGCTGGTGTGCCCAGATTCATGCAGAATTTGGCCTGGACACGCCCCTGCACGCGCTGGATGATTGATAGCTCAGGGTACTTCCGCGAGAAAAACAGCGCGTACCGGCGCCGGATGACCCTCTGCCGTTAAGGCCGGGTTATCCGGGTGGAGAAATTCCGGCAGGGAATGGAAACGCATCCAGTGGGTTGAACGTTGTTCTTCCGGCGTGGTAGGGCACACATCTACCACGCGCGGATTGGCAAAGCCCATCTTGCGCAGCCAGGACACCAGTGTGGCGCAACTGGGTAAGAACCAGACATTGTTCATCATGGCGTAACGCCCCTCGGGCACCAGAACCTCGCCCAACTCCCCCTCGATAACCAAGGTTTCCAGCACCAATTGTCCACCGGGGCGTAGCGCTTCTTTGAGCTCGCGCAGGTGATCCATGGGTGAGCGGCGATGGTAAAAAACCCCCATGGAAAATACCGTATCGAAAGCCTGGAGTTTGGGCGGCAGGTCTTCTATACCGACCGGCAGGACATCCACCGGCGCCTGGTCATCAATCAACTGCTTGATCATATGAAACTGCACCACAAAACGCGGCGAGGGATCAATGCCGATGACGCGTGCGGCGCCAGCTCCCAGCATGCGCCAACAGTGGTAACCGTTGCCACAGCCCACGTCCAGGATCAGCCGATCTTTCAAGGGCGCCAGATGGGGCAAGACCCGATCCCACTTCCAGTCCGAACGCCATTCAGTATCAATGTGAATACCATGCACATGATAAGGACCCTTACGCCAGGGGATAAGCTGCTCCAATGCCGCGCGCAGCTGCGCGCGGGTGGTGTCATCACAGTCGCTGGGAGTACCGATGATCACCCCTTGTTGCAGGTCTATCCGCGAGGCACGGATCTGCGGCATATCCATCAGCGCTTGCTTCCAGCCCGGCAAATCGCCGAAGCGCTGTTCACTCAGACCCGCCGCGATTTGTTCCGGCAGGTTCGCCAGCCAGGGCGCGAGCGGGGTGTGGGGCAGGGCGGCAAGCAGGGGCTGGTAATCCATCATGGTTTGATCGCAATCATCGAGGCAAAGTTAAAACATTGGAACCACACATCCACGCTGCCAAAGCCTGCCGCGCGCAAGCGTTGACGATGCGTAGCCAGGGTTTCGGGAATCAGGACATTTTCTATGGCGGAACGCTTGCGGGCGATTTCAAGATCACTGTAGCCGTTGCTGCGTTTGAAGTTGTGATGCAGCTCAATCATCAACTCGTGGTGTGGCTTGTCTTCAAAGGCGACTTTTTCGGACAGGATTAATACCCCGCCAGGTAACAAGCCTTCATAAATAGCCGTCAATACGGCGAGTCGTTGATCAATGGGGATAAATTGCAATGTGAAGTTCAGTACCACCATGGAAGCCTGCTCAATGCGAATATTCTGTACATCACCGCAAACGAGTTCCACCGGCACTTCGCCGCTGTCCGCAGCGATGACTTGCCGACACCGCTCAATCATGGCCGCTGAATTGTCGATGCCGAGAATACGCGTGTTGGCCGCCTGGATACGGTGCCGCATGGCCAGGGTCGCGGCACCCAGTGAGCAGCCCAGGTCGTAGCACACGCTGTTCGCCTGCACATAACGCTCGGCCAGGTTACCGATCATATTGATGATGGTGGCGTAGCCCGGAACCGACCGTTTGATCATGTCCGGAAATACATTCACCACCGTTTCATCAAATACGAAGGGCCCCGGTTGTCCGAGGGGATTGGCGTAGATGTTGTCGGGCTTATCAGACATAGACACGGCTGGATTGGCAAACAGGGGGCGCATTGTAACGCTCTGGCGGCGGGCAGAGTAGCGGGATGGGCGTAAAAACCCGGGGAAGTGTCGCTTTGTTCATCAAAATGTCACACGACAAAACGATGATAATCCGATGAATACACGCCAACTTTTTCCCGCTGTTAACACTCTCCCAGCCTCGCAACCGGACCTGCACAGAGAGTTGCAGCGGCTGATTGATCAGCGCTTGCTGACGCCCTTGTTCCAGCCGATCTTCGCCCTCGATAGCCCGCGGATTCTGGGTTACGAAGCCCTGATTCGCGGCCCCGAAACCAGCCCGTTGCATAAGCCTGAGCAACTCTTTGCCGTCGCGCGCTCAGCCCGCCATTTGGCAAGTCTGGAATATGCCTGCCGCGAAGCGGCGTGCCGTCAGTTCATGAGCCTGGGCTTGCCGGGCAGGCTGTTTTTGAATATGTCGCCCCTGAGTTTTACCGACAATAATTATCGCGATGGAGTCACGCGCGAAATCTTGCAGCGTGTCGGTTTGAATGCTGAGCGCCTGGTATTTGAACTGACGGAAAACCAGCCACTGGATGAATTCGAGCTGTTGCGCTCGGCGTCTGATCACTTTAAGCGGCAGGGTTTTGCGGTGGCGCTGGATGATCTGGGAGCCGGGTATGCAGGGTTGCGGGTATGGAGTGAATTGCGTCCCGATTATGTGAAGATTGACCGGCACTTCATCAGTGGCATTGATCAGGATGCAGTAAAGCGGGAATTTGTCCGTGCAATGCTCGATATCGCCCATCGTATGGGTAACAAAGTCATTGCCGAGGGAATTGAAACCGCTGCGGAATTACGCACCCTGATCACCATGGGCGTGGAGTACGCGCAAGGTTTTTATCTGGCGCGGCCAATGGCTGAGCCGGTACGTCAAGTGCCCTCGACTCTGTTTGGTTTTCAGCACGAACGTTTTCCCCGTCATCCGGATTTTTTTCATCGAACCGTGGGCGATATCCTGGCTGACTCAGTTGTGGTGTCACCCGGTACGCCCGCTGCGGAGGTGGTGAAGATGTTCCGTGCCGATGTGCGCCTGACCTGCGTGCCTGTTGTGGCCGGTAATCAACCCATCGGCATGGTGAGCCGGGTGGAATTATTGAATATTTTTGCCCAGCGCTACGGCCATGAATTGCACTCCACCAAGCTGATTACCGACTTTATTAGCCCACTGTCGTTGACGGTGGAGATCGATACCGAACTGAAGGTGGTGGGACAGTTAATCACCGAAGATCCCCAGCAAAACCTGAGCGTGGATTTCATTATCAGCGAGCAGGGGCTTTATCGCGGGGTGGGAACGGTACGTAATCTGTTGCGTTGTATCACTGAAGAAAAACTGCGCGCAGCGCGTCACAGCAATCCACTGACACAATTGCCGGGTAACGTTCCGCTGTACGAATGGATCGATTATTTATTGAATAGTTACACCGAATTTGTTGTGGCCTATTGTGATATCAATCACTTCAAACCCTTCAACGACACCTTTGGTTACAGCTACGGTGATGAGGTCATTGTAAAGTTGGGTCAGTTGCTTATGGCAAACATTGACACTGCCCGGGATTTCGTAGGCCATGTGGGCGGCGATGATTTTATTATTGTGTTTCGTAGTGACGACTGGCACGCGCGATGTGAACAAATCCTCGCCTCGTTTAGCGAGATCTACCACACCATTTTGCCGACCCCTCACAATGAATACTGGAGCCAGGACCGTGAGGGTAATCGCCAACGCTTTGGTCCACTGACGCTGGCCATTGGCTGCGTCCAGCCTGATCCATTAGCTTGTATGACGCATCACCAGGTTGCGCTGCTGTTGGCTGATGCAAAACACAGTGCCAAGCGCAGCAATGGAAATTGTATCTTCGAGTCGCGCCGCCGCACGCCGTATCCTTCCTGATAACCGGTTTTTCTCCCTCTGTTACTTTTCTCCCGGATAAATTGGACTATGCTCCAACAATAGCTTTTTGGATTGAGAGGGGTTCCCCATGGCTGAGGCGGAATATCATAAACTCCACGCCTTGATAGTAGACGACTTCGATAGCTTTCGTGTCACCGTGAGTAATATGTTGCAGGACATTGGTATCCAGTACATTGACAGCGCCGTCAATGGGGCTGATGCCCTCCGTCATTGCAAGAACAAATCCTACGACCTGATCCTCTGTGACCATAACCTGGGTAAAGGCAAGACCGGTCAGCAGGTTCTGGAAGACTTGCGCGAGAACGGCCATCTTAATCGCTACGCCCTGTTTGTTCTGATCTCCGCCGAGTCGAGCAAAAGTATCATCATGGCCGCCTACGATTATGAGCCGGATGCCTACCTCACCAAACCCATTACCACTAAGGCATTACAGCAGCGCCTGAGTCGGCTTTTTGCGCAGCGAACCCGCATGTTACCGATTATGCAGGCGATGGATAATGAGCGCTGGGATGTAGCCGAGGCGTTGTGTCTGCGCGAAATTAACGGTGGTGGCCGTTATGCCAACCAATGCCAGAAACTGCTGGGGCAGCTCTACATCCAGACCGGTGCCTATGAAAAAGCGGAGGCCGTTTATCGTGACGTGCTGGATGTGCGCCAACTGGATTGGGCGCAGGTGGGCATGGCGCGGGTAAAAAAAATGCAAGGCGACCTGGTGAGTGCCCAGCAATGGTTAGAGGAGGTAATGAATACCAATCCGCTGTGCATGAAAGCCTACGATTTACAGGCCGAAATTTATCGCGAGCAACACTTGCACAAGCGTTTACAGGAGGTGCTGCAGCAGACGGTGGAGATATCCCCCCTGTCGATCTTGCGGCAGCAGCAGCTGGGTGATGTTGCCATGCTGAATAACGATGCCGAGACGGCAGCCAACGCTTACCGGCGAACCGTCCGCCTGGGCGAAAATTCTTTCTATGACCGGCTGGAAAACCATATCGGTTTTGCGCGCGCCACCTTGGCTTTATTCCGTGAAGATAAAATTCTGGCCAAGCCCTTGCTACGTGAAGCCATAAAAACCATGGCGGAGCTGGAACAGCGTTTCACCAAATCCCCTGAAGAAAAAATTGAAGCGCTACTGATTGAGGCGCAACTGTATGCGAGTAATGGTGAAACAAGGAAAGCAGAAGAGTTATTGCAGGCGGCGAGAAACCTGAGCGCCGATCTGGATATACTGCCGATTGCTGTCGACATAGAATTGGTTCGGGCCTTTGTCGCGGTAGGCCAAAAAAACATGGCAGACGAGCTGACCCGCACTTTGCTGGAACGCTATAAAGGTTCCGAGCGGGATCTGGAAAAGCTCGATGCATTACTGGAAGAACCTGCCAGTGAAAAAAATCGCTCATTGGTGGCCGCTATCAACAAAAAAGGCATTGCCTGCTACGAAGCCAATGACTACGAAGCGGCTATTCAATGTTTTGAAGATGCACTGCAAACCTTTCCCAATCACATCGGTATTCGTTTGAATCTGGTACAAGCCCTGGTCGACAAATTAAAGATAGAGACTGACGCAGCCTCCATCGATCTGGCCATCGATACCCTGGCTCAGGTAGAAGGCAAAATTGTGGCGGCCCACGATCAATATCGCCGCTTCCGTCAGTTGCAGGAGATGCTGCGTAACCTGGATAACAACCGCCGGCGTTGATCCGCCAGCCCGCTTTTTTTGTGAGCACATTATATGATTGATGATAACAATATGACCTCCGCCAAGGACTCGCCACTGGATTTTGCTTTTGTGTTGGCATCCAGTGTTCATGACATGAAAAATTCCTTGGGTATGCTGTTAAATACCCTCGCAACCCTAATGGAAAAATCGCCACCGCAAGATGACGAACAAACCAGAACCTATGCCATATTGGAATATGAGGCCGCCCGCATCAACGGCGAGCTGATTCAATTGCTGTCCCTTTACCGCATGCAACACGAACATTTATTGGTGCAGATAGATGAGCACCATGTCATTGATGTACTCGAAGAACAGCTGGCACGCAACGACATGTTATTGCGGACGCGCGGCATTCAGTTGCAAGTAGATTGTGATGAAGATCTGAGCTGGTATTTTGACGGTGAACTGGTTGGTGGTGTGATAAATAATATTCTGGTGAATTGCGCGCGCTACTGTCGCAATACTTTGCAAGTGTCTGCAAAAATTATCGACAACAAACTTTGCATAGCCATCGCCGATGACGGGCAGGGTTACCCGCCGAGTATGTTAGCTGCACCGCATGAGATAAATGCCGGCGTATCATTTTCTTCCGGTAGCACCAACCTTGGGTTATTGTTTGCGCATCGCGTTGCCGGTTTGCATCGTTCCCGGGAACAACACGGTCATATTCAGCTTGCGAATCAGGGGCCTTTGGGCGGTGGTGTATTTCAACTTTGGTTGCCCTAGGAAGCTGAATGCTGATCACAGTTGAAATGCGGCGCATGCTATAGCATTATCCGCGGTGCCCTCTGAAATTACGCGGCGCGCCCTCTGAATAAGGAACCTTATATGCTAAAAATCCGCTTCAAAAACAATAAATATAATGCGGTATGGTTAGTAGAACCAAAGGTGACAATTGGTCGGCTTATAACCAATGACCTGGTTGTGGATGATGCAGAGGTTGCCGACAGCCACATTGAAGTGCTCGTCGAACACGAACAGCTTACCCTGAAAAACCTGGTGCCGGAAAAACCGGTCAAGGTGAACGACGAAGATGTTACCAGTATCTGTACGTTAAAGCCGGATGATGTGATTACCCTGGGTGCAGTGGAGCTACAGGTGATCGATCCCAAGCGGGAGCCCAAGGAAGCCATCGTCGAAGCCGGCAACGTTACCCAATTGCGCACACCTGCACCCAAAACCACTGGCTGGGCATTGAAAGCCAATCACACCGCGCTGGCCAATCGTGTTTTTCCAATCAAGGAAATGACTATTGTCGGACGGGCGACCGAGTGCGACATCAGTCTTGCAGCGGCGCATTTATCGCGCCGGCATGCGCAGCTTCAGGTGCTCGATGGTTTGCTGTATGTCAAGGATCTGGGGTCTGCCAATGGCACCTTTGTGAATGGTAAACAGGTCACGGAAGCGAGGGTAAAACGTGGTGACGAACTCCGTTTCGATACCCTCAGTTTTGGTGTTATCGGTCCCACCACTGACGACCTGGCTAAGACTACCGTGCGCGCCCCGGCTTCAAAAATACCAGACGCGACTCCGGTGCCGAAAAGCCGGCCCATTGCCAAACCACGCAGCACGGCGAGTGTTGTCGGTGATGTTAAAGCCGGCCAGCGTTCGGTCCATGCACGTCCCTCCCATCCCCGTGAGGAGGACACCCCCAGACATGGCCGAATGGGCCTGGCCTTGCTGGTGGTTATCGCAGTAGTCGTGGTTGCAGCCCTTTATTTTACCCGCCGTTAAGAAAGCGGCTAAAGTTGATTAAACTTTGGCCGATACCCCCGGTAATCGACGTTGATTCAATGTTATGGGGGTTCAATGCATATTCCATCGCTTTCCCAATCGCCCGCTCGCCTGAGCAGCCATGTTCCAGCAGCGGACGACAACCGTACAGCCAATAACCGGCTTGCCACCGGTGTTTCCCGGGATCCCACCGTTTCTTCTGCTCCCTCCAGGCAAGATGCACTGGCATTGTTTGAACGCACGCTGACAATGGGCTATGAAAAACTGCAGACCAAGCAGGGTGCAGCAAGTCAGTTTGCAGCCTTTGAGCCGCTGACCGCCGAAAAAGTGGCGGGCAATATCCTGGGTTTTATCGAGCGTCGTTTGCAGATGGATGTCGCTGAAGGTGCTACCCGCGAGCAATTGGAATCGCGTCTGGAGGCTGGGCTGGCAGGCTTCAAGAAAGGCTTCGCGGAAGCCAGCGAAAAGCTCAAGGCACTCAGTATGCTATCGCCGGAAGTGGAGCAGGATATCGGTACGACCTACGACCTGGTGTTGAATGGCATCGACGCGTTGCGGGAAAAATTCCTGGGTGCCGTGACGGAAACGGAAAACACCCCTGAGGCCACGCCACTAGCCACACGCCAGCAGGCGTATGGCGCGCTGGTCAATTCCAGCTATCAATATGCCAGCGCCAGCAGTTTCAGCTTTCAGTTGACCACGGCTGACGGCGATAAAGTCACTATCTCTGCCAGCAGTTCAAAAGCCTTCAGCAGCCAATACACCAAAGGGGTGGGCGCGGGCTCATCGGTTGAAGCCATGAATGCTTCCTACAGCGCAACGCGTGCATCCACTTGGTCGGTCCAGGGCGATTTGAACGAGCAGGAAATGCAGGCGATTGAAGATTTATTGGGGCAAGTTAATCAACTGGCTGGCGATTTTTTTGCCGGTAATCTCGACGAGGCGTTCAACCAGGCGTTGGCATTGGGTTACGACCAGGAGCAAATTACAGCCTTCTCTTTGAATTTAACCCAGGTTGATGTGCAGCGTGTCAGTACCGCTTATCAGCAATTTAATGATGCGCCCTTGGGTGAAAATCCGGGAGAACGCCTATTGCCCGTCGGACACTTTATTCGCGATCTACTGGATGCCCTGGAGACAGCCAGCCATTTTGCTGAACCGGAAAATGTACTGTTGGCGTTAAGTGGAAACATTGTGGCGTCGGATGACAGCCAAACACCATCGCCTTCTGATAGATTCCGCGGTTTTGTTGAACAGGTGTTGCAAAATCTGAATCCGACTTAAGATCTACGCCAGTCGCTGATCACGAAATAGAACCTGTTACAATTCGCTTTTTTGTAACAGGTTTTTTTATGTCGTCAATTCTTCTCTACACCACAGCGGGATGCCACTTGTGCGAAGCAGCTAAAACAGTGTTATGGCCGTTATTGACGGAATTCGGTTTGCGTTTGGAAGAGGTGGATATTGCAGATTCAGATGAACTGATTGAGCGCTATGGTATTCGTATTCCGGTTATCGCTTTTGAGCAGTCTGTTACGGAATTGGTTTGGCCTTTTTCTGCCGAGCAAGCGCGGGTTTTTATTAACGACCACCGGCAACTTAACGCGGATTAAAGCCCATGGTTTCCATGGTTGTGGTAACCCAACTTAAAGCATCCAGATAAATATGTGAAAGGGTATCCGGAGAGATGCTGCGTGATCCCAGATATTCCCAGTCAATTTTATCCCATTCTGCTCGCTCATAATGCTCGACGATATCGAGCACTTTCCCTTCATCACCCAAATGTTTTAACAATGCTTCATTCAGTTGCTCGCTCAGTGAGATATTTCCGAGCAAGACTTCAAGTGGCGCATCCATAAAGGCATCCAGGGTAGACAATAGCCCCACGGTGAAAAACGTATCCTGACGTTTTTTGCCGCTCATGGTCGCTGCAATAATTTCGCACATACGCGCGCGCGTCAACGCGGCGATACTCAGCTCAACCGGCTTATCGCCGAGATTGGCCATCGCCAATAAATTTACCCAATTCTTGATGATGTTGAGCCCGAGCAAGGTAATGGCCTGACGCAATGATTCGATGGTGCGTGGCAGGGCGAAGGCCGCCGAGTTAACCAAACGCAAGAGTTTATAGCTGAGCATGGGATCGCGTGCTACCAATTGCTCTACGCGTTCCAGCGGCACATCTGGATCGTGAAGCACGGAAAGCAGCTGTAAAACCGCCTGTTTATTCTCGGTAATCCTGCGCCCCTTGATCACCTTGGGGCGTGCAAGGAAATAGCCTTGAAATAAATCAAATCCTGCATCCTTACAGTATTCGAGCATCTCGTAGGTTTCTACTTTTTCCGCTAACAATGTGAGGCCGAAAGGCTTGAGGTAATCGATATGTTCACGGATCTGTTGGGGCGAGAGTTGCAAGACATCCAGCTTGATGATGTCGGCATAAGGAATGAGATCGCGGGTTTCGTCAGTCAGCTCAAAATCGTCCAGCGCAATGGTGTAACCCTGTTCGCGCAAGCTGCGCAGGCTGTGCAACATTTGTGCATCAATTTGCTGGCCTTCAAGCACTTCCACCACCAGTTGCCGCCGGTCAAAGGGCGGTGGTGTCATCAGCAGGGTGCGGGTGAAATTAATAAAGGCTTGATGATGGCCGACAACACTGTGGATCGATAATTCGGTAAAGGTATGCAGCAGAACTTGTGAACTGGCCATATCGCCACTGTCTGCGGTGTATTCGTTCAAATCGCAACTGCGGCATAGCAATTCATATGCAACCACTTGCATCTTGCGATTGAAAATCGGCTGGCGCGCCAGCAAGGGCAATAACTCGGACATAAACTGCTGTGAAATCCTTACCGTTGATCAACCATGCGAGTCTGGCGGCATCAATGATGTTGAGCAAACTGCTCCTCATTGTATGACTTATATGGCTAAATGAAAACTCAACGCAGGGAATGATTAAAGGCCCGCTTTTTTTAGCGATATCGGGCCTTTGATAAATACACAAACTATAAGGAATTACCGGCTTCCAGCGGCGTAATAAATGGTTGCTTCTCGCCGGTGCGGTAGCCGTAGATGACCGAAAACGACAGCACGTTCTGGACATAACCACGGGTTTCATGGAACGGAATAGTTTCAATCCAGACGTCATAGGGCAATTTTGCATCGTCCTTGCTCAGCCATTGTTTGACCCGAGTCGGACCCGCGTTGTACGCCGCTGCCGCGAGGATGCGGTTGCCGTTGAACTGGTTCAATAATTGGTTCAGGTAACGACTGCCCAAGGCAATGTTTTTTTCCGGCTTTAATAAATCCTGCTTGCTGGAATAGGGAATGCCGGTACTCTTGGCTGTATGTAACGCCGTTGCGGGCATCAGCTGCATCAAGCCTAAGGCACCCGCCGAAGAGCGGGCATCCGGGCTGAATGCGCTTTCCTGCCGTGCAATGGCAAACAGGAACAGCGGGTTTACCGAAGTCGCTTTTGCAGCAGTCGCAACGTGCTCCTGATAAGCGAGCGGGAAGCGGACTTGCAGGTCGTCCCAGTATTCTGCGTCGATCATCGCCTGAATGCCCTGGCGGTGCCAACCCCAGCGGTCTGCCAGCCGACCGGCAGCAACAATCTCTTCAGTTTTCATACGGCGGGTGGTGTGAAACCACTCCCGGCTTGCGCCATAGATGTCACCCAGAATATAGAGCTCCCGCGCCCGCTGAATGCCTGGTGCCTGCTCAACCTGATGTTGCAACTCAGGAGAAATCAGCATGGGCTTATCAACCAGTCGATATTCGTAACCTAATTTATCCGCAGATAAAAAGCCGTAAAAGCTGCGGGTCGCGGCAACGCGGTTATAAAGCGATTGCACGCTTTGGCCATCGACTTCCTTGATATCAAGCTCTTCCATAATGCGGGCGCGCCAATATAACCAGCGCTCCGTTTGTTGTGCATCAACCGGCAATCTGGTCAACCAGGTGTAGGCTTTTTCCCAATCCTGCTTGCGCAGGGAATCGCGAATCAACGCTTCGGTGAGGTCGGTGCTGGTAATTTGGGAGATAGATGACAGCAAGGTTTCCGCCGCCTCCGGATTGTCCTGGCGCAGCAGACGGGTTGCAATGTGGTATTGGGTTTCCAGGCGCTTGCTGTCTTCAAATAATTGTTGCGCGTCGTAACCTTGCCAGAGAACCAGTGCTTTGGGCGCGTCCGTTAACGCCATGCGCTGCAAACCGTAGAGGATAATTTCCTGCATTTCCGGTGACTGGGTGCTGAAGCGTGTGGTTTGCGCTAACAGGCCAGGATTGCGACGCACATCCTGAAAGAGCACTGCGAGCTTTTGCTGTGGCTCCGCCATTTGACGGGATAAATAACTGGCAAGACTGGTATTGCCGGCTTGCAAGGCTTTGCTGTGCCTTTCCCACAACAACTCGGGGGTCAGCTTCCCGGCCGCTATCCAGCGGGTAAACACCGGGTCACAGGCTTTGGATTGTGATTCGGCGATATTCCATAACGGTGCAACATCGTCATAGGCCGTTTCATCACCTGTTTCCAGGCGAGCACGAAGGCTGTTGCAGGCAAGCTCGGGATCATTTAATTCCGCATTATAGAAGGTGTTGTAATCCTGCCATTTCTGGCGGGCTGCCAGGGTTCTCAACCAACGATGGGAGAGGCGGTCGCTCAGGTAGGAACCGGGATAGGCAGACAAGAACGCGGCGACGTCCGCCTTGGGTAAATTGTTCAGACGATTGCCAATATCCTGGTATTCAAGGTAGGGCAGCAGCGGATAATCTTTTAATGCGGCGACCAATGTATTGTAAGTTTTTACCTGACGGCGATTCAGGGCTGTTTTAGCAGCGGCGTAATCCTTCCGTTGCTTGGCTCGGTCTACATGAACCAGCGTCTCAACCATCGTTTCGCTTGCTTTAACCGCCTCGCCTGCATCGGGCGAAGGTGGGACGACAGGATCTTTTTCAATCCCCAAGGCGTGGGGGAAGCTAATAAAGCTACAAAACACTCCGGCAGCGAGAGGGCGGAGTGCCGACAAAAACCATGCGCGCATTGAAAACCTCGGATACGTCTTAACGCGGTGTAAAACAGAATTCCGGCTTTATCGAAAAGCCTTACTTATAGCGAATACATTGAGAATAACAGTGGATTATCGGATTCGCCAGTGGTCAGCGTAAACTTCATCTTCTATAGAGAAAAAATTTCTAACTTATTGATATAAAGTGAGAAAGCGTGTCGTCTGTTCACCTGCTTTTATTCGTTATCTGATGCAAGTAAACCCTGGTATCTGCCTGCTGGGTTCGACTTTTTGACGCAGCTCCAGTTCAATTTTTTATGATCAAAACCTGCACTCGCTGATACTCGATTTTGAAGTAATTTAGCCTGCGTTATCGGACGCAAAAGCGTTATCATGCTGGCCCTCGCCAGCCGAGGCTGTATTCGATTCTTACGACTGTGGGTGAATGACTTTCTATGTCCTTGATTAAATTGGAAAAAGCCTATCTGAGTTACGGCTTGCAAGTGCTACTGGATCAGATTGACCTCACCATCGAGCGCGGGCAGCGGCTGTGCTTGATCGGGCGAAACGGTGCAGGCAAATCCAGTTTGCTGAAAGTCATTGCCGGCGACGTTGATCTGGACAAGGGCGATGTGATTCGGCAGAGCGGTGTGCGTATTGCACGTCTGGAGCAGGACCTGCCAGAGGCAGATGATCGCAAAGTATTTGATGTGGTGGCTGCGCAATTTCAGGGTATGGGTGATTTATTGGCAGAGTATCGCCAATTAGCGCACGCCGCTGATTTTTCCGATGCGCGTATGGCACGTATGGCCGAGCTGCAGCAACACATAGAAGCGCGCGATGGTTGGAGTTTGCAACAACAGGTTGAGACGGTGTTGTCGCGCCTGGAGCTGCCCGCGGAACGTTATATGCGCGAATTGTCGGGCGGCTGGCGCCGTCGTGTTGCGCTGGCCAAGGCGCTGGTGGGTGACCCGGATGTGTTGTTGCTCGACGAACCGACCAACCATCTGGATATTGCTGCAATCGACTGGCTCGAAAAACAGTTGCTTAACTTTAAAGGCGCGCTGGTTTTTATCACGCATGACCGCTCCTTGCTGCAAACCCTGGCTACTCACATAGCCGAGCTGGATCGCGGCCACTTACGTTACTGGGCCGGTGACTATGCGAGTTATCTGGTTTATCGCGAACAGGCGCTCGCGGAAGAAGCGCGTCATAACGCGCTGTTTGATAAAAAACTTGCGCAAGAGGAAGTCTGGATTCGCCAGGGGATCAAGGCGCGCCGCACGCGCAATGAGGGGCGGGTGAGGGCACTCAAAGAACTGCGTAATGTTCGCTCGCAACGGCGCGAAGTGATCGGAAAAGCCAATTTCTCACTGACCAGCGGTGAAGCCTCAGGAAAACTGGTTGCGGAATTAACCGGTGTTCATTACGCCTGGGGCGATAAAGTCATTGTGCAGGATTTTTCCAGCACGATTATACGTGGTGACCGCATTGGCCTGGTTGGCGCCAACGGTGTGGGTAAAAGTACGCTGTTAAAACTGATTCTGGGCGAATTGCAACCGCAGCGCGGTCAGGTTCGCTTGGGAACGAATCTTAGTATTGCTTATTTTGATCAATTGCGTGATCAATTGGATCTGGATAAAAACGCTGTCGACAACATTGCCGAAGGGCGCGAATTTATCGAACTGGATGACGGTAAAGGCAAAAGAAACGTTCATATTATTTCTTACCTGAGTGATTTTCTCTTTACCGGTGAACGCGCACGCACGCCGTTGCGCGCATTGTCGGGCGGTGAGCGAAATCGCGTATTGCTGGCAAAGCTGTTCAGCAAGTCAGCCAACCTTCTGGTCCTCGACGAACCTACCAATGACCTGGATGTGGAAACACTGGAACTCCTGGAAGACATCCTCAATGACTACGATGGAACCGTGCTTTTGGTGAGTCACGATCGCGCATTCCTGAATAACATCGTGACCAGCGTCATCGCCTTCGAAGGGCGCGGTAATGTGTTGGAATATGTCGGTGGTTACGATGACTGGATTCGTCAGGGTGGGAAGTGGACTGAACCGGATTTACCTGCAAATGAAGCGGCGTCATTGCCATCAACTGAGCAGTCACCACAGCAGTCCAAAGCAGAACCAAAACCTGCGTCCCGCGGGAAAAAACTCAGCTACAAATTGCAGCGGGAGTTTGATGAGCTGCCTGGAAAAATAGAACAACTGGAGCAACAACAAGCAGAACTTCAGGCGGAGGTTTCAGCACCGGAATTTTTTACTCGGGACAAAAGCCACGTAGACGCCAAGATGCAAGCCTTGGCTCACATCGAAGCGGAGCTGGAGCAATGTTTCGAACGCTGGGCGGAGCTTGAGGACCTGCAGCAAGCAAACTAACACTGGCTACGATGATTTTTTGTCTTCGGGAGGATTGACCCGGACCGCGAGAACGTCACACATGGCGCCGTGCAATACGCTGTTACACGTAGAACCGAGCAAAAGCGCAAAGCCTTTACGCCCATGGCTGCCAACGATAATCAGATCGGCGTCCTGTTGATTGGCCAGGTAATGCAGTTCAGTGGCTGGTTGGCCCACGAGCACATGTTCCTGCTGGATAGGGAAGTTGGCCTGGCTGGCCAGACGTTGCAGCTCCTGTTCCGCTTTGAGTTGCAGTTGTTCCTGGACTTCCGATAAATCCACCGGCATATCCCCGCCATAAGCAAATGTGATTGGCTCAATGACGTGTGCCACACTCAATTGCGCCTCACATGCTTTGGCCAAGGCGACTGCTTTGGATAACACCTGTGGTGATTCTTCAGATAAATCCAACCCGACAATGATATGGCGATAGAGCGGAGTCATAATGGCTGTCCCGTGTGAAACCTTTGATTAATTATTGTCTAGTTGCAATAGCCCAACGTGTGGATTTCCTAATACTAGTCTCATTTATCAAGCGTGACCAGACCAGTAAACCCTTCACCATTTAACAGGATGAACAGGAAAAAATCGAATGAATCTCTGGATAATTCTTATTGTGATCGGTGTTGTGGCGATGGTACTGGGGCCGATTATGATGTTACAGCCCAGCGCAACCCAGCGCAGCCAGGAACACTTACGCCGCAAAGCAATGGAGATGGGAATGCGGATACGTGTCGTCTCCTTGCCGCAACAAAAGACCGACACCGAAGCTCCCTCGGCAATGCCTGTCTACTCGTTACCTGATGAGACACCGTCGAAGACGCAAGCGCGTCCGGAGTGGTTATTGGTTCGCACACCCTATGCCCACGAAGCCCACTATATGGGCTCCTGGCAATGGCAGGGTAATGGCCGTGCTGCGCCTGCTGAACTGGGTAAACTGGAAAAAATACTGCCCCAGTTACCCGCTTCTGTTCACGCGGTGGAAGCGGGGGCTCAGGGATACGGTTTTTATTGGTCTGAAGCAGGCGGAATTGCCCGGCTCGAGACCTTGTTTCAGTTGCTCCAGCAATTGCAGCTGGTGCGGTCCAACTGAGGGTGTGGTTGAGTGAGCCCCGCTGGAGCGCGTTTAAAGCAGTGCCGCGTCTTCGGGCACCAGGTCTTCGCTCAATGCTTTGCGGGTACCTGCTATGGTTTCCCCCAATTCCCTGATCATACGCATGCGTTTAGGATCGGAGTGGGTGGATTCAATAAGTAGGTACTGGGCTTTTTTATAGTAGGCCTGGGCTGAAAAGATGTCACCCCGGCCACTGGCTTTGTAGCCCTGACCGATAAACGAAACAGCGCTCACCATCAAGTGTGCCCAGCTGAGTTCATTGAGATAAACATCCAGCTCCTCGTCGCTTACTCGGCCCAGACTATGCTGGTGGCGCAGCACCTGGGCGGCTTTATTCAGATGTGATTGCGCCTGGGCAATCTGAACGTCGCTGTCCTTGAGGTAGCTGGTACGTGGCCGAGATTTAAGGGCAACCAACTCGTTCCCGCGTGTTTCCGCGTACTTGATGCTGGCTTCGATGTGAGTGGTGTTGCGTCGCTCCAGCTGCAGTATCTTTTGCAAAAGATCGAGGATCTCATCGTTCACATGTTTGGCTATTTGTCGGTTGGGTAGTGTTTGCATCAGGCAATCGACAACTTCTTCCAGAAGCTCCACCTGGAGTCGCATTTGTCGCTGTTGCATACGGCGTGCGCGCTCACGTTTTTGCACCTGATTGATGATACTGACCAATCCCAGTGCAGCGAGAGTGACAAATATGAGTATAAAAAGAAGAGTCATCATCAATCTTCGGTAATATTCCGTAAAAAATTACCCCTGTTTTGCATGCCTGATTGCGAGCTCGGGGAAAAATCATAAAAACTTCAAAAAAATAAAATAAAATCAAAGAGTTAGTCTGGCCCTTCGGTGCTAGCGAATGGCGGGCTCAGATGGTCGTCGATGCCTTGGAACGACTATTTTAGCCGGCCTTGTCGCAGGACAGCCCCTTGACCCTGATAGATTCAAGACTTATATATGCGCACCTTGTCGGCATTTTAGCCCGTCTTATGATATCTGCCTCAAGGGACTGTTGAAATATACGCCGCCATTGGCGCAGCCGCCAGACCACTTATTGGGAATTTATAGAAGAACGCTATGGGCAAATCCTTAGTAATTGTCGAATCACCAGCCAAAGCTAAAACAATCAATAAATATCTTGGTGGGGACTTTATCGTCAAATCCAGTATCGGCCATATCCGTGACCTGCCAACCAGTGGCGCATCCAAGCCCGTGGACGCCAAAGAGCGGGCCAAGCAAGCTGCTGCAACACGCAAGATGTCCGCCGAAGAAAAGGCGGCTTATCAGGAGCAAAAGGGCAAACAACAACTCATTAACCGTATGGGAATTGACCCGGAGAATAACTGGGCCGCCCATTACGAAATTTTGCCGGGAAAAGAGAAGGTTGTAGAGGAACTGAAAAAATTGGCGGAAAAAGCCGATCAGGTTTACCTCGCAACGGACTTGGACCGGGAAGGGGAAGCCATCGCCTGGCACCTGCGTGAGGCAATTGGTGGTGACAATGATCGCTATCGCCGCGTCGTATTTAATGAGATCACTAAATCAGCCATCCAGAATGCCTTCAAAAGTCCTGGCCCGATAGACCAGAACCGTGTGGATGCGCAACAAGCGCGCCGCTTCCTTGATCGGGTTGTAGGCTATATGGTTTCGCCACTGTTGTGGGAAAAGGTGGCGCGGGGCCTATCAGCCGGGCGTGTGCAGTCAGTGGCCGTTCGCCTGGTGGTAGAACGCGAGCGTGAAATTCGCGCGTTTATACCGGAAGAATATTGGACCGTCTTTGCCGATCTTAAAGCTGACAAGGCGCAAGCAGCGTTTGAAGTTAAAAAATACAAAGACGATGCCTTTAAACCGCTGAACGAAGCTGACGCCATGGCGGCCGTGCGGGTGCTGCAAGATGCCAGCTACACCGTGGTCAGCCGTGAAGATAAACCGACCCAATCAAAACCTTCTGCTCCTTTTATTACCTCGACCCTGCAACAGGCGGCCAGCACGCGCCTCGGGTTCGGGGTAAAGAAAACCATGATGATGGCCCAGCGATTGTACGAGGCGGGCTACATCACTTATATGCGTACCGATTCTACGAATTTGAGCCAGGAGGCAGTGGAATCCTGCCGCGCTTATATCCTTGATCAATACGGAAAGCGCTATTTACCTGAAAATCCACCCGTATATTCCAGCAAGGAAGGTGCCCAGGAGGCTCACGAAGCTATTCGTCCTTCCAGTGTTTCTGTGCTTCCGAACCACCTCAGTGGGATGGAGCGGGACGCCGAGCGTTTGTATTCTCTTATCTGGCAGCAATTTGTTGCCTGTCAGATGAGCCCGGCGGAATATACCAGTACGACGGTAGTGGTTAACGCGGCAGACTACGAGTTGCGCACCCGCGGTCGGGTGATTCGCTTTGACGGTTTCACCAAAGTCCTGCCCCAACTGGCCAAAAAGGATGAAGACGTTGTTCTACCGGATATGAAGGTAGGTCAGGTCTTGCCGCTTATTAAACTTAATCCGGCGCAGCACTTTACCAAGCCGCCAGCTCGTTATAGCGAAGCAAGTCTGGTGAAGGAGTTGGAAAAACGTGGCATCGGGCGTCCGTCCACCTATGCTTCGATTATCTCCACCATCCAGGAGCGCGGCTATGTTCGTCTGGAAAATCGCCGCTTCTACGCCGAAAAGATGGGCGATATTGTCACGGAACGCCTGGTTGAAAGCTTCGATGATCTGATGGATTACAGCTTTACCGCCAATATGGAGGAGTCGCTTGATGTGGTAGCGCAAGGCGGCAAAGACTGGCGGAAGTTGCTGGATGAGTTTTACGCGGGGTTCACGAACAAATTGCGCCAGGCTCACAGTAAAACCAAAGGTATGCGTGCCAACGACCCCACCGACACGGATGTGAAGTGCGATTTGTGTGGCCGGCATATGCAAATTCGCACCGGCAGTACAGGGGTCTTCCTGGGGTGTTCCGGTTATAACCTGCCGCCCAAAGAGCGCTGCAAGAACACCATGAATCTGGTGTCTGGCCACGAGGTCATTGATGCCGATGCTGACGAAGAAGCGGAATCCAAACAGCTACGTGCCAAGCACCGTTGTAAGCTCTGTAATTCTGCCATGGATAGTTACCTGCTTGATGAGCACCGCAAGATCCATATCTGTGGCAATAACCCTGACTGTCCAGGCTATGAAATCGAGCAGGGCACTTTCAAGTTAAAAGGCTACGAAGGCCCCACGCTTGAGTGTGATAAATGCGGCAGTGAGATGCAGCTTAAAACGGGCCGGTTCGGGAAGTATTTCGGCTGCACCAACAGCGAATGTAAAAATACGCGCAAGCTGCTGAAAAATGGGGAGGCGGCGCCGCCAAAAGTCGACCCGATTGCCATGCCTGAATTAAAGTGCGAAAAAGTGGACGATCACTATGTACTGCGTGACGGTGCATCGGGGTTGTTCCTGGCAGCCAGCCAATTTCCCAAAAATCGGGAAACCCGTGCGCCACTGGTTGCGGAACTGCTACCTTACAAAGACCAGATTGATCCCAAATATCGCTTCTTATTATCTGCGCCGGTCAAAGATCCGGAGGGTAATAAAACGGTCATTCGCTTCAGCCGTAAAACCAAAGAGCAGTATGTGCAGACAGAGGTTGATGGCAAGGCGACCGGCTGGAAGGCTTTCTATCAAAACGGAAAATGGGTGCCGTCAAAATAGCTCTTGTTGGTTACTCGTTGTTCGATTATGTGGCGCACTGGGTGCGCCACAGTTATATAAAGGGTATGCATTATGGCCAACGCCAGTCTTTCACGTGTTAACCAAAAGTTAGCCTATGCGCGTGCGCTCCTTAAAATAGCCTCTGTGTCAGGTCATCCCACCTCAGCGGCAGAGCGACTGCAATTGCAGGCACTGCTGGACGCGGTTGTCTTTCACCTTGCATGTGGCTTTCATCATTATCTGCGTGAAGTGGCGGAGAATTATCGTGTTGCTGATGTTGCAGAAATCAACGATTGTTCCAGTCTGGTCACCGCGTTAGCAGCGATTGACAAAGCGCCGGCGGAGGCGACGGAGCTGACGTTGCTGGTGGATGATTCGAATTCCTGGCTGGGTCAATTACAGCGCTATTACAAAAGCATATGGTCGGCACCGAAAGATGATTCAGAACACCGGGATAATGACGCGGAGTCGGATAACCTCATCGCAGTGAAGATTCTCGAGGGTTCTGATCAGGATCTGGACGTGGATCTGGAGATACTCCGGCAATGGGAAAATGCGTTCTCATCGCTTGTTGCCCGGCAACGCGAAACAAGTAGCGAATATTAAGCGCGATAAACTTGGGTCGCCAAACCACAGCCTTTTGTTGAACGTCATCAACGACTGTGGCACAATCAGCACCCTTCGCGCCCATGAGCCGGTTTGATCTCTTATTTTAATTATAGAAATCAAAGGGTTAGCGCTTTTTATATCGCCAATTACCATTATCAAGTTTTGGCATATGCGGTCGTGGTGGAATTGGTAGACACACCAGGTTTAGGTTCTGGCGCCGCAAGGTGTGAGAGTTCGAGTCTCTCCGACCGCACCATTTTGAGCAGGTTATGAGCGAGTTGCTTTCCGCAGCCCCACTCCCATTTGAATAATCTTTGTTATATCACGAGGATAATATGCAGGTTTCACTTGAAACGACTTCTGGTCTGGAGCGCCGTCTGACGATTGGCGTGCCTGCTGAGCAAGTAGAAAGCGAAGTAGAAAAGCGCCTGAAAGAGGCTGCCCGCAATGTGCGTATCAATGGTTTCCGCAAGGGTAAAGTGCCATTGTCTGAAGTTAAGCGCCGTTATGGTGCCGGCGTGCGCCAGGAAGTGGTCGGTGAAGTGATCAGCCGCTCCTTTTATGAAGCTGTACAAAAAGAGAACGTGAAGCCTGCGGGTCAGCCAAGCATCCAGCCGAAGCAAATGGCAATTGGCAAGGACCTGGAATATGTTGCTACCTTTGAGGTGTATCCTACGGTTACCTTAAGCGACTTGAGCACCTATGAGCTGACTCGTATTTCAGCCGAGGTGACGGAAGCGGACATCGACAATATGATCGAGGTTCTGCGTAAACATCAGGCTACCTGGACCGAAGTAGATCGCGCTGCTGCTGATGGCGACAAGGTCAATATTGATTTTGTTGGCACCAAAGACGGCGTGGAGTTTGCCGGTGGTAAAGCCGAAGGTCAGGATCTGGTGCTTGGTTCCAAATCCATGATTCCCGGATTCGAAGACGGTATTGTCGGTATGAAGGCCGGCGAAGAAAAAGTTATTAAGGTGACCTTCCCGGAAGACTATCAATCCGAAGAATTGAAAGGCGCGAATGCTGAATTCGTTATCAAGGTTCACACGGTAGCCGAAAGTGTCTTGCCTGAACTGAACAAGGCATTCTTCCAGAAGTTTGGTGTTGAAAAGGGTGGCGAGAAGCAGTTCCGTAAAGAAGTTAAGGCTAACATGGATCGCGAGCTGAGCAATGCCATTAAAGCCAAGGTTAAAGGGCAGGTGATGGATGCATTGATTGCTTCCCACTCCACCGAGGTTCCCAAGGCTCTGGTGGCTAATGAGATCAACGTGTTAAGGGAGCAGATGCTGCAACGTTTTGGCGGCCAAAAGCAGAACTTTGACGTTAAATCCCTGTTGCCCGATACCATGTTCCAGGAAGAAGCCGAGCGCCGGGTAACTCTTGGTTTGATTGTGGGTGAAATTGTCAAGTCGGCCAAGCTGAAGCCGGATGCCAAGCGTGTGAAATCTATGATTGATGACATTGCTTCGACTTATCAGGAGCCTCAGGAAGTTATCGAATACTACAACAGCAACCGTGAGCTGATGGCGGGTGTTGAATCTGCTGTCCTGGAAGATCAGGTGGTTGATTATATTCTCTCTCAGGCGAAAGTTGCTGAGCAGCAGTCCAGCTATGACGAAGTAATCAAGTCCACCAACCCTCAGCGATAAATGTTCAAAA
>CAMLOU010000048.1 GCA_946481735.1 uncultured Cellvibrio sp.
TTGCTTTATGTGAAATTTAATCCGTGCACAACAATGAATTTTTTGCCAATTTTGGACATCGCGTCGGATTACGAAAAACTTGCCGGGGTGGTTGGGTGAAGGGGTGTGAGACCATCAGCGGCATGGACGACCCACATGGATGTGGGAAGTTTCCCGAAGCGCCGGGAGCGCGTAGGGATGCCGCTGTTGAGCCTACAAGGATGTATCCACGGCGTGTCTCACACCCCTTCACCCAACCACCACACCAATCAATCACCACCAAATCAAACACCCTGACTCAAATGGTAAAACGCCGCGTTATGACGCAATTCGGTTTTCAAATTACGCACGGTGGTATCCGCACCAATCACAATCGCTTCGATACCCGCCATCTCCGCCAGATCAACCGCTTCATCCGCCGTAATACCTTGGGTATAAGCACTGTGATGCGCACCGCCAGCGTGAATCCAGGAAGCCGCTGCAACTTCAAGATTCGGGCGCGGTTCCCACAGGGCTTTTGCCACTGGCAGGTTGGGCAATTCTTGTGGCGGGTTCACGGTATCCACTTCGTTGATAATCATGCGGAAGCGGGTACCCAGGTCAATCACAGAAATACACAGGGCCGGGCCGGGTTTGCCGGTGAAGATCAGGCGTGCGATGTCGTTGCGACACCCGATGGTGTGCAGGTGCACTTCCAGTTTCGGTTTTTCGGCGGCGATGGACGGACAGACTTCCAACATATGCGCACCCAACACCTGATCCGGTGCGCCGAAGTGATAGGTGTAATCTTCCATAAACGAAGAACCACCTGCGCGACCTTTGGACATCACTTTAGCGATGCGCACCATGGCGGCGGTTTTCCAATCGCCTTCACCGCCGTAACCAAAACCGGCGGCCATCAAACGTTGAGTGGCCAGGCCAGGCAAGTTGGTCAAGCCGGTTAAATTTTCAAAGCAGTTGGTGAATGCACCGAAGCCGCCTTCAGTTAAAAATTTCAGCATGCCCAATTCCAGGCGGGCTTCGTTTTTCAGCATCTGGAATTGATGTTCATCATCAAACACCGCTGGCGACACATCGTACTCTGCGCGATAAACATCGATTTGCTTGGCCACTTCTTCATCGGTTACCGCATCGACCACTTTTTGCAGATCACCCAAACCGTAAGCATGTACTTCGTAACCAAACTGGATTTGTGCGGAGACTTTATCGCCATCAGTCACCGCCACTTGCCGCATGTTGTCGCCGAAGCGCGCCACTTTCAGGTTGTGGCTTTCATGCCAGCCCATGGCAACGCGACACCAGCTATCGATTTGTTTTTGCACCGAATCAGTTGACCAGTGGCCCACTACCACTTTGCGATCCTGACGCAAACGCGTGCTGACGTGACCGAACTCGCGGTCGCCGTGGGCGCTCTGGTTCAGGTTCATAAAGTGCATGTTGATCTCAGCAAACGGCAGCTCGGCATTAAACTGCGTGTGCAAATGCATGTAGGGTTTGTTGAGCGCTTTCAATCCGGAAATCCACATCTTCGCCGGAGAAAAGGTGTGCATCCACAGGATCAGGCCCACACAGTTTTCATCGCTGTTGGCCCGCTGGCACACCGACAGGATTTCGCCGGGAGATTTTACGGTATCCTGTGCGACGATCTTGATCGAAATCTTGTCCGAGGCAGTCAATGACTCGGCAATCTTTTGGCTGTTTTCAGCCACTTGCTTCAGCACGCCGGGGCCGTACAGGTGTTGGGAACCGGTGACCAGCCACACTTCTTTATCGCCGTAAATCTTCATTACTGATTCCTCAAAAATAACGTTGGTGTTTTGTCTGTTTGTTACGTCGTCTGCACACGGGCAGACCTGTTGCGTAAATCTTTATTTCGATTGGCCGTAGTAAGCATTCTTGCCGTGCTTGCGCAGGTAATGTTTATCGACAATGCCCTGCTTTAACGGCGCGACTTGTTGGTCCAGGGTTTTGGTGAGATACGCCATGCGCGCAATCTCTTCCAGAATAACCGCGTGGTAAACCGCTTCCGCCGCGTTCTTGCCCCAGGTAAATGGCGCATGCCCCGCGACGATCACCATCGGCACCTCCACCGGGCTACGCTCTTTGAAACAATCGGTAATTTGCACACCGGTTTCTTCTTCGTAATCGCGCGTAATTTGTTCATCGCTCATCACCGCCGTGCACGGAATTTCACCGTAGGCATAATCCGCATGGGTCGTGCCGTAACAGGGAATACCTTGTTGGGTTTGCGCCCAGGCGGTGGCATAGGTGGAGTGGGTGTGGGTAACACCCCCAATGGCGTCAAAATGGCGATACAAATGTGTATGGGTTTTGGTGTCGGACGACGGACGCAACTTGCCTTCAACAATGTTGTTGTCCAGGTCGACAACCACCATGTCATCCACGGTTAATTTTTCGTAAGCCACGCCACTGGGTTTGATCGCAATCACGCCTTTATCACGATCAATCTGCGATACATTGCCCCAGGTGTACACCACCAGATTGCGTCGCTGTAATTCCATATTGGCTTCGTAGGCGGCACGTTTTAATTCTTGATAACTCATGACGCATCTCCTGACGCATTCCCGCTCACAAATGCACCGAGCTGCTGGTATTTTTGATACAGGCTTGCGTAAACTTTTGCGTTGGCAGCATCCGGCTGGTAGGTTTTGCACACCGGCGATGCCATGGCTTTTTGCGCGCTGGCCACGTCGGGATACACACCACCCACCGTCGCGGCAAAAATCGCCGCACCCAACGCACAACTTTGTTCGCTCTCCAGCACATCGATAGGACAGTTCCACACATCGGCGCACACTTGCATAACAAAATCGGATTTCTTGGAGATACCGCCGATCACCACGACGGAGTCAATCGCCACGCCTTCTGATTTAAACCGCTCGATAATGGCGCGCGCACCGAATGCCGTTGCTTCTACCAATGCACGAAAGATATGCGGCGCCTGGCTGCCCATCTTTAACCCGGTGATGGCCATGGATAGGGTCTGATCAGCATCCGGCGTGCGGCGGCCGTTTACCCAATCCAGCGCGGTAATGCCGGTTTCACCTGCGGGGATTTTGCTGGCGGCGTCACCGAGCATACGCAGCGTGTTGTCTTCCAGATCCTGAATCAGCGTAGCTTTGGTCGTGTCATCCACAGCGGTGGATTGTTGCAGCACATTGATCGCCGGCCACATTAATACATTGCGGAACCAGGCATATAAATCGCCGAACGCGGACTGTCCCGCTTCAAGACCCACCATACCCGGCATCACCGAACCGTCCACCTGGCCGCAGATACCGCGAATACATTTTTCGCCGATATCGGCATAACTCGCGACGGTAATGTCACACGTCGAGGTGCCCATAATCTTGGTCAGTACACCGGGTTTGACATTGGCTGCCACCGCGCCCATATGACAATCGAACGCGCTGAAGCCGACCGGAATACCCGCCGGCAAACCCAACTTGTCGGCCCAGGCTGCGGTGAGTGGACCGACCGCCTGATCAGATGCAAACGTCTCTTTCGGCAAACGGTCACGCAGGCCATCCAGCAAGGGATCAATGCCCACAAAAAATTCATTGGGCGGATAACCACCCCAGCTCTCATGCCACATCACTTTGTGGCCGGTCGCACACCGGCCCATGCGCAGTCTGGTCGGATGAGTGGTGTCGGTCAGCACCGCCGACATCCAGTCGCAATGCTCAACCCAATAATAAGTCGCCGCGCGCACCGCTGCGTCTTCGCGCAGCACATGCAACGCCTTCGCCCAAAACCATTCGGACGAATAAATACCGCCTTCGTATTTCAAATAATTCACCGGCGCCTTATTGGCCGCAGCGGTAATTTCCTGCGCTTCTCTGATGGCGGTGTGATCCTTCCACAACACAAACATCGCGTTGGGGTTGTCGGCAAACTCAGGCTTCAGCGCCAGCGCAACGCCCTCCGCGTCCACCGCCACCGGCGTTGAACCCGTGGTATCAAAACTGATGCCCACCACCTGCGTCGCCGCACCGGCGGGCGCCTTGGCCCATAAACCCCGCACAACCGCTTCCAGGCTTTCGAGGTAATCCAGAGGATGCTGCCGGAACTGATCTTTCGCCGGTACGCAATACAAACCCTTCTTCCAGCGCGGGTAATACACCACGTTGGTGGCCACTTCCGCACCTGTGTGGGCATCGACTAACAGGGCTCTAACCGAATCCGAGCCGTAATCCAGGCCCAGGGCATAAGACGTCATATATCACCATTCTTGGACAGGCTGAGCCAAAAGGAACCGAAGGCCTCAGCGATTTATCTATATTGTATGATAATATTATTCAAAGAAAGCAGCATTTGTCAATGGGATGAAGACCACCGAGATAGAAATAGTCAAATATACCTCTAGTTATTTGTCCCATGCGAGCTTGGCATTAGGGCATGGATTTCGAACCCCCCAATTCATGGATGAATTGAGGGAGCTACAGGGACGATTCATTCGCCACATCCCTGTGGCTCACCCTGCGGGCAGCTTCGCTGTGCAAATTGTCGATCCTGCCAATTTGTTATGCGTTTTCGAAATCCATGCCCTAATGACAAGCGGACTGCGAAGCACTAGCGAGATATAAAAAACGGCCAGTGAGGGGGCTGGCCGTGAAGCGAAGATGCAGTGGAAATACCGACTGCGAACACCAACTAACAAAACAAAAAAATGAAACAGCGGAGAAAATAAGGAGAAACTACTTAACCGGGGCAACCCCTTCACTAGTCATAACAATGCGCTTGATCGTACCGTCCGGGTTGTAATGCAGATCATCAATAGCTACCGAACGCCGGAAGCTGCCGCCATCGGGCACATGGCCGCCGGTGTGATAAATAAAGAACGAACGACCTTTAAATTCAATAATGGACTGATGGTTGGTATTGGAGTTACCCGCCAACTCATTCAGGATGCCCTTGTACTCCCAAGGCCCCGTGATGCTCTTGCTCATGGCATAACCAATCTTTTCCGGAAAGCCCATGGCATACGTCAGGTAGTAATATTCGCCGTGCTTATGTGCCCACAGCGCCTCGGTAAAGTTCGGCAAGCCCTCAATGGCGTGGATCGGCCCATCCAGTTCAATCATGTTGTCTTTCAACTTGGCATAACGCGGCTTGGTGTTGCCCCAGAACAAATACGCCTGACCGTCATCATCGATAAACGCCGCCGGATCAAGATCATCCCAATCAATATGGGTATCGGTGGTCATGTCGTTGCTGACCAGCGCCTTACCCAAGGCATCTTTAAACGGCCCGAGCGGGCTATCAGCCACCGCCACCCCAATCGCAAAACCATTGATGGTCGCGTGACGCACCGTCACATACCAATAAAACTTACCACCCTTCTCAATCACATGAGCCGCCCAGGCATCACCCTTGGCCCACTTGAAATCCTTCACCGACAACTTCGGCCCATGCTCCTTCCAATTCACCATATCGGTAGACGAAAACACCAGCCACTTATGCATCTCATAAAACTTCGTATTGTCTTTAGCCTCATCATGGCCGGTGTACAGGTATACGGTACCGTCATGCACCATGGCAGCCGGGTCGGCGGTAAGCACATCTTTAAAGATCGGATTGTCCGCCTGGACGGTGGAAGCCCCTACCAGAATCAAGGGTAAAAGCGCGCGACGCGCAAAAGAACGGATAACAGACATAGGTTAGATCCTGCTCGTTATGATTATTAATCAATAATATTGTATTACAATATAATAAAATCGCAACGAGGATCAAGTTAAAAATAGGGGAAAGGGGAAAGGGGAAAGGGGAAAGGGGAAAGTATTATTATTTTTTAAGGTTTAAGTTCGGGCAAGAATGCTGTCGTTTTGCACAATTCGAGTTTGGCGTTGGGGTAGTGGTTTCGAAACCCTCAAGTCAGGGACGACTTGAGGGAGCTACAGGGACGTATTCATGCGTTTTCGAAACCACTACCCCAACGACAAACGTCTTCGAGAGGTAATCTGGAAAACTTCGATCTATGACTTCCGGTAAGGCTCAATCGTCAAAATCCGCCCTTGGTCATCGTACTTCAACTCCGTCATCTTCACCGACCGCAGATGTGTCACACCACCGGACAAGATGGAGTCGTGGTAGAACAAATACCACTTGCCTTCAAACTCACAAATCGAATGATGCGTCGTCCAGCCCACTACCGGGGTGAGAATCTGGCCCTGGTAGGTGAAGGGTCCGTAGGGGTTATCGCTGGTGGCGTAACACAAAAAGTGGGTGTCACCGGTGGAGTAAGACAAGTAGTACTTGCCCTGGTACTTGTGCATCCAGGGGCCTTCAAAATAGCGACGTGCGTTGTCGCCAGCCAATAAAGGCTTGCCCTGTTCGTCCAGAATCACCACCTCGCGCGGGGTTTCGGCGAATTGTTTCATATCCGCAGACAAACGTGCGACGCGCGGACCTAAAGCCGGTTCATGGGCGGCAGGTTCCTGATAATCCGGGCTGTAGGTATTGTCGCGGTAGCATTGCAATTGCCCGCCCCAGATACCGCCGAAGTAGATGTAATGCTCGCCGTCATCGTCCCGGTAGACTGCCGGGTCGATGGAGTAGCTGCCTTCGATGGCTTCCGGCTCCGCCTTGAAGGGGCCGGCGGGGTGGTCGCCGATGGCGACACCAATCTGGAACAGGCCGTTGGCGCGTTTGGCAGGGAAGTAAAGATAGTATTTGCCGTCTTTGGTGGCCGCATCCGGTGCCCACATTTGCCGCTCGGCCCAGGGCACATCTTTCACATGCAGTGCTACACCGCAGTCTTCCGCCTTGCTGTCGGGGCCGTCCATCCGCAGAACGTGGTAATCCTCCATACCGAAGTGGTCACCGTTGTCGTTGAACGGAATGCCGGCATCAATATCGTGGGATGGGTAGATATAAAGCTTGCCGTCAAACACGTGGGCCGAAGGGTCAGCGGTGTAGATATGGGTGACCAACGGCTGTGAAATCGCCTTGGCGGCCAGGGCCTGATAATCCTGATTGTCATCGGACATGATTAGCTCTCCAGTTATTGCGTCTTGGCACCGGCCAGGCGACGCGCGGCCAGGTCGGCTTCAATCTTGAGTTCAAGGGGTTTGTTGATGGCGTAGAAGAACATGCAACCCGCCGCCAGGAAGAACGGCAAGGAGGCATAGATACTGACGGCCATTTGAATGCCGCCGATGGTTTCCGGGGCCTGCTCTGCCAGGGACGCGTTATAGCCGTACATGGCCAGGATGCCGGACACCAGCGAGCTGCCGATAGTCAGGCCGCCCTTGAGGCCAAGGATCATCGCGGAAAACACAATCGCGGTCGCGCGACGGTTGTTCTTCCATTCCGAATAGTCCGCCACGTCCGCAATCATCGCCCACAACAGAGGAATGGTGATGCCGTAGAAGAAACCATGCAGCACTTGGGAGATAAAGATGATCCCGATGCTGTCCGGCGGGAAGAAATAGAAGATCGCGATAAAAATCGTCGAAATAAACAAGGCCACGCCAAACACATTGCGCTTGCCGAATTTATCCGCCAGACGTTTGGAGAAGCCGATGCCGATAATCATCATGATGATGCCGCACGCGTTAAACAGGCTGAACGCCGAGGTGGGCGCATCTTCCGGCCAGGCAAATTCGGTCAGGCCCAGGCTGGTTAGCAGGCTGTTGAGCCCGGCAATAAAACCGTTAAAACCAATGTTTTGCAGGAAGCTCGCCAGATGGGGCTCGCTGAGGTAATTCTGGAAGTAGTAGATATACATACCGCCTTTCAGCGGCAGGGTGATAAAGACCAGCACGGTCACAATCAACATCACCAGCCAGGGCAGGTTCCTGACCAGGTCAGACAAGTCCTGGCCCACCGTATTGCGCGACTCCACCACGGGTAAGACCCGCTCGCGCGTGGTCAGGAAGGTGATGAGGAAAAAGATGGTCCCGGTGATCGAGAAGAACAGCATGGCTTTCTCGAAGCCCAGCGCCTTGTCGCCACCGCCGAGGATCAATACCAACGGCAACAGCAGCACCTGGATAATAAACTGCGCCACCATCACCGCCACAAAGCGGTAGGACGACAGGCTGTTGCGATCCGCCATGCTGCCGGTCAGCACACCACTCAGGGCAGAGTAAGGCAGGTTGTTGGCGGCATAGATCAGCAGCAAGAGAATGTAAGTAGCATAGGCGTAGGCCACCTTGCCGCCCTCACTGAAGTTGGGCGTGCTAAAGGCCAGCAAGGCCAGGCCACCAAAGGGAATCGCAGTCCACAGCACCCAGGGGCGGAATTTCCCCCAGCGGGTCGAAGTGCGGTCAGCAATAATCCCCATCACCGGCGTGAATAAAGCACCGACAATACCGCCGATAGCGGTAATCCCGGCCGCCTGTGCCGGCGGAATGCCGTACACATCGGTGTAGAAGAAGGCGATAAAGGTAACAAGGGTTTGGAAGATCAGGTTGGCCGCCAGGTCACCCAGGCTATAACCAATCTTCTCTGTCACGGACAGTCTTTGCGAGTTGGTAGTCATAGATCAGTTTTCTTATGTATTGTGGAGCTACTGTATAGAGCTGAAGGGTATCGGGGATACCGGTCAAGGGGGCTGGCACCAACCCACTTATAGTCTAGATGACAAACATACCCTTAAATATACGAGAATGCCAGTGGTGAAGCTATCCAGGCGGGCTGTTTACGCGTCTCAACGCTCAATCTTATAGACCATATCGATGCTCTGTGCCTCACCGGATGTGGCTTCAAGACGCAAACGGTCGGTCATCTGGTACTCCATCTCCACGCTGAATGCCTGATCAAACAGGCCGACCACGTAGCGCACAAACAGGCGGGGACTGAGGTATTTACCGACGGAGAGGGAGCTTTGCTCCAGCCCATCGTCGGATCGGATGGTGAGTTCATCGACATGCAAGGTGCGCGCAATTTCCTCCTGAATACCCGGCCCACTGCTCATGCCCAGCCCGCTGACAGCGCTGAGTAACATGTAGGCATCAGCGGCGGAAGCCTCCGACAGCGGCTTGCCGGTGAGCAGGATGGCCATGGCCTGGCTGTCATTTAAATCACCTGCTCTGTCCCTAATCACGCTGTTAGGTTGTTGCAGAGTGCCGTCGATCTGTAGTTCAACCGTGTATTCGGGCGTCTCGCGCACCGCCAGGATATCCAGGCCGGGGTTGTCGTAAGGCCCCTGAAACAGCAGCCGCCCGCGCTCAATCTCCAGTTCCTGGCCGTAGGCCTTGTAGATTCCGTCCACCACGCTGACATAGCCGGTGGTCAGCAGCGCCCGCGGTGGTGATTGCAGGATGTTGATTTTCCCCACCAGCTTGCTGTCCAGGCCGAAGCCGTTGAAACGCACATCGTCACCGATCTCCAGGTCCAGATTGATGAACACCGGGATACCCGCCACCACCGTTTCATCACCGTTCTCGTCGTCGATAATCACAACATCCTTGGACACCCGGGTGGCGCTGGCCGGCAGTGCCTTTATCTCGGCCCGGGCGTAGGGAATGCGGGTGGCACCCTGGATACGGATGGCCTCGCCGCTGGCGGACAGATCGATCCTGGGGCTGATGTTGGCCTTTAACTGTTGCTGTTGCAGCACCTGGAAATTCTCACCGGTGACATTGCCCTGCAACTGCCAGTTTTCACTGCCCAGGTTATTCAGGTCGCCCGTGACCCGGAGCTGACCGGGGCCGGAGGTTGCCGAGGCTCGCAGATCAATATTGCCGCCACGCTGGCTTTGCAGGCGCGCCGTCACTGCCGTCAATTCCACCCCCAGGCGCGGCACCTTGGCAGCGCCATCCACCAGGTTCAACTGGCCGATCACATCCGGTTGCTGCAGCTTGCCGCTAACCTGCACGTCTGCCGCCAGGCGGCCCTGCACATCATCCGCCAAGGGAATCAGCGCCTCCAGAGGCGCCAGATCGGTAAAGTTTGCGGTGATCTCACCGGCAATATTGTCCTGCAAAAAATCAATTTGGGTTGTTGCCCGCACATCACCGTAATTGGCCCAATCCATCACAAACAGCCCGTCCAACTTTTCGTCTTTCAGGTCAGCCGTCAGTTGCGCACTGTTCCAGGCATATACGTTGGGTTCTTCGTCGGCGAACTGGTAGCGCAGCTCACCGTCGCGGGTCTGCAGGGTGAGTGCTGCGGTCATGCCCGTAAAAGCGGAGGTTTTATTGGGCTGAGTGGTATCCAGGCGAAAACTCAGCTCGCCGTCCACCACACCGCCGAGGGTGACATCGGGTTTTAGCCAGGGCCGCGCCTGGCGCAAGGGTGCGGCAAACAGGCTGGCCTGCAATTGCACCCCGCTCTGCGCCTGCCATTCACCCTGAAGGCACAGTTGTGGCGTCTCAACGGCGGGATCGTCAATCATCCGGGCATCGTCAGCCACTGAATTATCGCCAGCGACCGGCTCACCCCCGGCATCTCCGCCCCGGTTGGCATTGCCCCAGCGCACACGGGTGGTCAAGCACTGTTTGCCGATCATGGCCTGCTGTGCATCCACCTGCATCCACTCGCTGCCGGTTAACCACCAGCGTGGGAGCTGTTCGGTATCAATCTCCAGTGAATCAAATTTGCCACGCCACTGGCCATCGCTGTATTGGCTTTGCAACGCAAAGGTCAAGCGCCCGAGGGCTTCACTATCCAGGTCGGCTTGCAGCTGATGGCGCGCGAGGTTGCCGGAGCCTTTGAGCTGCAATTGCTCGATCTCCTGCTGATTGATGCGCAGGTCCTGCGCCGTCAATGCCAGGGCATAGTCGCCCGCACCGGTACGTTCCAGTTGCAGATCCACGTCGTCGAGGGCATACCCCTGCCATTGCAGGTCCTTGCCCTGGGCTGTGGCTTCCACCCGCGGCTCGGTCAGGCTGCCCTGCAACCGTCCGGTGGTGGAGAGGGTGCCGGTAATACGCGGATCGATCTGGGTGAGCAGAGGCGCGTTGAGTTGCCATTGCAGATCAATCTGATCGCTGTAGCTACCGGACACCTGAATCTGGTTGGCCCCCAGGGTGAGACGCAACTGATCGCTGAACCAGCGTTGACCGTCGTAGCCGACATCCCCGCGACCGGTGGCTTCAAGGCCGCGCAGCTGGCCATTGAGCGCCAGTTCGCTTACACGCACCGCAAGCGTTTTTTCTGCCTGATCAGCTGCCGCTGCGTAACCGCCGGTTGTCTTCAATGCCAGGCGCAGGTTGCCCGGCCATTCCGGCAGATAATGAGCCGGGTTCAGCTGTTCTGCCTCCAGCGCCAGATCCCAGCTTACTCCGGGCAGCCAGGTCACTGCGCCGCTCGTGGTTAAGGTCGCAGCCTGGGGCGCCAGGGCGTTACCATCAAGGTTGATTTGCTGCAGGGTCAAGTCGGCGATAGCCACCTGCTTCAAGTCGCCGCGCACATCGGCTTGCACGGCAAAATCACCCCAGGCTTCCTGGGTAACCTCGCCCTTGAGCAGCGCGTGATAATTGTCGTACCAACCGGATACATCCAGGGTGGCACTGCTGGTCGGTGGCGCAAGATTGGCGGGAAACCAGCGCGCCAATAACGTCTGGTCCTGCCATTCATTTTGCAATGTCACCTCAGGTGACTGACGCGGCTCATCGTCCTCAGTCACCAGGTTGGGATGAAATGTCCCCTCGGAAGCAACCACAAAGGGTGTAGCGAGTTGGTGTTCAATCGCCAGTTCCTGAATGTCGCCGCGCACATCACCGGCGCCGCTGAAGCGTATGGGATCTTCATCAACGGCTGCGCGTGCCGGAAGGTCGTAATACCATGTGGCGTTCACATTGGCCGCGTAAGGAAAACGTAAGCCGATGCGCCCGGATACCTCTGCGCCGTAGCGCGGCGTTACCACAGCAAACTCATCCATGCGGAAATTAAATGTCCCGAGGCTGAGCGACCCGCTGATGCTTTGCAGGTAAATCAGTGGCTGTTGGCCGCGCTGGATATAAATATCGCGCAACTGTACATCGCCCAGTTCGATCCGCACCGGCAGCGCAAAACTGGGCCATGCAAACGGCTCGGCCCGGGGCGCGTCGGTGGGTGGTGGCAAGATGATATTGATGTCCTTCGCCTCCAGCGACTGCACCGACACGGCACTGTATAGCAAGGCGAAAGGTTGCCAGCGAAAGGACACATCTTTGGCGCGGTAACGTTGGTGCAGCTGGCCTTCACGGCGCTGTTTGAAATCAAAAAATGTCACATCCAGGCCGGTGAGCAAATTGCCCTTGAGCTCACCCACCTCCAAGGTGCCGACCTGCTCCGGCAACCACTGCACCAGCTTGCGCACGACCCAGCGGCTGCCGTCCTCCGTTGCAATGAGCGCACTGATGGATGCCAGGCTGGCCAATACCAACAGCAAAACACCGAGGGTGATGCGCTTCAGCCACCGGATAATCATAGATCCGGCCCCATGCTCAAATGCAGCGCCCAACCGCGACCTTCATCCAGGGCTTTGGCCACATCAATACGCACCGGACCGATGGGCGAAATCCACCGCACACCCAACCCGACGCTGCGCGCAAAGTCAAAATCAAAATCATCACCGGCATTACCCTGATCGTAAAACGCGGCAATGGCCCATTTGGGACGCACCAGGTAATCGTATTCGACGCTGGTGACCAGCAGGTTGTTACCGCCGACAACTTCGCTGACAATTTCACCGTCCACTTCAACGTCTTCTTTTGGCCCCAACGATTCATAGTCATAACCCCGCACACTGGCGTCACCACCGGCAAAGAAACGTACCGATGCCGGCAGCTCTTTAAGTTCGTCGACTTCGGTCATACCCGCTTCCGCGCGCAACAGCAGCCGCCCCTTACCCAGGGGATGGATGTATTTGGCGCGGCCGTAAAGTTGTACAAAACTGGTACTGGAGCCGAGGGTTTCCGGTGAGCCCGACAGGCGCGCCAATAAATTCCAGCCGCGTCGCGGGTAGCTGGGATTGCCATCGTTTTCCGTACGAAAAACCGTGATGGAAGGAATCAATAAATGAGTACGCTGTTCGTCTTCACTACCCACGGCGGAATCTTCACGCTCGTAGTTCAATGCATAGGTATACAACCAGTCATTGTCTTCAAAGCGCGTGTAGCTGCTACCGACCTTGTACAAGTCACTGCGGCTGGACTCGGTGTTGGTGCGTTCGTAACCGGTATATACCTTGAGGTATTCATAGGCCGGCCGGGTCATGGGAATGTTGTAGGCCGTTTCAAAGGTTGAGGTCACTTCCGACAAGCTGAGGTCAGCGGTGAGCGAGTGGCCGCGACGGCTGATATAGCGATCCTCAAAGCCGAACAACAAGCGCGGCCCGGTGTCCGTCGCCACACCGGCACCCACGGAATAGCTGTAGCGTTTGCGCGCTTCCAGGGAAATATTGATCGGGACCGATTCGCCTTCAAGATTCTGCAAATCCGGCGCGATAGTCGATGTGCTGAAAAAGTTGCTGTTGTTGTACCGACTTTTTAATTCAAGCAGCTCTTCCGCGCTGTAATAATCACCCTCTTTGAATTCGATATAACGCTGCACAAAACCATCGTTGAGGATGTCCTGTTCAATGTTGATAGTACCAATGCGATAGCGCGGCCCGGTGTCGTACACCAATTCCACCACGGCGGCATTCTCACCGACATTGACTGCCACCCGCGCGTGCTGAAACTTACCGTCAAAATAGCCGCGATTGGCCGCGAGGGTGGTGAAACGATTTTTAAGGGTTTCATAACGGCCATGATTCAGCTGATCACCTTTGGTGATATCAGGTTTTTCCTGAATACGCTGAAACGCCGGATCATTGACCCCATCACCGCTGATGACAATTCGCACTTCCTGCACCAGCACCGGATCACCGGGCGTGAGCGTAACCACCATATTCCAGCAGTCATCGGTGCGGGTTAATTCATGTTCAAAGGTCAGGTGGTAATAGCCGAGGGCTTGGCCGGCAGCGGTAATTTCGCGCTCGGATTCGCGCAGCAGGGAACGCAAGCGCCAGGGCGGGGTGTTACAGGCTTCGTCATACAGCGGCAGAAAATGGCGGACGTTTTCCCGCAGTGCTTCGCTGCCACCCTTGATCTCGATAGTCGGTTTGGGCTGAGCGGCCACCGTCAGGCTCCACCCGAGCGCGGCGAGCAGCGTGACAGGCAACAATAGGTTAGCGGGGAATCGCAGCAAGGTTTACATCCTACACAGTCAATTTACAACAAGGTCCTGACAACCATTAAAAAAAACCCTGCATACAGCGGTTGAACGCCATCACCTCCGGGGATGACAACCGACCCTGAATATAGCCGTTACTTTACCGTTTTGACGGATATCCTCAAAGCACGCGCGCCGCGAAGGTGTTATTTTTTGTAAAACCTTTGCTGCGTAAAATCCGCGTTTAACCGTTATACTCAGCGCCGATTCAACAGCCCGGCAGGAACCCGATGCTCAGTTATCGTCATGCTTTTCACGCCGGCAATTTTGCCGATGTGCTTAAACACAGCGTGTGGTTACACACATTGTCTTATCTGCAACAAAAAGATAAACCGCTCCGGATTATCGATACCCATGCCGGTGCCGGCGGTTACCACTTTGGTGGACACCAGCCCATCAGGAATCGTGAGTATGACAACGGAATCGGTCAATTGTGGCAAAAGGCGGATTTGCCGCCACTGCTCGCCACTTACGTAAAAGCCGTTCAAGCCTTTAATCCCGAGCAAACGCTCGCCCACTACCCTGGCTCGCCGTTGCTGGCCCAGGCGCTGCTGCGCCCGCAAGACCGTTTGTTTTTACACGAATTGCACAGTACCGATTGCCGCTTGCTGCGCGAAGCCATCGGTAAAGATCCGCGCGTCAAGATTATCGAGGAAGACGGCTTCCAGGGGTTGCAAGCGCTGCTGCCGCCGCCGGACCGGCGCGGCCTGGTGTTGATCGACCCGTCCTACGAAATCAAGAGCGATTACCAGCATCTGGTCAGGCAGGTCATCAGCGCCCATCAACGTTTCGCTACCGGCACCTACCTGATCTGGTACCCGGTGGTGTTGCGCCAGCGCATTGACGAGATGGAAAGGGCGCTACAAAAAAGTGGCATTCGCAATATTCAACTGTTCGAATTCGGCATTGCGCCGGATCATCCCGACTATGGTATGAGTGCCAGCGGAATGATCGTAATCAATCCACCCTGGACCCTGTGGGCGGAGATGGAAGCTGCTTTGCCCTACCTTGCCGATAAGCTTGCAAAGCCGGGCGAGGGTCACTATCGTCAAGTGCAAGTGGTGCCGGAATAAATTCCTTTGTCAGCAGGTGATCCATGAAACTTTCCCTGAAAGCCGCGCTTTTCTCCGGACTGGTGTATCCCGGCGCAGGATTTTTTTTAATGAAGCGCTATTGGCTGGTTTTACTCTTCGCCCTGCCCGCTACCCTCGCCGTCGGTTACATCATGTACTACGTGATGGATGTTGCGCAGGTCATCGCCGAGCGCATCGTCAACGGCCAGATTCCCGCTGATATGTTGTCGATTCGCGCAGCCATCAACAAGGCCCTCGCCGCCGACAGTCCCTGGTTGACTACCGCCAAGATTGCTTTCGTCATCTCCTGGCTGGGCAGTGTGCCTGTGTCTTATTGGTTGGGCGCACGCGCTGAAAAAAACACCGCGCTCGCGGCCACATCTCATTAAATTTTTTCTTGAGGTTTTATCGTGCAGGCCACCTTAATCACGATCTGTTTGTTGACGTGCAGTAATGTATTCATGACCTTTGCCTGGTATGCGCACCTGAAAGAATTGAATCAAAAACCCTGGATCATCGCGGCATTGGTGAGCTGGGGTATCGCGTTGTTTGAATACCTTTTGCAGGTACCGGCGAACCGGATTGGTTACACGGTAATGAACGTCGGGCAGCTCAAGATTATGCAGGAAGTGATTACGTTGAGTGTGTTTGTGCCTTTTGCGGTGTATTACATGAAGGAGCCGTTGAAGCTGGATTATTTGTGGGCGGGGTTGTGTTTGTTGGGGGCGGTGTTTTTTATGTTTCGGGATAAGTTTACTGGGTAATTTTGAGCGCGCCGGATGGTGCGGGGAAGGGGTTGTGAGACACGCCGTGAACCCGGCCCCTATGCGCTCCCGGCGCTTCAGGACACTTCCCACATCCATGTGGGTCGTCCATGGGGGCTCATCACCGACATCCATGTCGGTGATGGTCTCACAACCCCTTACCCGCACCATCTCCGAACAATGTGCCAAGAAACTGAATTATTGAAAGAATAAGTGCACTTAAAATATTAAGTTGTGAGGTTTTTGATCCATTTGCGGGTGCGGATACGGCGGATAACGGGTAAAAATTTCAGGCCGTCTTCCAGGAACATGAGTGCGTACAAAATAACGAACCAGTAGTTGCCAAAGAACACGGCTGCCGCGTATATGGGCAGGCCGAATACCCACATGACGACCGTGTCGGTGATCAAACAAAAACGATTGTCGCCGCCGGCGCGAAGTACGCCGATGATGCGAATCATGTTGAGAATTTTCAGCCACACCAGTGCGCAGAAAACGCCGAGGGTGTTCATCAGCAGCACCGTGGATTTTTCATCCAGTTGATCAAACACCAGCAGAATATACGGCCGTGCAAACCAGAGGGCGAGGCTGAAGAAAATGACCAGCCCGAGGGTGAGGCGGTCGAAGAAGCGGTAGAGTCGCCAGGCTTCGGCGGTGTCGTCGGCGCCGAGCGCGCGGCCTACCAATACGGCCGAGGCGTTGGCCAGTCCCACAAACAAAGCAAAAAATGCACTTTCCAACGGAACGATAACGCCCATGACGGCCAGCGCTTCGGTGCCGGCAAAGCCGGTAATAACGTGGTAGGCCGAATTGCCCACGGCCCATATCGCGTAGTTCGCTACCAGCGGTAAGGCAAATACGCTGTAACGCAGGATGTGTTCTTTGTCGATGCCCCCGCGCAGTTGCGCAAAGGTCAGAGCGAAGCCGTGTCTGGTGAGGTACAAATAGCTGAGCATAAAACCCAGTTGCAGTGCGCGCGCCGCCAGGGTTGCCCAGGCCGCACCGGCAACACCCAGCGCCGGAAAGCCCCAGTGGCCGAAGATCAAGGCGTAGTTCAGGGTGATATTCACAATCGCCGCAATCACACCGGCTATCAGCGGCATGGTGGTATTGCCCAACGCACGCAGTGATGCTTCGAAGATCACGATCACTTGCGTCAGCAACAGGACCGGCGCGGTGATTTGTAAATATTGTGCAGCCAGCGCGGCTACCTGCGGGTCCGGGTTAATCCAGTTTACCCAGATGGGTGCGGCAAATGCGAAGGCCAGGGTGAACGGCAGCATCACCACCATGCCGACAAACAAGGTCACCGACACGGTGCGTTGGCAACTGGGAAAATCCCGCGCGCCCGTGTACTGCGCTACCAGCACACTACAGCCAGTCGCCAGGCCACTCATCAATACCAGCAATAAAAAATGGATCTTCGCCGCCAGCCCCACCGCCGCAATCGCCTGCGGCCCCAAGCCGCCCACCATGATGACATCGGCCATGCCGAGCATGGACTGCAACAACATCTGCGCAGCGACCGGCAGGGCCAATACCAGCACACTGAGCCAGAAAGTTTTGGGGGTTTTAGGCAGGGTCACAACGGCTCCGGGCAGCGGATGATTGAAAAGTTGCGCCTATTATAGAGAGTGAAATAGAAGGCGCATGGAGAATCCACGCAAGGCAGAGGAATTTACATTTCTTTAGCGGTAAAGCGCCGAAAGAAAATCCTGCGTAATCCGGTTAACGATCCGTCACATGCTGCACGACCAAACTACCGACCATATCGCCTTCCACATTGACCGCTGTGCGCACCGTATCGAGCAGGCGATCGATAGGTAGCAGAATGGCAACCGCTTCCGCAGGCAGACCGACGGATTGCAATACCATGATCATGGTGACCATGCCTGCACTGGGAATACCCGGCGCGCCCATGGAGGCAATCATGGCGGTGAAAAAAATCACCAGTTGTTGCGCAAGGCTGAGCTCAATGCCAACCAGGTTGGCAATAAATAAAGCCGCAGCGGCTTCATAGAGCGCGGTGCCATCCATATTCACCGTCGCGCCCAGGGGAATGACAAAACCGGCGATGTCGCGCCGGACATGGAGCTGCTCCTCGGCGCAACGCAAGGTGACCGGCAAGGTCGCCGTGCTGGAACTGGTGGCAAAAGCGGTGACCATGGCATCGCGCGCGCCGCGCAGGAACCAGAGCGGCGACTTGCGCGTAACAATAAATAACAGCAAGGGTAAAACCACCAATCCGTGAATCAGGGTCGTACCAAACACCAGTGCGATAAAACCGGTCACGGTTTTTAATAGCATGACATCCTGCGTGCCCACCAGTTTGATCAACAGCGCCAGGATACCGAGCGGCGCCAGCACCATGATCCAGCGCACAATACGCATGATCAGTTCAAGAAATTCCTGCAACAACGTCAGAATATTGCGATAGCGTTCACCGCCGATAACCAGCGCAATGCCGATAAATAACGCAAAGATAACCACCGGCAACACCTTTGCCTGCGCAAGGGCCGCGAACGGATTCATAAACAGATTGTGAAAAAAATGAACAAAAAATTCTGCCATGGTTAATTGATTGGCTTCGAAATTTTCCATCGCATCCTTGAATAAGGATAACTCCAGCCCGGCACCCGGCTTGAAAATATTCGCGACCGTTAACGCAAGCAACATCGCAAGGCTGGTGGAAACCGCAAAATAACCCAGCGTGGTCATCCATACGCGGTGCACCTGGTGATGCGCCTGCAAATTCGCAATGCCCACCGCGATCGATGTAAACACCAGGGGGATCAACACCATCTTGAGTAAGTCAATAAAAATACCGCCGACAATGCCACTGGTATAAAGCACCACGTCACGCGTAACCGAGGTATCACCGAGCCCGCTGACCCACCAGCCCAGGAGAACACCGAGCACGGCGGCAACTAAAATCTGAACATTAATACCTGGCATGTAAACGTCCCGATGAAAATTTTTATTGATAACCCTGGCGGCGGTGCTGATTCAGCAGGTGATGATAATCACCATCCAGCCGATAATGTTGCTCTTCCATATTCACCAGCTCAATCTGCAAGTCGCTCAACTCGTAGCGCAGCTCGCGGATAATCCGGAGATGCTCCGCGCGCGCGTCAGAATCGCTTTGCTCGCTGATAATTTCACCTTCGTGGTAGGCAATGTCTGCATCAATTTCTTCGATACGGTGTTTAATGGATACCATGGCCGAGGCCATGTCATTGAGTTGTTTTTCAATCTGATAGCGATCCTGACCATCGCGATATGCCTGCATAAAGGTATCGACCAGATCCAGCGGGCAAATACCGCGATAGGCATTTCCGCGCGCGCCCTCACTGTAACCGCGTTCGCGCGTGCAATATTGCCGCGCACCCTTGCGATGGCCTTCTTCGTAGGCCGTCATATCCGGCACGACCTTGACCGAGGCGCAGGCTTTGCGGTGTTGTCCGATACGATCCAGGGCGTAACCGCTGCTGGCATCTTCAAAACCGATCATATGCCAGTCCGCGTTTAAACATTCGTCTTTGCTCAGGGTTGCACATCCAGTCATCAGCAACAACGCGATCATCACACTTATCTTTTTTGTCATGGGTTTTCTCTGGGTATGTAGTCGGGCAGCGCGCCTGAATCGCCTGCCACAATTCGCCATAATTCATCCGTGCTTTTCCTTTTTCTCGCCACGGACCTGCCTTTTTCCTGCGGTTTACTAACCATCGTCAAGAACACATTTTCCTTAAACACTTATACCCCTTACGCATTTACATAAAAGGATCGCAATCATGAAAAAAGCAATCGCATTATCCATGGCTCTCATCTCATCTGCCACCCTGCCGTTGGCCGCACAGGCTGACGATGTCAAAACCGATGTCAAGCAAGCGACGGTGTTTACCACCGCGGGCATCCTCGGCGCCATCGCCGGTGGCCCCATCGGTTTGTTTGTAGGCGCCATAGGTGGTGCTTACCTGGGTGAACAAATTGAAAAAGCCGATCAACTTGACAATGCCCAACTGGCGCAGGCGGATGCAGAGATGACCATTTCTCATTTGAACACCGAATTAATTGAACGTAGTACAGCGCTGGAACAACTGCAACAACAAACCTTTGATCAATTGCAACTACAAGTCCTGTTCCTGACCGGGTCAGACAGTCTCACTGCGCAGGGCGAAAAGCAATTGCAGATTCTCGCTGATTTCCTCAACAAGCACCAACATTTGAACATCCACCTGCACGGTTACGCCGATCCACGCGGCACCGAAGATTATAACGAAGTCCTGTCTCACTACCGCGCCATCTCCGTGAAAGATGCCCTTGAGACGGCCGGTGTGGATTATTCACGCATCAGCATTACCGCCCACGGTGCAAATCGCCCCAAGACGCCACAGGACAATGCCGATACCTACGCACTGGAACGTCGCGTGGATATCGAAATTGTGAATCCACAACCGAATGTGGTTTCAATGCAACTTGATTAAGCGCAACAACTGCCCCGCAAGGAAAGATTTTTTCTTCATCAGGTAAGGAGATGTACGACAAGGACGTATCCTGATGAGAAAAACCTGGGCAAGGGAAAAACCACCTTATTGAAATAAGTGGCAAAAACCATTCAAGGCTGCTTATCAGGCTGCTTCGATTCAGCCGCCGTGGACACGGCATAATCCGAGGGCACAATCTGGCGGCCATGGTGCCGTGCATAAACCCGCGTAAATTCTGCACCAAAAAACAGAATCATGCCCGCATACGACACCCAAAGCATAATGAGGATAATACTGCCTGCCGCGCCATAGGCAGAGCCCGGATCACTGTAAGCAAAATAAAGTCCCAAGGCGAACTTGGCGAGCACAAATAACAACGAGGTGACCAGCGCACCGATCCAGACATCGCGCCATTCGATCTCCGCGTCGGGCAGGAATTTATAGATAGCGGCGAATAACAAGGTAATAACACCCAAAGAAACGCTGATATCGAGCAGACGAAAAACAATATTGAGTGAATCAGAAAAATACGCCGCGACCCAGTTACTGATCATACTCAACACAGTGGATAACACCAGTGACACCAACAACAGAAAACCCACTACCAGAATCAGCCCGAAAGAGAACAAGCGATCCATCACCAGCTTAAGTAATTTGCGTTTGGGCTGTGGTTTAACTTCCCACATCACGTTCAGGGTTTGCTGCAACTGATAAAACACACCCGTTGCACCGAATAGCAGCGTCGCCAAACTGATGACCGAAGAAAGCGTAAAGCCCTCGCTTTGACTGGCATTGGAGACAATTGCTTGCACATCCTGCGCCGCCTTGCTGCCGACCAGCGCGCGCACCTGCTGGTTTATTTCATTACTGACTGCCTGTTGCTCAAAAAAATAACCGGCCAGGTTAATAATGATGATGAGTAACCCCGGTAAAGAGAAGATAGTGTAGTACGCGATAACGGTGCTGTTACGAAACGGATCGCGATTGATCCATTGGGTGAAGGTTTCTTTTAACAGACTGCCCATGCTTTTTATGTGCCGCCTACGCATCGCCGAGCCTCCTCAAAAGAAGATTACAGTGAAGGTCACGACAATGGCATATGCCACCAATGGGATATTCGGGTATTTGCGCACAGCAGAACTCCTGTCATCACAGCGATATAAAATCGACTGCATTTTTTATTCCATGAGAGCGCAACGCGAATTTACACGGGAGGTGTGCAACACGGCGAGAGGAGTTGTCAGAATTACAAGGAAGCGCTGTAAAAAGAACAACGGGCAAGTCGGGAGAAGTACCTGTCGACCTGCCCAGAGTAAGGATTATTCCGCAATTCCTGTCAGGACGGCATACATACCCAGCGCAACAAAGCCCCAGAAAAGCACGCCAAGTGCAATCCACAACCAGTTATACAAGGTGAACTGGCTGTTGCGCGTTCCCTGCGGATCACCGCAGGCGGCATTGGCAGCCATTTGCGCTTTATACAAGGGCCATACCAGCACGGGCAGCAACAGGACCGACGCGATATCCGTCGCCGGAGAACCAATACCTTTGGTCGACAATCGTTCCACTACGGTTTCGACCACCAACAGGATAACGTAGCAAGTTGCCAGAATCGTAGGCGACCAATGGTAGGAGATATTTTTATCTTTTAAGCGGAAATCAATTAAGTCAAACAGGGAATGCGTAAAAAATATGGAGAAGATGGTGCGCGCAACCGGCCAGACATCGGAATCAATGTGTTTTTTATGTTGCGCCCAATGTTTATAAAACCAGTAAAGCCGATACATACCCACCGTCAAAAAAAACAGTACCAGGAATTTTTGTGGTGAGACCACATAAAATTGCTCATTAGCGTCCTCAATGATGGGCGATTCCAGATCCGCTTCCGGTGTTTTGTAGATTTCATTTTCCATTATGTTTCCTCTTGATGATTGTTTCTTTTATTCTGTCGGCGTATCGCCCAACACCTGAAACCAGCGCTCCAGCCGATAACCCTGTTGGTCGATCAATAACAATTTGTGCCAGCCCGGTTCCAGCGACACACTTTGTTCGTGGAAGGTATTGGTTTCTCCCAGGAAATTATCATCCAGATGCCAGTACACAATCGTCTGTGGCTGGCGGTGTACCGCTTGCAATACGACGCGGCTGCGGCGACCATCCAGATCAACCGGAATATAAACCCGGCTGCCTTCGTGGGGATACAGCAAATCCATAGGTTGGTCATCATCCACCTCACCGCGTTCGGCCAAACAGTCCTGGCGCCAGGGCGGCAAGCTGCGATAATCGCTGTGGTATTGCCGCCAAAAAAATTCCTGCGCCGGCGGCAGTACAAACCAATCCACCGTTTGCATATGACTAACCGATTCGCACCGACTGTGTACACGAAATTGGCCGGTGTTATCCAGGTGCACACGCCGATGAAACGGCGTGACTTGCTGGAAATGGCTATCGACCGGAATCAAAATATCTTGAGCAGCGCACTGTCCGCCGGCGAGGTAACCGTCGTTGCGACACACACTGACCGTCTTCAACGCGTGCAACGGCCGATCAAACCAACTGCTCGCCCCGACGCGATCAAATACGTCAAATAAAATCGGCGCCGCGCTGGTTTGTCCGCTCAAAAAACTCGCGGCTTCACCACCGGCATTACCCACCCATACACCCAGCGTGTAGCGGCCATTACTGCCGATGGCCCAGGCATCGCGCAGGCCATAACTGGTACCGGTTTTCCAGGCGATAGTCTGGCTGCCGGAAAAATCCCGCCATAAATTTTCATTGCCGGGCCGCACCACTTCTACCATCGCCTGCAAGGTTAGCCAGGCCGCACCTTGATCCAATACCGCAGGCGATGCGAATGCCGCCGGTTCATTCCGCAACAGACGCACCGCGGAATGCGTAGCATCCGCTCCGTCGCGGGCACTGGCGACCATGCGCGCGTAAATACCCGTGAGTTCCCACAGCGTGCCCTCGGCACCGCCAAGAATTAATGTCAGACCATAATCATCCGCCGCACGAAATAACGTGGTCATCCCCAACGCCTGCAAGTGATGATGAAAACGGCTGATACCGTACTGGCGCAGCATACGCACCGCCGGCACATTCAGTGAATGGGCCAACGCGTAATGAGCGGGCACTGCACCGCGATATTGGCGATCATAATTTTGTGGTTTATAGCCGGCGAATTGCGTGGGGATGTCAGACACCAGGGTGGTCGGCAACAATTCGCCATCCTGCAACATCAAGCCGTACAACACCGGTTTTAAAATACTGCCGGTGGATCGTGGGCGCTGGATAATATCCACGTGCGGTGCATAACGCTGTTCATCTTGCCACGCCTGATTGCCAATGTAAGCGCGCACCGCCATGGCCTGATGGTCAATCAATAACACCGCAATATTATTCGCCCCTTCATTCGCCAGGCGCCGACTGTGACGCTGCACGATGTGCTGGACATGCTGTTGCAACGACGCATCCAGCGTTGAGTGCAACACAGCGTTGTGTGGAAATTGTTGTGTTAATGTCGAGAGCAAATGCGGCGCCGCTTGCGGCAAGGGTTGCGGTTTTTCTGGCAGGGGTTCAAGCAGCGCCAGCTCCAGGTCCAGGGCCGATAATTTTTTTTGCGCATGCAAACGCTGCAATAAACGGTTACGTTTTGTTTGTAACACATCCCGCTGACGCCCCGGATGAATCAAGGCCGGGCTGTTGGGTAAAACGGCAAGCAAAGCGGATTCAGCCCAGGATAATTCCTCAGGCGCGCGGCCAAAATATCGCCAGGCTGCCGCGCGCAAACCGACGATATTGCCACCAAAAGGCGCGTGACTGGCGTAGTGAATTAACAATTCATCTTTGGTAAAACGCCATTCCAACTGCAGCGCGCGCAAGGCTTCGATGATTTTACTGATGAGCGTACGCGGCGGGTCGTCGCGCAGCATACGCGCCAGCTGCATGGTGATGGTACTGCCGCCGCTGGTGACGCGCCCTTCGCGCAGATTGCCCCAGGCAGCGCGCGCAATTGCCACGGGATCGACACCGGGATGTTGGTAAAACCGGCGGTCTTCAAACAGCAACAAGGCTTGCACATATTTTTCCGGCAGCTTATCCACCGGCGCGAAGCGCCATTGCTGATCGCCGGCAATGCTCGCACCGAGCAACTGACCATTGCGATCCAGCAATATCCTGGCATAGCTCACGCGGCTCAATTTCTCTGGCAAGGGCGCAAACTGCAAAACCAGCATCGCCACCAGAGCCAATGCCGCGATTACCAATATTCGAAAACCCAAAGCCTGCTTCATCAATCGCTTTTCCACACAATCAGCGTAGGTCGGATTAGCACGGCGTAATCCGACACCCGTCCCAAAAATACCCACCATCTTAACGAAAATTGTTTTGAGTCACGCCGAGTAATCGACTACCGTAAATGAACGGGACCTCGGCTTCCCGCCATACCAACACATCCATAACAAGAGAACAACATCATGCGCAAGCTCCTTTTTTCGCTCGCCTTACCCGCACTGCTCGCCGCCTGTAGCCCCTCCGTAGAAAATCCTCCGGCGGACACTTCAGCAGCACAAACATCGTCCACACGCGGTGCTATACCGGTCACCTTGAAACGGGAAGACGGTCGTTACCGGATTTATCGCGGCGACCAGGCCTATTTTATTCGCGGTGCCGGCGGCAGTCATAACATCCCGCTCCTGGCCGCCAGCGGCGGCAATTCCCTGCGGACCTGGGGCACCAACGATGCCGAACGTATCCTTGATGAGGCGCACAAGCATGGCCTGACGGTCATGATGGGACTGCGTTTGGGTCACGAGCGTCACGGTTTTGATTACAACGACGAGGCGGCGGTGGCCAAGCAAAAGGAAGAAGTGCGTGAGCAGGTTCTGAAATACAAGGACCACCCGGCACTGCTTGTGTGGGGCCTGGGCAATGAAGTCGATTTGTTTTATACCAACACCAAGGTGTGGTATGCCATTGAAGATATCGCGAAGATGGTGCGCGAACTCGACCCCAACCATTTGATCACCACCGTCACCGCCGGTATCGACGCCGAAAAAGCGCGCCTGATTATGGAACGCGTGCCGAGTATTGATTACCTCAGCGTCAATATTTACGGCGGCCTTGAAACCCTGCCGCAAACGCTGAAAGACATCGGCTGGACCGGCGCCTATGTCGTAACCGAATGGGGCCCCACCGGCCACTGGCAAATTGCCAAGACAGCGTGGGATGTGCCCATCGAACAAACCACCACCGAAAAAGCGCAATCCTATCGCGAGCGCTACGCAGCCGGCGTGCTCGGCGCGCCCGATCAGGCGCTGGGTTCCTATGCGTTTTTGTGGGGCCAGAAACAGGAAACCACGCCGACCTGGTATGGCATGTTTCTGGAGTCCGGTGAAGCGACTGAAGTGGTGGATACCATGCAATTTTTATGGACCGGCGAGTGGCCGAAAGAACGCGCCCCTTCCATTCGCAGCTTCCTGATTGATGGTAAAAAAGCGGAAGACAGTATCTACCTGGAAGCGGGAAAAACTTACACCGCGCAAGTGGATGCGTTTCATCCCGACAACGAAGCCTTTACGGTGCGCTGGGAATTTTTACCGGAAAGCACCGACATCCGCGCCGGCGGCGATCCGGAAGCGCGCCCGAAAGCGGTGGAAGGTTTGATTGTGAAGGACGATGGGAAAGGAACCCTTGAGTTCAAAGCGCCGGATGAGGGTGGGCCTTATCGTTTGTTTGCTTATGTGACCAATCGGTTTAATCGAGCCGCCGCGGCGAACGTGCCGTTTTTTGTGCGGTGATTTTGGGCGATCTTAATTCGCCTGGGTGTCGGATTACGCTGCGCTAATCC
>CAMLOU010000049.1 GCA_946481735.1 uncultured Cellvibrio sp.
GCGCCACTATACCCATTCGCACAAGCACAAAAGAATAAACCTGTCACCAATTTATGCAGAATCAGTCATAAAGCCTGCTGAAAAAGGCTGGACGCATAGTTCTTCGATGTTTATATTGGCCCACGCTATCACAAGCTGCCTGGTGTGGAGCAGTTTCAACGATACGCGGTCAACAGGGATGAATGAACGGCAGGGCGACCACGGGTTGTGGATAGGCTGCTGTTAAAGTGTCTCGTAACTTACTGTTTTTTCAAGGATGATTGTCTTATGTCGGCTCGTGGTTTTACGCTTTTTGAGTTATTAGTTACCCTCCTGATTTTGGTATTACTTCTCACAATAGGTGTGCCAAGCCTCTCACATCAGGTTCAGAATACCCGCACCCAAGCTGCTTTACAGGAGCTGCTCCAGTCAGTTCAGCACGCCCGTACGCTCGCCGTCAGCCAAAATCAACGCGCAACCCTGATGCACAAGGGAAGTTGGGGGGATGGATGGGAGCTTTTTATTGACACAAACAATAACGGAATACGTGATGGCGAGGAGGCACTTATCTTTGAAGGAGCACTGCCCGAAGGAGTAAAAGTGTATTCCAATGGTCCGGTTCGGGATTACATCTCCTTCATCGGCACCGGCGAAAGCAGGAAGGTCGGCCGCGCCAACGGCGGCAGCTTTCAGGCCGGGACACTACGCGTTTGCCCGGAAAACGATGGGGATGGATTTCAGCTGGTGCTCGCGCGTAGCGGCAGAATGCGTGTCGAATCGGTGTCAGCTGACGCCTGTGTAGCTTTTAATGGATGATGCACAGCCAGGTATGGAACACAGCTGAGCGAATACGATATTCAGCTCCAAAACACCGCACCGGGTTTATCCGGCATCCTGACTACGCAAGGCTTTAGGCAACGAAAAACTGATATTTTCAGGAATCCCCGGAAGTTCTTGCGGCGCGTTAACGCCGTGTGCGCACAGCCGTTCAATGACTTGCTGTACCAGAACTTCCGGGGCGGATGCGCCTGCCGTAATACCGATACTGGCTTTATCTTGTAACCATTCACAACGAATATCATCCGGGCCGTCAATGAGATAAGCCTCGGTGCCGCATCGCTCCGCCAGTTCACGCAGGCGATTAGAGTTGGAGCTGGTGGGCGATCCGACCACCAACACCAGGTCGCATTCCAACGCTAACTGACGTACAGCGTCCTGGCGGTTGGTGGTGGCATAGCAGATATCATTTTTGCGCGGGCCCTGGATGCTGGGGAATTTTTCGCGCAGCGCATCGATAACCTTGGCCGTATCATCCATGGACAAGGTGGTCTGCGTCACATAAGCCAGAGCCTCAGGGTTTTTCACCTGAAGCTGGGCAACGTCTTCTTCGTCTTCAACGAGGTAGATTTCACCCCCGTTCCTGTTGTCGTATTGCCCCATGGTCCCTTCGACTTCCGGATGGCCTGCGTGGCCAATCAAAATGCACTCGCGACCCTCGCGGCTGTAACGCATCACTTCCATATGGACCTTGGTCACTAGCGGGCAGGTGGCATCGAAAACCTGAAGGCTGCGCCGTTTCGCTTCCTGCTGCACAGCCTGGGAAACACCGTGAGCACTGAAGATAACGATCACATCATCCGGCACCTGATCCAGCTCATCAACAAATACAGCGCCGCGTTCGCGTAGCGAATCCACCACAAATTTGTTATGCACCACTTCATGGCGCACATAAATCGGTGCCCCAAATACATCGAGTGCACGATTCACAATGTCGATGGCGCGATCAACACCGGCACAAAAGCCCCGTGGGTTGGCAAGTTTAATTTGCATAGTGTTAATGTACCTGTGCAGGTTCTATACGCAAGATGGCCACATCAAACAGGATGTCGCGCCCTGCCAGCGGATGGTTAAAGTCAACAATTACCCGTTCATCGTCAAAACGTTGCACCACCCCAGGCAATTCAGTTTTCTGCGCATCAGCGAATGACAGCATCAGCCCTTCACTTAACTCAATATCCTCACTGAACTGATCGCGCGCGATTTCCTGGATATTATTGGGGTTACGCTGGCCGAACCCTTCTTCGGGCTTGATCAAAAATGTTTCGCGGTCACCTTCCTGCATACCGAAGATCGCTTTTTCAAATCCTACCAATAAGCTGCCGTCACCCACGGTAAAGGTGGCCGGATCGCGTTCAAAATTGGAGTCGATCACATCGCCGTTCGCGAGCGTCAGCGAAAAACGCAGGGTAACTTTCGTACCTGGTCCGACGGTTAATTCACGCATTGACTGGCTTTTCCTTGGTGAAAATCATATCGGCAATCAACAGGATGGCGCCTAAGGTAATGGCAGAGTCTGCCAGGTTAAAAGCGGGCCAATAATAATCCTGATAATGCACCACAATAAAATCGACAACATGGCCCAGCACGATACGATCATAGACATTGCCGATGGCGCCACCGAGGATCATGGTCAAGCCGAAGGCCTCCAGTTTTTTTGTCGCAGCGACGCGCGCAATCCACACCACCAGCAATGCACTGACGACAATCGCCACAACAGTAAAAAACCATCGTTGCCAGCCACCGGCGTCGCTTAGGAAGCTGAACGCTGCGCCTGGGTTGTAACGCAAGGTAAAGTTAAAAAACGAGGTAAATACAACCGGCTCGTTATATGTCAATACCGCTTCGACCCAGTGTTTGCTGATTTGATCCAGCACAATTACCAGGAGTGCCAGACCATACCAACGCCAAGCTTGAGCAGGAATTTTATTCAGCATGAATTTTCCCTAGCAACATCATTAATAGCAACATCATTACACAGCGTGATCAGGCAAATTGACGCTGCTCGCCCTCACCGTCCACATTTTCAACACAACGCAGACAAATTTCCGGGTGCGCGGCATTTGCGCCAACATCGGCACGATGGTGCCAGCAGCGCGCACATTTGATATGAGCAGACTTTTTAACCGCAACACGTAAACCTTTCAGCGCCGTCGGTTCCGCATGATTTGCTTCAGCAGCGGGACGCACTTCGGCGGTTGAGGTGATCAGGACAAAGCGTAGCTCATCACCCAATGCCTGCAGTTTTGGTTGCAATTCGCTATCACAATACAAAGTCACTTCTGTACCCAGCCCGCCTCCAACTTCCCCGCTGTTGCGCTTGGCTTCCAATACTTTATTGACTTCATCTTTGACCTGCGCAACCAAATCCCAGTAGCTATCGGCGAAGGAGTCTGCGGGCATTGCCGGCAGCTTGTACCACTCGGCCACAAATACTGTTTTATCGCGCTGCCCCGGGATCAACGGCCACATTTCTTCAGCGGTAAAACTGAGGATGGGTGTAATCCAGCGCACCATTGCTTCGATGATGTAATGCAATGCCGTTTGTGCTGAGCGACGCGCAAGGCTGTCAGCTTTGGTGGTGTACTGGCGATCCTTGATAATGTCGAGATAAAACGCGCCTAATTCCACCACACAGAAGTTATGCAATTTCTGGTAGATCAGGTGCAATTGATAATTGTCGTAGGCTTTGATGATGTCTTGCTGCAGCGCAGCGGTGCGACCGACAATCCAGCGGTCCAGTTGCAGCATCTGCTGCATATCCAGCGCATGAGCTGAGGGATCAAAGCCGTTTAAATTCGACAGGATAAAACGCGCGGTATTACGGATACGACGGTAAGAATCCGCTGTGCGTTTTAGAATTTCATCCGAGACACTCATCTCGGTGCTGAAGTCGGTCGCCGCCACCCACAAACGCAACACATCAGCACCCAGGTCATTCATGACTTTTTGCGGCGGAATCACGTTACCGATGGATTTGGACATCTTGCGCCCTTGAGCATCCACGGTAAAGCCATGCGTGAGGACAGTTTTATACGGCGGCACACCATTGATCGCCATGGAGGTTTTCAATGATGACTGGAACCAACCGCGATGTTGATCTGAACCTTCCAGATATAAATCCGCCGGGAAACGCAGGCCGGCGCGTTGCGCCAGCACGGCGTAATGCGTTACGCCCGAATCGAACCAGACATCCAGGGTATCAGTCACTTTTGTGTAGTGTTCAGCATCGGCGCCGAGCAATTCCGCAGCGTCCAGGTCAAACCAGGCATCCATTCCATTCTGCTCCACCTTTTGCGCGACGGCTTCGATCAGGCGCGGCGTTTCCGGGTGCAATTCCTGGGTCTCTTTATGCACAAACAACGCAATGGGAACTCCCCAGGTACGCTGCCGCGAGATGCACCAATCCGGCGAGCTGGCCAGCATGGCATCGATGCGCGCCTTGCCCCAATCCGGCACCCAGCGAACACCATCCACCGCATGGGCAACCTGTTCACGCAGATGGTTTTTACTCATGCTGACAAACCATTGCGGTGTTGCACGGAAGATCAACGGCGTCTTGGTTCGCCAGCAATGCGGAAAGCTGTGCGTGATCTTGCCCTGCGCCAGCAGTGCATTTTTTTCCTTTAACAGATCGATAACTTTTTCATCAACCTTGTAAACATGGTCGCCGGCAAAAATCGCCACATTGGGGCGATAATAACCATTGTCGTCAATATAATTGAGCGTGCCGATGTCGTACTTCAAGCCTACTGCAAAGTCGTCAGCACCGTGATCAGGTGCTGTATGTACGAAGCCGGTACCCGCTTCCGTGGTGACGTGATCGCCCAGGATGACTGGCACTTGTCGGTCATAGAATGGATGTTGGACTTGCAGGTTTTCCAGCACAGCCCCCTTGCAATAACCCACCACTTTAAAATCCGCGACGCCTGCCCGGCCCATGACACTGAGCAATAAATTTTCCGCGATCAGCAGGCGCTCTTCGCCCACCTGAACCGCCACATAATCCACTTCCGCGTTGGCACTGACGGCCTGGTTGGCTGGGAGCGTCCAGGGCGTGGTCGTCCAGATAACGAGCGAAATCTGCCCGCGCCCGGTCAATTTACCCAGTGCTTTTTCAACCGCCGCCTGATCGACAAAGGCAAATTTTACGTCGATGGAAAAAGAGGTTTTTTCCTGATATTCAACTTCCGCTTCCGCCAGCGCAGAACCGCCCACGACGCTCCAGTAAACCGGCTTGAATCCTTTATGCAAGTGACCATTTTCAGCAATCTTGCCCAAGGCGCGGATGATGTCGGCCTCGAATTTGTAATCCATCGTCAAGTAGGGGTTGTCCCAATCGCCCAACACGCCCAGGCGGATAAAATCCTGCTTTTGTCCTGCCACTTGCTTGGCGGCGTATTCACGACATTTTGCGCGAAATGTTTTTACGTCAACTTTGTCACCGGCTTTGCCGAGTTTTTTCTCCACATTGTGTTCAATCGGCAGTCCGTGGCAATCCCAACCCGGCACGTAAGGGGCGTCAAAGCCACTCAAGGTACGACTCTTGATGATGATGTCTTTAAGAATTTTATTAACCGCGTGGCCAATATGGATATCGCCATTAGCGTAGGGTGGGCCGTCGTGCAGGATAAATTGTTCACGACCGGCGCGGGCTTGGCGAATTTGCTGATAAATATTGTTGCTTTGCCATTGTTTGAGCATCTCGGGCTCACGTTGGGCCAGGTTCGCCTTCATGGCGAAGTCGGTGTTGGGCAAATTCAATGTCGCTTTGTAATCAGTCATGATCCACGGTCAACTTAACGTTTGAGAGTTAAAAAAATCCTGCGCGTGTTTAATATCCTGCTGTAACTGTGCCTGCAAGGCTTCCAGCGATGGAAAGCGTTGTTCATCGCGCAACTTTTGATGAAACACCACTTCTATCATGGTGCCGTAAATTGCTGTAGCGAAATCAAACAGGTGCACTTCCAGGATGGGTTTTTTGTCGCCACTCACCGTAGGGCGCACCCCGACGTTGGCTACCCCCCGATGTACATCACCCTGCTTGAATCTGGCCGTCACTGCAAATACGCCATGCAGCGGCGAGCGGTAACGCCACAGGTGAATATTCGCCGTCGGCACCCCCAGCTTGCGGCCCAGTTGCTGGCCATAACCTACCCGTCCGGTAATGCTATACGGCCGGCCCAGGAGTTCTTCGGCCCGGGCAAAATCACCCAGTTCCAACAAATGACGAATACGGGTACTACTGACACGTTCACCGTGCAACAGCAGCGTACAGGTGTCACTCACGGTAAAGCCGTGCCTGGCACCTTCCGTTTGTAAAAGGCTGAAATCCCCCTTGCGATCACAGCCAAACCGAAAGTCGTCCCCCACCACCAAATGCTTGATAGCCAGTCCACTGACCAGCACCTGGTCAATAAACGCCTGCGCCGATAAATTGCGCAAGGACTCGTTGAACTCGATGCACAATATGCGGCTGACACCGGCGGCAAACAATGCCTGGATTTTTTCCCGCAGACGCATCAGCCGTGCTGGCGCTTTATCGCCAGAAAAAAATTCGTGGGGCTGAGGCTCAAATATGATCACCACCGAGGGCAACTGATGCGCTTCGGCAGCCTGCGCTAACTGACGCAAAATCGCCTGATGACCGAGGTGGACGCCGTCGAAAGAGCCGATTGTGGCGACGCAGCCCCGATGCCAGGGGCGCAGGTTATGCAGGCCACGAATAAATACAGGGGGCGCCGGAGTCACAGACTGCTACATTGCCTCGATTGGGTATTAAAACGAACGCGGGAGTATACAGGAGCAGGCAATGCCAGCCTACCCCGCCCCCACTGGGCATCTCGCCCCGGCTTACAGGTTGCGGAAGTCTTTTAGACGTACACCAACCACCGCCAGCGTAATCACATAGACCATGAACCCGGCTCCACATAGCGCTCCCAGCCGCAGGGCACGCTGGAGCCAATCCCAGGTTGCCCAGTCGCTCCAGAGCTGCAACAAACCGAGCAATGTCAACACCATCATCAAATTGGCTGTGCCATAACGCATCATCAACCCTCCCCAGCCACGCTCCGGCTGATAAACGCCGCTGCGACGCAGGCCACGATACAGCAAGCCAGCGTTGACATAAGCCGCCAGGGCCGTCGCCAACGCCAGACCGACGTGCCCCAAGTTGAAAAGGAAGTAAAGCGGGGCGACAAACAGGGCTTTCATGCCGATATTGGCAAAGACGGCAATGACGCCAATCCGCACCGGTGTTTTCATATCCTGACGCGCAAAATAGCCCGGAGCCAGTACCTTGATGAGCATAAAGCCGAGCAATCCCAGGGCGTAAGCTTGCAGACTATAGGAAGACATCAGGATATCGCGCACCGTCATCTGGCCGTGGTGAAACAGGGTAAACAGAATCGGCTGCGCCAGGATCACCAGGGCGAGCAAAGAGGGCAATGCAATCAGCACGATCATCCGGATCGCCCAGTCCAGGGTGCGATTGAAATGCTCCCCCGATTGCGCGGCATGCTGGCGCGATAGATTGGGCATGATCACCGTCGCCACCGCGATGGCGAATACCCCCAAAGGCAATTCCACCAGGCGATCTGAATAGAACAGCCAGCCCACGCTACCGTCGGGCAAAAACGATGCAAGGATGGAGTCCAGCATCAGGTTAATCTGGCTGACTGAGACACCAAAAAGCGCTGGTACCATCAACGTCAGGATGCGCTTGACGCCCGGATCCTGCCAATCCAGCCTGGGCACCGGCAGCAAGTGAATGCGGCGCAGGAAAGGTAGCTGGAACAGCAACGACAAAATTCCCGCCACCAATACCCCCCAAGCCAAGGCGAACACCGGCTGGGAAAACCAGGGCGAGGCAAACCACGCTGCACCGATCATGCAAATATTCAGGAGCACCGGGGTAAAGGCAGGCACCGCGAAGCGGTCGTAGCTGTTAAGCACCGCGCCCGCAAAACCGGTCAGGGAAATCAATAGCAAATAAGGAAACGTAATGCGGATCAGGTCGCTCAGTAAGGTAAATTTAAGCGGATCGTTTAAATAACCTGAAGCAAAGATGGCAGCCACAACGGGCGAGCCGATCACCGCCAATACCGTCACCAACAACAATACCGACCCGAGGCAACCGGCAACCCGGTCCACCAGGGCCTGCACCGCTGCATGGGGCCCGTTTTGGCGATACTCCGACAGCACCGGGACAAAAGCTTGGGAAAAAGCGCCTTCGGAAAATAACCGCCGGAAGAAATTCGGAATCTTGAACGCCAGAAAAAATGCGTCCGCCGCGCCCCCCGCACCGAGCACATGAGCCAACACCTGATCGCGCACCAGCCCCAGCACCCGCGACATCATCGTCATGGACCCGGTTACCACACTGGAACGCAGCATACCGGCACGGGGCTTGATGGGAGTTGACGCTTGATCGGACAAGATGAATTTCCTTGAGGACGCAGATTAAGGGGCGCCATTATCCATGCTTCTATCAGGGAGATACAGCCTGACATTCAGGCCACACTATGCCTCATTTAATCGTTGACATTCTTTCGGCGCACGAATACTGTATATAAAAACAGTATCGAGATGCGCTGTTTACTATTGTTGAAATACAGGTAAAAACACGAGGGTAAGATCATGGCAGTTATCGCCGTTTGGCAATGCGATCGGGACGGAAGTATGTTTGAAGATAAGAAACAAGCCGAAGAACACGACAAGTATCTGGAACTGGCCGCCAATATTACCAGTTTGATTGAGCGCGAAATTCCCGGTATCAGCGATCAACACAGCGAAGCTATCGGGCTGTTGCTCGCCCAGCGCCGCGAACAGCTAGCCAAAGCCTGCAAGGGTAAACCGGAAGAGTTGCTCGAACCCTTCGAAGCAGATACTCAACCCAAGGGCATGATCAACCCCGGTTTGAAATCTGCGGGAGCTACAGGAAACAAGGAAACGGATAACGTGACGCCACTGGCAGCCAATCAATAGAACACCTATTGCTATTGCGAGGTAAGCGACAACACAAGGCACCACCCATCGTCGCCTATATTGATCATCGGTTTATGGACTCATCAGCAAGGACGCTGTTTTTAGATTGCATTAGTTAATCGAGTTTTTAACTATCGGGTAAAACAGGCTAAAGAGACTCTCCGCCTCGACTCTATCAACCGCGCGGATCACCCAACCACTTTTATCACCCCCGAATTCCAATCAAGTTACCCATGTCAGCCATGGTAACTTTCTTGCCACTGCACCTGCCTCAACGGGTGCGGTGGTTTTTTTATCTGCAATTCCTATAGCCAAAATTTATGGCTTTTCGATTGCCATTGTTTTATGCGCCGGGTAGAACACGCTCTGTAACACCATAACAATGATTATCTACAGGTTCAGGCAGTATGAATTCCCAAGGTATCTCCTTTCATCATCCGTTCGCGTTCTGGTTTGGTTGCATCTTTATTACCGCTGGAGTACTCGCTCATATCCCCATGTTCATGCACGCCTCCCACATGGGTTACCGCATGGTGGGCATGCCGATGGACGCCACCATGCTGACGGGTATGGGGCTGATTCCGCTGGGCGTATTGCTGGCCTGGTACGGTTTGATGCCGCGCCTGGCCCAGTTGCGCCACGATGATCAGAGCACTATCCATTTCCATGTGGCAGATAACATGCCGCTCAATCGGGAGCATTGGAAGCTGGTGATTGCGCTGGTGGTCGCCGTTGCTGTCGATGTGATGAAGCCAGCTACCCTTGGGTTTGTTATGCCGGGCATGACGCTGGAGTATGAGATCAGCAAACAGTCCGCCGGCACGCTGGCACTGGTGGCGCTCACCGGCACGACGGTTGGTTCGATCATCTGGGGACGATTGGCCGACACCATGGGACGCCGGGCGGCCATCCTGTTATCAGCGCTCATGTTTATCGGCACCGCTATTTGTGGCGCGATGCCGACCTTTGAGTGGAACCTGATTATGTGTTTTCTGATGGGCGCCTCCGCCGGCGGTTTGCTGCCCATCACCTTTACCCTGATGGCCGAGATGATTCCGGCGGCTCACCGCGGCTGGTTACTGGTGGCACTCGGAGGTGTGGGAACTTCTGCGGGTTATCTCCTGGCGTCCGGTTCTGCGGCAGTGCTTGAACCCTTGTTCAGTTGGCGTGTGCTGTGGATGCTGGGATTGCCGACGGGCCTGCTGGTGATATTCCTTAATCGCTATATCCCCGAATCGCCCCGTTTTCTGGCCAGCGCCGGCCTGAAACGGCAAGCTCGGGCTATCCTGGCAAAATTCAACGCCCACATTGACCAGGAGTCCGACGACCAAACGACAGCCGCTGAAGTCCAACATGCCGGCGGCTTTCGCGACATGATTCGCGGCCCCTATGCGCGCATTACACTGGGACTTGTCGGTGCCGGGGTTGCCTGGGGCCTGGTGAATTTCGGGTTTCTACTGTGGTTGCCGACCAATTTGCGCGACATGGGCATGAGCGCTGAAGCCGCCAACGGTCTTCTCGCACAGTCTGGCCTGCTGGCATTGCCCGGGATTTTGATGGTGATCTGGCTCTATCATCACTGGAGCAGCATCAAAACCCTGGTGCTGTTTATCGGCATGACGGCAGCCAGCTTGCTGTTATTTTTGGTACTGGGGTTGCTAAAGATCAATGCCCACACTGCCATCATCGTGGCGACCGCACTATTACTCATCAGCGCCAGCGGTGTGATCGCCATGCTCATTCCCTATGCTGCCGAGATTTATCCCGTCCATTTGCGCGGCACCGGCGCAGGACTGGTCGCCGCCAGTTCCAAATTTGGCGGCATCCTCGGTGCCGCCTGCGGTGTGCTGGGGCTATTCAATGACCTGGCGATCTCCGCGTTACTCATCGCCCTTCCACTCATTCTTTTTGGTGGCTTGTTACTGCAAAACGGTATCGATACCCGCGGACGCAGGCTGGAAGAAATACACGCAGCCGTCATGCACAAATCCGGCGTTGAACCGACACTGGACGCATAACCTGCGGCTGGTAGACGAAATAAGCAGAACAGATAGCCTGACGAAATTGCTCAGGGCTCTCCGGAATCAGAGAGCCCTGACGATGGTATTCAAGGGTGAGGGATTACTTGGGCCCGAAGAATAGCCACAAGATAAATCCAAGGAAGGGCAGGAATAACAACACTAGAATCCAGATGACTTTAGTGCCCGTGCTGGCGCGACTCTGCAAGGTTTTCACAATCGCGTAGATCACACAAACCAATAATATAAAACCTAAAAAGCCACTGACTTCGACGCTCATAATAATCTCCTGTTATCGCGTTTATAAAAATAGAATCCCGTTGCAGGAAGATGGACACCCACGAGTATCAGAGGTTCAGGGGAGGATAATACGTCAGGTATCAATGTTCGCTGCGCTATTAAAATCCTTATCGACCGGCTATGCTGTAAACATCGTTTAAAATCGTATCAAGGACGTGATCAACCAGCCCCCTAATTGCACGTTGATGAAACAACAACCTATACACACCATTATTCGGGCCACCCCGGAGATAAAAAAGCCGTCCCACCTGTGGTGCTGGTTTGCGCTGTTATTATTATGCTGCTTTTCTTTCGTCTCCCAGGCGCAAGCCCTGAATAAACATAAAATCACGGCATCCTACCTCTACAACTTCGCCAAGAATATTGAATGGCCCGACGAACAATCGATGGCGTCATTCAACATCGGGTTTTATGGCAGTGACAATCCGCAGCTACTCAATGAAATCCGTACCATGGCTGCCAGCGTCAAGCTGAGGAATCTTCCTATTACCGTTACCCAGGCCACCACCGTCAATTCGTTGTCACGCTTTCATCTGGTTTATGTAGAACAAGCGAACAACAATATGGTGTCTGACATCTATGATGCGCTCGGCGGCCAGCCGGTGCTGTTGGTGACCGCCGAATACCCTAACCAGCAACTGGTGATGATCAACCTGATTACTGACAATGATCGGCTGCGTTTCGAAGTAAACCGCTCAAACATCATCAACCACGGCTTGCAGCCCTTGCCGGAATTGATACTCAACGGCGGCACCGAGATTGACGTGGCCCGGCTATATCGCGAGGGGCAGGCGTCCCTGGTCGCGCTGCAAAGACAATTACAGAATCGTGAAAAAACACTGAACGAATTGAGCACGGCGATTGACGCCCAGGAAGCCAAAAACCAGCGTCTTGAAACACAACTTGCGATGCTCAATCAGAGCATCCAGAAAAGTGATGCGCTGATTGCGGATCAAAATCTGTTGATACAAAACCAGCTTGACCAAATTGAGCAAAGCAAACAGGAACGCCTCCGCTTACTGGAAGAAGTTGAACAGCGGACCCAGGAGCTGGATAAGCAACAGCAGCAGCTGGATGCCATCGTGCAACAAATTGATCGCCGCGAAAAACGACTTGCCGAACTCAACACCACCATCAAGTCCCAGGAAGACGAAATACTGACACAACGCCAGGCTATCGCGGGCCTCGATGAAAAAGTCGACGCACAAAAAACAGCCTTGACCTATTTATGGGGGCTGGTGAGTCTGGGCATGCTGTTGATCATCACCATCCTGATTGGCTACACCATCAAGCGCCGCGACAATCAACGCCTGGCGGAGCACAGCAAAGATTTACAGATCGCAAAAGACCGCCTGGCCATTGCCAAACGCAAGGCGGAGGACGCCAGCCAGGCGAAGAGCGAATTCCTGTCGCTGATGAGCCATGAACTGCGCACACCACTGCAAGCCATCATTGGTTACACCGAGGTGGTGATCGAAGAATTAAAGCTGGCCGACGATGAAAACCACATCAATGATCTGACGCGTGTCATCAGCAACAGCGAGCGCCTGTTAAAACTGATCAACGGCGTGCTGGACCTGGCGAAGATTGAGTCCGGCAGAATGGAACTTGACCTGACCGAAGTGAAACTCTCCAGCCTGGTGGACGAGGCGGTAAGCGTAGTAGCACCACTTCTGGAAAAAAATGCCATTCAATTGAATATCGATGTTGATGACGGCAGCTTCCTACCCATGGCCGATCCGGAAAAAATACTGCACATACTGATTAATTTATTGGGTAATGCGAGTAAATTTTCCCCAAAAGGCACAGTTACCATCAAAGCCCTGCACCAACCCAATCGCATTTATATCAGCGTTGCCGACACCGGTATTGGCCTGTCAGCGGAACAGCAGCAGCAAATTTTCGAACCCTTCAGGCAAGCGGACAGTGGCACAACACGCAAATTTCAAGGCAGTGGCCTTGGACTTTCGATTACCCGCCAATTGTGCGAGATGATGGGCGGCAGCATTGAGGTGGAAAGTGAATTGGGCCGCGGGGCGACATTTATTGTGGATCTGCCCTTACCCATCGAATTACCCCCGGCGTTTGGCAGACCCGGTGTGGATGCCAATGCCGATGTGGCCATTCATGATTCTGATATTGCCAGCAACGGCCAGCACATTGTCATGATTGATGACGACCCGGCGTTCCTGGATATCATGGCGCGCACCCTGCAGTCGGAAGGTTTTCTGGTACATACCGCCCACGACGCTGAGACAGGCTTGCGTTTATTGCAGACCATCAAACCCGATGTGATTACACTGGACCTGTTGCTGCCGGACCAACATGGCTGGATGCTCTTTGAAAGCATCAAGGCCGATGCCGACCTGCAGGACATTCCGGTCATCATCATCTCGATCATGGATGAGCGCAAACAAGTGCACAAACATCAGGCAGAAGATTATTTAACCAAACCCATTCGCCGCGAAACTCTCAAGCTTGCCATTCAACGCCTGGTGCCTAAAACCTGACCGCTTTTTAATAACTCCCCAGCGAAAAATTCATAAACCCATAGAACAAACTTGGCTTTCCCGGCCGAGTCAACTATCTTTACCTTCTATGAACATAAGATGGTGTTGATCATAAGATTTTCGCTGCACTGACTCACCTCGATTGCCGGGGCTGATGTGCGCAATAACAACAGATCGTCATTCTCGTAAAATCATCCGTTGCATTCTGCACAGGCTGTTTTTCTGTGTGCTTAGGGGCACCTTATGAATAGGTTGTCATTATGACGTCACCTTATGTTCGCGTGTTCGTCCCGACATTGCTGTCACTCATGGTCTCCGCGGCGGCCATGGCGCAATCCGGCGAAACGGCACCGAACGATATTTACAACCTGTCTCTGGCCGAATTAGGCCAGGTCGAAATCTCCATCGCCACGGGGAACAGCACCCCTTTGGATAAAGCGCCGGCCACCGCTTCCGTTATTTACGCGGCCGAAATTGAAGCCATGGGTGCTCGCAATCTTAACGAAGTACTGGAAGCCGTACCGGGTCTGCACGTTTCACTCTCCACACTCAGCCGTCTCGATTCCGTCTACTCTATTCGCGGCATTCACACCGGATTTAATCCACAGGTGTTGTTGTTGATGAATGGAGTACCAGTGCAGTCCAGCCTGCAGGGAGGACGACCGTCACTGTTTCGCCTTCCGGTTGCCAGTATCGCCCGCATTGAAGTTATTCGCGGGCCCGGCTCGGCGATCTATGGGGCTGATGCCTATGCCGGGGTCATTAATGTCATTACCAAAGATGCAGCAGCCATCAACGGAACCGAAATTGGTGTGCGTCATGGATCATTCAGCAGCAGCGATTTTTGGTTACAAAGCGCAGCATCATGGAATGATTGGGGAATTGCGTTGAATGTCGCCTACCAGGAAAGTGATGGCGACAACCACCGTCGTATTAATACCGACCTGCAGTCTTCTCTCGATACCCAGTTTGGTACCGATGCATCCCTGGCTCCCGGCCCTTTATCAACACGTTATCAACTTCTCGATACGCATCTGGCGATCAACAGCGAGGCCCTGCAATTCAATCTGTGGAGCTGGATCTCCAGGAATGCCGGAATAGGTGCAGGCGCCGCACAAGCCCTCGATTACGAAGGAGAGGATGACAGCGAATTATGGATGGCGGATGTCACCTATCGACTTAACGATGACAGTGATGTGTGGGATCACAGCCTTCGCTTTAGCTATCTGTATTATGATCTTCAGGCTCGCTTCAATCTCATGCCCAAAGGTGCGATGTTACCTATTGGCAGCGACGGCAATTTAAATTTTACTGAACCCGCAGGAACGGTTTATTTTCCTGATGGCCTTCTCGGCAATCCAGGCCAACGGGCTGAAGATACGCAATTCGACCTTGCTTCCATTTACAACGGTTGGGATTCTCATCGGCTACGTCTCGCTGTGGGTACGCGGCGACAAGCGCTGGAATCTCACGAGAGTAAAAATTATGGCCCCGGTGTTATCGATGGTTCATCCAGCGTTGTTGATGGCACACTCACCGACGTCAGCGATTCACCCTTTGTGTATCTGGAAGATAGCTCACGCACGATTCATTACATTTCTGTTCAGGATGAATGGCAATTTATTTCCACACTCACGCTGACAGCCGGTGTTCGTTACGACAATTATTCTGATTTTGGTGGCACCACCAATCCACGTATCGCACTTGTCTGGGCGACGAATGAGAATTTGACCACCAAATTGCTATACGGCAGCGCATTTCGCGCGCCCTCTTTTTCCGAGCAACGTTTCAAAAATAATCCCGTCTCACTCGGCAATCAGGATCTCGATCCGGAGCACATTGATACCCTGGAGTTATCGTTTAATTATCGTTTGAACGCGAACTTCCAGACAACACTGACACTGTTCACCTATCAAGCCAAAGACATGATCGAATTTATCCCTGACATGGGTGCCACGACCAGTACCGCACAAAATGCGCGAGACCAGGACGGCGATGGCTTTGAATGGGAAGCGAGCTGGCAACCCATCCCCAGTCTGCGCCTGAATGGTAATTATTCCTGGCAAGATGCCAAAGATGCACAATCCGGTTTAGCGGTGGCGGACGCGCCAGGGCAGCAATTTAAAGTGGGGGCTAATTGGGAATTCAGGCCAGAGTGGTCACTCAACAGTCAAATTTACTGGGTGGGTGACCGTCAGCGAGCAGCGGGAGATGAGCGACCGGCTATTGATGATTACGCGCTATTGAACCTGACCTTGCGTCGCAAAAATATCTTACCGAATCTGGACCTTTCCATTGCCATGCGCAATTTGACCGATGAAGATGCGCGCGAGCCCAGCAATGGTACCATCGCCGATGATTACCCGCTGGAGTCCCGCAGTATGTGGCTTGAGCTGAAATACCTGTTCCGCTGATCCGCAATATTTCTGCCCCATGTTTCTACATTTTTACCCTGCGAGAATGTTCCCATGTCAGAAGAGCCCAAACACGATCAGGTACGCAGCCGCAACGAACCTTTTACCGAAAAAACAGCAACCCGTATCTGGTCCGAACTGCCCAGCGATGACAATCCTTACATTGCAGCAAAAACTTTTTGCCACGGCTATGACCTGATTGAGTTAATGGAAAAGCGTTCTTTCGTCGACGTATTTTATTTGCTCTTTCGCGGTGAGCTTCCCAGCAAAGCCGAAGCCCAGTTACTCCAATCGCTGATGATTGCGTTAATCAATCCAGGGCCACGCCACACGGCCACTCGCGCGGCTATGAATGTCGGCGTTGGAAAAACAGACCCGCTGCATATCCTGCCAATCGCGTCAGCAGTTCTTGGTGGCGAGCATCTTGGGGGAGGTGAAATCGAATCAGCCATGCGTTTTTTACGGAAGCGGCAGCAAGAAGCTCCTGTAGATGTAGCAGCCGAGATGATGAAGACATTTCACCAACAGGGAAATGATTTTCCAGGATTCGGCGAACATTTTGGTGGTGTTGATCTTATGGCAAAAGAAATCGCCCGACAACTCATGAAGAAGGAAGCCGCTGGTGATGCATTGTGCTGGGGAAATCAGTTTGCCAACGCACTTGAGCCGCACGGATGTGGATGGTTAACCACCGGCGTAGCCGCTGCAGTATTTTCGGACCTCGGCTTTCATCCTCGCGCCGGTGGCTGTCTGTTTCAATTACTTGGCGCACCTGGATTGATCGCTCATGGCCTTGAGCTAGCCAACAAACCAATTACCGCGATGCCCTTTGTGAGTGACGAAAACTATGTTATCGAACGATAGAACGGCAGTGACATGCAGCAGTATTTCCCACATCGACCTTCTCGAACAAAAACGCGGAAAAATTTTCAGTAAAACCGGTGGGTGGTTTCCCGGCAAAGGCGTCTTCTGTCACGGTTACTCCATGCTGGAGGAATTGGTTGGAGAAAAATCCTATTTCCAAATTCTGGCGTTAAATGCCACAGGCAAATTAATTGAAAAACCGCTGGCAGATTGGATTGAAGGTATCTACGGCTGCTTAAGTTGGCCAGACCCACGGATCTGGTGTAACCAAATTGGCGCCCTGGCCGGTTCAGCGCGCACGTCGGTGGTCGCTGCCACAACCATAGGCTCTCTGGCAGCAGATTCAAGGTCCTATGGCCCCTACACCTTATTAGGTGGTGTAGCATTTATCCAGGATGCATTTCACCAGCATCAGGCGGGCGCGTCCGCAGCGGATATTGTTGAGAAGATAACGGCAGCTAACCGGGGCAAGCCTTACATCGTAGGTTACATCCGCCCTATCGCTAAAGGCGACGAACGTTTGGAAGCGATGGAAAAATTCAGTAAAAAGCTCGGCTTTCAGATCGGACCACATCTCACGCTAGCCTATGAAATAGAGCGGGTTTTAATGCGCCGATTTGATGAAGGTATGAATATTAATGGATACATGTCGGCTTTCCTGTCCGACCAAGGATTTACGCCCGAAGAAGTCTATCAAATGTTTGCGGGCATGGTCGCCAGCGGCGTAACCGCCTGCTATCTCGACACCTACCATCGCCCCCCAGAAACCTTCCTGCCGCTGCGCTGCGGCGACATTGATTATCAGGGCGCGGCACCGCGGGCCGTGCCGGATGCGGACTGAAGTCAGGAACGGGTAAAGCGGCTCATCAACGTGGAAGGTTTTGTACCCGCGGAGGACACGCCAGCATTTTCTCCAAATAGTTTTTCGATCGGCAAGGGATAGCCGATGTGGAAGCCCTGTACAAAATCAATGCCCATTTCTTCCAGGATATCCAGAATTTCCTGATTTTCAACGTACTCCGCCACCGCTTTTTTGCCCAGCGCCTGTACCACCTGGATGATCGAGCGCACCAGGGTTTGGTCAACCGTATCGCGGTGCAGGTTCTGGATAAAAGAACCATCCAACTTTATATAGTCAGCAGGCAGATCTTTCAGATAAGCAAAACTGCTGAAACCTGAGCCGAAATCATCCACTGAAAAACTGCACCCTAATGAATGCAGATCGGCAATAACACGCTGGGTAATATGCAGGTTGAACAGGCTATCACTTTCCGTCAGCTCAAAGGTGATTCGGCTGGGATCGACACCGGTTTCCTGCAAGCAGTCAAGGATGGAAGGCACCAGGCTCTCATCTTTAAACGCCTGGGCCGAGAGGTTAATCGCGATGTGGTTAAGCTCCGGATAATCTTTCAATGCTCTGCTGGCAAGTTTGATAATCCAGCGATCCAACAAATGCATTTCACCGGAGGTTTCCAGCGCAGGAATAAATTCCGCCGGTCCAATAATTCGGCCATCACTCTCGCGCATGCGGATCAACGCTTCGTAGTAGGAAATCTCGCGTTTTTTAACATCGAAGATCGGCTGGAAGTACAACACCATCCGATTTTCGGCAATGGCACGACGAATTTTTTGTGACACATTGATGCAACGCCGCAACTCATCGCTTTCGTTGTCCTGCGGGTCGTATTGGTGAATCAGATTGCGCCCGCGGCCTTTGGCTACATACAGCGCAATATCCGCACGCATTAAATACTCTTCGGAATTGGCCGTGCTGCCGTCGATCAGAGAGAGGCCAATACTACAACCCAGGTTCATGCGCTGGTCGTGTAACTGAAAACCGAAGTCGCCGATAATCGTCTGGATTTCCCGTGCAAAGTGATGCGCTTCCTCACCACCGATATCGTGCAGCAACACGGCAAATTCATCACCCCCCAGGCGGCACAGCAAATCCGGCTTGCGAATACGCTTGCCCAGCAGCAATGACATTTCCCGCAACACCTCATCACCTTTCTGGTGGCCGAAGGTATCGTTGATGACTTTAAAGTGATCCAGGTCAATATACACCAGGCCGTGGTGACGATTATTGCGCAACGCATCGGCAGCCAGTTGTTCCAGTGTGGACTCAAAAAAATGGCGATTGAACAAGCCCGTCAAGGAGTCATGCATCGCCAGGTATTTCAGTTGCTCCTGCGTTTCACGTCGTTCAGTAATATTGTCAAGACACACTGTCAGGGTGGACGCATTTTCCGCACGGGTCGAACGGCTGGGTTTTAACTGGGTCCAGATTTTCTGGCTTTTCCGATCACACAAGCACAACTCGATTTCCGGACAGGGTTTCTTCTGTAATAACGCCAGGGTGATTTTTTCTTTGAAGAGTGTGAAGTGTGCAGCATCCTCCGGTGCAATAAACATTTCGAGGGACGAACCGAGGGATTCTTCGATAGAAAACCCCATCATGGTTTCCCATGCCCGATTGAGGAAACAGATCTTAAAATCCTTATCCAACTCCATCACCACCGATTGCAGATCATCCAGCAATTGATGATGGCTTTCGTACAAGTTGCGATAGGCCATTTCACGGGCTTCAAGGGATTTCACCCGCGCGGCAAATTGGGCGTTACTAACCAAGAAATCATCGCGGTGAATGGCTATGTCACAGACCTTGCGCAATTGTTCGGCGCGAAAGGGCTTGGGTAGAAAATCCACGGCCCCAAGCAACATTAATTCTTCGGCCTGATCAATAGTGGTGTGCGCGGTCATGATAACCACCGGCTGGTTCGGGTCAATGCGCTGAATCTCAATCAGGATGTCGCGCCCGGACATGGTGGGCAACATGATGTCGAGCAACACCAGATCATGGCGTCGCGCTTGCCAGGCCTGTAACCCGGCTTCGCCATCAGCCGCCACTTCAATCTCAAAGGGGGTAGTCAATACACGCTTGATTAAATCCGAAGTATCCTGCTGGTCTTCCACCACCAACAAGCGCGGCCGGGCCAGCTCGCCCTTGCGCTCGACTGACAAATGCTTGACCAATTCCGGCAAACGATACAGATGGTTGAGCGGCACCAGATAATTGATGCCGTATTCGCGTGCCGTCACTTCGGCTATGCGCTCGCACCAGGTGCTGGTCACAATAATAATCGGCAGGTCTGCGCGGCAGTTCAGAATGCCACTGCGCACCAGGCGCGACAGACGCCAGCCGTCGAGATCACGGGTATCAACATCAACGATCAATAAATCAACGGGATGATGGCGCAGGTAACGCAATGCTTTGGTCGCTGAATCCACCGAGGTAAGACGGGAGTAACCGGCTTTTGCCAGGCAGGTTGCAATCTGGTCCTGCGCTGCCGGATCGTTATTCACAATCAGAATCGTGGGTAGCGATAACGCTTGATTGTTATTAGTGGTAATAGACGACACGCATAAGACTCCCGGCTAAGCTCCTTTCTAGCCTAGCATATACCAGCACAGCCTTCGGGTTAACCTGCATTAAACCAGACTCGCCATCAGCCGCCCGGCGTCGCCGAGCCGGCTTGCTGTGCCAGACCTTTGATACGATCGCCCATGGGCGGCACTTCATCCCGGTTGATACGCACATCCAGCAAGGTCGGGCCGCTCTTGGCAAACAAAGCGTCAAAATCGAGCAAATCCAGCTGCTGCGGTTGCTCGATCACCATACCGTCTACCCCCATCGCGTGGGCCATCGCCGCGTAATTCACGCCATTCAACTGCCAGCCGATGGACTCTTGCTGGCCGAGCATCTGGCCATGCATCACCATCCCCATGGCCGCATCGTTCAATACCACAAATACAATCGGGAGCTTTTGTTGCGCCGCCACGGTAATTTCCTGAGCGCTCATCAAATAGGAACCATCGCCCAGGATACACACCGTCGGGGCGTCACGATTGGCCAGGGCGGAACCGATAGCCGCCCCGATGGACCAGGCCATGGAGCCGTACCCCATCGCAACGCGATACAGCCCCTCACTATTGGAGCGAGTCAGATAATGTGTTGCCCAGGACCAGCCATTACCCGCATCAACAAAGAGCCGGGTGTTGTCAGGTAGGGCCTTGGAGAGATATCCCATCAAACGTTGCGGTTTAACCGGGGCTTCGTTGGATAAACACTTTTCCGGCTCTTTCAGGGTGGCATAGCTGTTGTAGATATTCTTCCTGCTACGCACGGGCGGAGACTGCCATTGGCGCCCCCACTGCCGCGCGGTTTTCACCTGTACCAGCAAACGGTCAAATACACAGTCGATGTTGCCAAAGACGTGCAGGCAAGCCATGGGTGAGCGAATAAAATGATCCGCGCATGCGTCGATGTGCACCAGCTTGTTATTCAGCAAGTCTGCACTCCAGCCACTGGTCTCCAACTCTTCCAGCGCCGTTCCCACCGCCAGAACCAGTTCTACATGAGGCTGTTGCAACAACTGTTGGGCGCTATCGTGACCGGCAAACCCATAGACACCGCGATATAAAGGGTGCGTTTCATCCACCCAGGATTTACCGGTGGGGCTGGTCACAAACGGGGTATTGGTGAGCTCAGCAAACTCCACCAGCTTTCTGGCTGCCCGCCCTACCCCACTGCCGATATACATCACCATGCGGTCAACACGCGCCAACTTCTCGCACAGGCGTCCGATGGCGAGATCATCCACCACAGAAAAATTTGGGATAAGTAAATCGTTGTGAATCCGCTGGGTGTTGATCGGTGCGCGAAGTACGTCAGAAGGAATACTGAGATGCACCGGACCACGAGTGCCCTGGTGCGCGCTCATAATCGCCGATATCAGTTTGTTTTCCAGTTGTTCCTGGTGAGACACCAGCGTATTGAAGCGCGTGACATAGCGGAACATGCCTACCGTATCAATAGCCGTGCAACTGGACTCCTGCAACGCGCCTTTACCGAACTTGGGTAAGGGTGTTTGCGCCGTGATCACCAGCATCGGAATTTCTTCGACAAAGGCCGAGGCTACGCCAGTCAGCAGATTGGTCGCACCGGGCCCAGTGGTACTGCATACAGCGCCCATCTTGCCGGTCTCGCGATAGTAGCCATCCGCCATAAAGGCTGCGCCGCATTCATGCCGCGCCACAACCAATCGCGGACCACCCTGGCGCTCGCTCCGGGCCAAGGCATTCAGTAGAGGTTCTATCGCCCCACCCGGTACACCAAAGACCACCTCGATCCCCAGGTACTGCAAATAACCCACGATGACATCGGCACCGGTGGGCTCAATGGCAGGCTCCAATGGTGGGTCAGTTTTAATGGACGGGAGTGAAAATGCGTTGTTGACGGCCTGTAACATGTATATGCGTACCTTGTTGAGTAAACAACGTGATCCGTCACCAGGATGGAAGGTGCTTCAAAGCGCGCAATATATCTTAGGGTTGATTACTATGCCATATAAAAAATAACCAAATTGATTCAAATTTGATCTAAATATACTGCTTATGACGGACATCAACCATAACCATTCATTCCTTGTCGCCGAATACTACACCAGATGCATCCTGTCACATAAACGCGCGTTAGGCGATGGAAAAATACAGTATATGGACAGCTGTTTTCACACGCTGTCCATATTTCTTTCTATCACAAGAAGTGGCGCGCTATGAAGCGCGCGAGCAGGATTATTTCAGGTACGCCAGACACGCATCCACTTCATTCGCAGAGCCGAGGATAACAGCGACGCGTTGGTGAAGTGCGGTTGGCTGAAGGGAGAGTATGCGTTGCGTTTCGGTCCAGGCTTTGCCGCCTGCGCCTTCAATCAACAAGGCCATGGGATTGGCTTCATACAACAAGCGCAACTTGGCAGGTTGTCGGGGATTGCGACTATCCGAGGGATAACTGAATATGCCGCCGCGCATTAACACGCGATGCACATCACCGACCATCGCCGCATTCCAGCGCATGTTGTAATTTTTTTTGCGCGGCCCGGTGTCACCGGCGATTAAGTCGTCCACATACTGTTTGAAAGCGGGGCGCCAGAAACGTTGGTTAGACAGGTTGATGGCAAACTCTTGCGTGTCTTCGGGTATGTGCAATCTGGCCTGCGTGAGCACGAAATTGCCGCTGGCAGCATCCAGGGTAAAACATCGGGTTGCGCCACCCACAGAAACAACTAACAGGGTCGAACCACCATAAAGCACATAACCGGCGCACAACTGCTGCGTACCCGGTTGGTGGAATTGTTGTTCACTGTCAAACGCGATATCACGCAGCGCCGGAAAAATGGTAAAGATTGTCCCGACTTGCCCGTTAATATCAATGTTCGACGAGCCATCCAGCGGATCAAACGCCACCAGGTACTTGCCCTCGGGGTTACCGACAACCGGTGTATCCTCTTCCTCCGAAGCCAGTGCGCAAACATCCGTACATTGCAGCAATGCATCCTTGAGCAACTGATTGGCAATCACATCCAGCTTCTTTTGCGTCTCGCCCTGGATATTTTCATCGTCGGTTGAGCCGAGCACACCCGCCAATGCGCCCTGCCGGACGCATTGGGCAATCTGCGTTGCAGCGCCCAGGATTATGTCAACCAGTGCAACCAACTCTGGCTTGGCGCCATCGGCGCGCAGGGCTTTACTGACATCGTGCATATCACTACCTGTATTGATTAATGCAATTAAGATCCGCAAACGATTGTTGCAGGCGCTTGGCCATGGACTCCTCACTTTTGCGCAACCAGACACGCGGGTCATAATATTTTTTATTAGGCTTCTCTTCGCCGTCGGGATTGCCAATCTGGGTCTGTAAATATGCGTGGTTCGCTTCGATATACGCTTTTACACCCTGCCAGGCAGCCCATTGGGTATCCGTGTCGATATTCATCTTCACCACACCGTAATCAATGGCTTCGGTGATATCGGCCGGTTCCGAACCGGAGCCGCCATGGAACACAAAATTCAACGTATTTTCCGGCACAGCAAATTTTTCGCTCACGTAAGTTTGCGAGTTCTTAAGAATCTTCGGCGTCAGTTTTACATTGCCCGGTTTGTACACACCGTGCACATTGCCGAAGGACGCCGCAATGGTAAATCGTGGACTGATCGCCGAGAGCACTTCATAGGCGTAGGCAACATCTTCCGGTTGTGTGTACAGTGCCGAGCTGTCCATTCCCGTGTTGTCCACACCGTCTTCTTCGCCACCGGTGCAGCCCAGTTCAATCTCCAGCGTCATGCCCATCTTGCTCATGCGCTTAAGGTATTCCGCACATAACTCAACATTTTCATGCAAAGGTTCTTCCGACAGATCAATCATGTGTGAGCTAAATAGTGGCTTGCCGGTTTGCGCGTAATGCGCTTCACCCGCGTTTAACAAACCATCGATCCAGGGCAACAAGTTTTTTGCGGCATGGTCGGTGTGCAGGATAACCGGTACACCATATACCCGGGCCACCGTGTGAACATATTGCGCAGCTGCCACAGAGCCGAGGATGGAACTCTGGTGTCCATCCAGCTTTACGCTTTTGCCTAAAAAGAAGGCAGCACCGCTGTGAGATAACTGCACAATGACCGGCGAATTTACCTGGCGCGCGGCTTCCAGCGTAGCGTTGATGGAATTGGTTCCCACCACATTGACAGCAGGATAAGCAAACTTCCCCCGTTTCGCGAAATCGAACAGGGTTTGTACCTGATCACCCGTTGCCACTCCGGGTGCCACTGTATGTACCAGCGTTTTGTTCACGAGTGCGTTCATCTCAATCTACTCCCGCTTGTTGGTTGATTAAATGCCGGAAAGATTTCCGGTAAGGTCATCTTTAAAAATCTGTCTTCGTTAATTCACGAAAACACTTTGCTCTCACCCAAAGATATTTTTGAAAACAACCTTTATTGATAGCGAATGTTTTTGTTATACCTGCGCAACATTATTCGCTTGCTTGCAAATCTCCAGAAAGTGGTCCGGATCGAGGCTCGCACCACCGACCAATAATCCGTCAATATCTTCCTGGTTTAACAATTCTTTGGCATTGGTTTTGTTCACGCTGCCGCCGTAGACAATACGGACACTCTGGGCCACCGTCGGGTTATACAGCGCTTCCAGCTTGTCACGGATAAACCGGTGAATTTCCTGCACCATGTCCGGTGTTGCGGCCAAGCCGGTACCAATCGCCCACACAGGTTCGTAGGCAATACAAATGTCTTTGCCGGTCAAATCGATATCCAGTAAACCCTCACGCAGTTGCGTGAAGATAACCTCCTTTGCCGTACCCGCTTCGCGTTCCTCTTTAGTTTCACCAATGCAGAGCACCGGCAACAAACCATGATTGAGTGCGAGCTGGACTTTGGTACGACAACCGGGATTGTTTTCCGCAAACATGGCCCGGCGTTCGGAGTGACCGATCAGGCATAAGGCACAGCCTGCCTGCTTGAGCATTTGCGCGGAGGTTTCACCGGTGTATGCACCGGATTTAAATTTGCTGACGTTCTGGCTACCGATTTGTAACTCGGAATACTGCAAAAACGTCATCATGTCGCGCATGTAAATATAAGGCGGGCAAATGACGATCTGAGCTTCAAAGTGTTTACCGATAAACGAGGCCACGGAGGTACAGATTAAATCCAGGCCGCCATTGAGCTTCCAGTTGGCGATTACGATGGGCTTGCGTTGCTGCGTCATTGTCCACTACTCACTTGATTGCGGAGATACAAGAATTCGATTGAAGAGAAGACCGGAATACAGTCCGGGTTCAGAGGTAAAACCGAAAGCCGATGCTTAAACCCTGACCGGATCGGGTCACAGGATCGTGCTGATGGCGTAGCGCTCTTTTCAGCGGCGTCTGATTCCGGTGCAGGGGCCCCTATTATTCACCTACGAAATGAATCAATCCAGCCCTTTGCGTCTCTGTATGCCCCTGTTTTTTCAGGGTTTTAGGCCTCTATAAGCAGAGTGAAAATGCGGTTACATCCATTGTTTTAGCCCACATGAAAACGGTTACAAATTGAGCGAATTTTGATCATTTCGTCTTTAATAGAAAGAAATTTCT
>CAMLOU010000050.1 GCA_946481735.1 uncultured Cellvibrio sp.
TCACTACTCACATCACTTACGCCTTTGCGAAAGCTTTTAATACCTTCTGCAAGATCGCCCATCAATTGTGGAATTTTCCCGCGACCGAATAGCAACAAAAAGAGCACTGCAACCAACGCGATTTGCCAGAAACTTAAACTCATGGCACCACTCCTCTGGGGGTAAGCAAAAAATAGAAGTTGTGATTGTCCCAGAGGCCCGTGACGAAATGATGACGTCGGTTAAGCCGCCAGCTCCAGAATGCGGCGCGATGCCTCCAGTGTGATATCGCCGTGCTCGCCGAGTTTTAACAGATTGTGGCTTTGCAATTGTGCAACCAGTTTGTCGATAGATGCCGCTTCAATCTGATAATCGCGCAAGCGTGTCGGTGTGCCCATTTGTTCAAAGAACTGCCGTGTCGCGGCGATGGCAGCGTCAATAAGCTGGTCTTCATCGGTGTGTTGTAAATTCCATACGCGGCGACCGTACTGCAACAGTTTTTCGCGTTTTTGTTGACGCTGGTGTTGCATCACGGCGGGCAGCACGATGGCGAGGGTCTGGGCGTGATCAAGGCCGTGGAGCGCGGTAATTTCATGGCCAATCATATGCGTCGCCCAATCCTGTGGTACACCAACACCGATGAGTCCGTTCAGCGCCATGGTCGCAGCCCACATCACATTGGCGCGAACGGTGTAATTGGTCGGTTCTTTTAAGGAGCGCGGCCCTTCCTCGATCAGGGTCAACAACAAGCCCTCGGCAAAACGATCCTGCACTTTTGCATCAACCGGAAAGGTTAAATACTGCTCCATGATATGCACAAATGCATCGACGACACCGTTAGCCATTTGTCGTGGCGGTAAGCTGTAAGTGGTGGTGGGGTCGAGCACAGCAAATTGTGGATACACCAGCGGACTACCAAAGCTTAATTTTTCCTGGGTGCTTGCGCGAGTAATAACGGAGTTGCCGTTACTCTCCGTGCCGGTGGCGGGCAAGGTTAAGACGCAGCCCAACGGCAGGGCTGATGTGACAGGTGCATGTTTGGCGAGAATATCCCAGGGTTCGCCATCAAACTCTACGGCGGCAGCAATAAATTTTGTGCCGTCGATAACGCTGCCGCCCCCCACAGCCAGTAAAAAATCAAGATGGTTTTCTTTTACGGTGGCAGCGGCGCGCATCAGCGTTTCATAGCGGGGATTGGGTTCTATGCCGCCGAACTCAAACAGTGGGCGATCTTTTAGTGCCTCGACCACTTGATCGTAAACACCATTTTTCTTGATCGAGCCGCCGCCATAGGTAAATAGGATTCGCGCATCAGCAGGCACCAATTTCGTCAGCTGACTGATTTGATGCTCGCCGAAGACAATGCGGGTGGGATTATGGAAGGTGAAATTCTGCATGGTATTAACCTCTGTGAACTTGGGTATTTACAAGGCCTGGCACAGGCTCAGGATTATTGACAACAGGAAAGGCAGCGCGCGCTAAAAATCAGGCGCGCTCAATCAGTAATTCTACGTAGCCATCCACAATCTCATGGGGCAGGGCGGTCAGCGCTTGCCCGCTGCACGGGCCGGCGACGCACCGACCGTCTTCGATAACAAATAAGGCGCCGTGGTTGGCGCACTGGATCATGGTATGACTGACATCAAGAAACTGGTCTTCAACCCACTCCAGCGCGATGCCGATATGTGGGCATTGGTTGCGGTAGAGATAAACCCTGCCGCGCTGTTTAATGATGAAGACCGGTTCGCCATTAACAGTAAAACCTTTGCTGCCCGGGTCGGGCAGCGCGTCGAGGTGACATAGCCGGTGGCGCCGCACCATTATTCGCGGGGCGCAGCAAGGGTCAGTTTGCGTTTCATCATCTCGCCGTTGCGGACGATATGCACCTCAATCTTGTCGCCCGGCTTGTGGCGTTCCAGCGCACTCATCAGTTGGTCCTGGTTGGGCGTAACCTTTTTATTGATGCCGACAATGACATCGCCCAATACAATTTGCCCCCACGCATTGCGGAAGAGACCTTCCAAACCTGCCTTGGCTGCGGGTGAATTCGCTTCAACGCGCAGTATCGGCACGCCCTGGATGCCACTTTGATGCGCCCAATGATCCGGCGCCAGCGCGACGCCCATCACCGGGCGCACAATTCGCCCATGGGCAATCAATTGGGGAACCACCTCTTTCACCGTGTTAACGGGAATGGCAAAACCGATCCCGGCACTGGCACCGCTGGGGCTGTAGATCATGGTGTTGACGCCTACGAGCTGCCCTTGTGAATTGAGCAATGGGCCGCCGGAGTTGCCCGGATTAATGGCGGCATCGGTTTGAATCACGTTGGAGATGGTGCGTTGGTTGGGGGACTGGATCTCGCGGCCCAGTGCACTCACGACGCCGGTGGTCAGGGTTGCATCCAGACCAAAGGGATTGCCGATAGCTAATACCTTACGGCCGACGGATAACTGACTTGAATCGCCCAAGGGCAGTGCCGTCAGCTGTTCTTCCGGGGCGGAGATCTTGAGTACCGCCAGATCCCGCTCCGGCGCAAGGCCGACAATTTCAGCGGGCCAGGTGCTTTGATCCTGCAAGGTAATCATCACTTTGCGTGCGCCATCGACCACATGGAAGTTGGTGACGATATAGCCGCTCTCATCCCACACAAACCCGGTGCCGCTGCCGCGCGGTATCTCAAGTAAATTCAGTGAGCGGGGGTCGCGCACCAGTTGTTGGTTGGTCACGAAGACGACACTGGGACGTGACTTTTCAAATACCTGAATGGTGTTGCGTTCATCGTCCGTGGCGAAATCGGCTTGGGCGCTGGCAACTGCCACGCCTCCAGTGAACAGAGTCAGCAGTAACCAACGCATTATTTTCATGCAATCCTCCAGGGACGAAGATGAGACATACGTGAGACCGCCAGGCTTACGCCTGGCGGCTGAGGGCTTCGATCCGGTCTTCCAGCGGCGGATGGCTGGAGAACAGCCGACCGAATTGTTGTTTGAATCCACCGCTGATACCGAAGGCTTTGAAACCATCCGGCATGGGGTTTTCCGCACCGGCTTTCACTTCAGCTTGCAAGCGCTGCAGCGCGCGGATCATAGCGCCGCGTCCGGCAAGGTGTGCACCGGCAGCATCGGCGCGGTATTCGCGGTAACGCGAGAACGCCATGACGATCATGGAAGCCAGGATGCCCAGCACCATCTCGGCGACAAATGTAGTGACGTAAAAGCCTATGCCGTGGCCATTTTCATTCTTGAGGATGACGCGATCCACGGTGTGGCCAATGATCCGGGCAAAGAACATCACGAAGGTGTTTACCACGCCTTGAATCAGGCTGAGCGTAATCATATCGCCGTTGGCGACGTGGCCGATCTCATGGGCCAGTACTGCGCGGACTTCATCGCGATCAAAACGCTGCAGCATACCCAGGCTCACTGCCACCAGCGCCGCATTGCGGTTCCAGCCGGTGGCAAACGCATTGGATTCCTGTGCGGGGAAGATACCAATCTCCGGCGTTTTGATGCCGGCTTTTTGGGCCAGGTCGGCGACGGTGTCCACCAGCCATTGTTCATCGGTGGTGCGGGGGCGCTCAATCAACTGCACGCCCATGGTTTTCTTGGCGATGAATTTAGAGAGTAAGAGAGAAATAATGGAGCCGGTGAAGCCAAACACGGCGCAGAAGATCAACAGTGTTTGCAAATCCAGGTTGCCCGATTGGTCCAGGTAACGCCCTACACCCAGCAAACTGAGGGTGATGCTGGCCACCGCAATGACAGCGATGTTGGTCAACAAAAAAAGGCCGATGCGTAACACGATAATTCTCCTGTATGAATGGATGAGCTTGAGACAAGCTCGGCAGGACGAAATATGCGTTCGGCTTGAAAATTTTCAATGGGTGGATGGACATGCCAGCGGAAAGAAAGGTAAAGAAAAATGGCCACTCAAAGAGTGGCCCAAGCAACCGTGGTTAGCCGAGAGTCCAGGAGCGGAAAGCTCCACACTCTCAAGGAGAAGATCCGGCGATCAGCTTGCAGGGAGATCACCTTCACGACTGTCACACAAGAGATGTTGTGCAGCAGTTGTGAAAACAATAACTATTCTCATTTGCGAAGTCAACGATTTTGTTGAGAAATATTCTTATTTATTGGGGCGCGGCCTACAAGGAAAATCCTGGTGTCATTAGTTGGCGTCATTAATAGCTTTTCGCGCTAAGTGCCAACAATTGGTTATTCAGTTGATTGATCTTGGCTGCCATTTCTTCAATAAGACCGAGGCAAATCTGGGGCTGATGGTCGATCAGATCAATAAACTCTTCCTTCCGTACCGCCAGGACGGTGCAATCGCTGGTGGCGACTACTGAGGCGATACGCCGCTGGCGGGTAAACACGGCCAGTGCGCCGAAGATCTCGTCAGCGTGCACTTCACCCACCTTGATCCCATCGCAGATAGCATCTGCGCTACCTTCGAGCAGGGTGTACACCTTATCAGCGAGAGCGCCCTGTTGAATGATGGTTTCACCGGTTCGGAAATGCATAAAACCCGCCGTCGGCTGGAATTCGGCGCGAATCTCCTGGGCCAGTGCCTGCTGGTAAATGCTCACTTGGCACAGCAGGTAATACGCCCAATGCTTTTGCAGGCGCGGATCGCCGTTGACGTGGTTCACCAGGTCATCGCGATCATAGGGAGTAAGGGTGACGGAAGAGGTGCAGCTGAATTGACCGTCGGGCAGACTCAGGGAGCGGGGCAGGCCCAGCAAGTCACCTTGCTCGAAGAAGGTAATAATCTTGCCGTTGACCCGGTACTCTACCTGCCCGTCAGTGACATACAGCAGGCCGGTATGCGTCTGTCCCATAAACAGATCATCGGACTGATCAACCGTTACCGGTTCTCCCGACGGCGATAACTTGGCGAGCAAAACCTCGGTCAACCCACGCAGTTTGACGGCGAGATCGGTAATGGTGTCTGATTGCTTGCTGGGTAGGTGCATGAGTCCCTCGATTGGCTACAAACAAAAGCATAGTGATGAACAAGCTTCATTGTAGCTTGTTCATAGCGATTGTCTGTGCGATCTGCTGACAATGCATGTCAGGTTGCATTGTCATGGGATGTCGGAGCCCGTCAGGCTTCGCTCAGGCTTTCCTGTTCCGCTTCAGCTACCAAACGGGATTTCATATCCGGCGGCAGGTCATTCCAGTGCACATCCATCAGTGCGCCTTGCAGAGCATAGAGCATCACTTTGGAGACATTGATATGACGTGCTTTAATGCGGCGATACGCCTCAACAGCACCGGTACGACTGAGATCCGAGTAGGTGTTAATTCCGATAGCATGAAGGATATTTACGGACGCCATCCCCAGGTTTTTCAACTGGAGTAATTCACTATGACTGCTAGTCATACAAGGCACGCTCCACTTATTATTTATCATTATTTTTTGTTGGCCAGGGAACAATTTCCATTTATAGCCACGCGTTATATTACATACTTAATAGCATTGCGCAAATACTTCTTCTGAAACTCCTGATTGACTTCTCGCGTTTTGAGGAAAAATGGCGTAAAAAATATTTTCCAATGAGCCTGCGCCCCGATAATGACTAATAACCAAAACACCCACATCGATATTGATCTGTTATGCGGTATTGATAATAAAGAACTGGTGGAGGTCCCATCCCCGCGTTGCCGATTGCATCGCGGCGTCGTGGGGCCATTGCTGCACTTATGTGAGGCTGCACGGGATGCCGGTTTTGATTTGCAGGTGGCGAGCAGTTATCGCGCGTTTGATCGACAGTTACTGATATGGAATAACAAGGCCAGTGGCCATCGGCCGGTGTTGGATTCCGCCGGACAACCGTTGGATATTTCATGCCTGTCGGAGCGGGATCTGGTTTTTGCGATCCTGCGTTGGTCTGCTTTGCCTGGTGCATCGCGGCATCATTGGGGCACCGATCTGGATATTTATGATCGGTCGCTCATTAGTGAAGACTACGTTGTCCAGCTCACTGTGGCGGAAACGATTGATGCCGGTCCCTTCGCGCCTTTTCACGCATGGCTGAATGACGTATTGGAAAATAATAATACGGGTTTTTATCGTCCTTATGCGCTGGACCTGGGTGGTGTATCACCGGAGCCGTGGCATTTGAGTTATGCACCGCTGGCTAATGGTTATGCACAACAACTCACCGAAGCCGTGTTGCGCGAACGCATTGAAGCGAGCGACATACAATTGAAACACGCCATCCTCGATAACCTGGCGGAAATTTATCAACGCTTTGTCTGCGTGCCGTTAGGATAATGTTTTTAAAAAAACCCATGGAGTAAAAATCTTGAGTGACATGAATGCGGAAGCCGGGCGATCAACAACAGCCGGGCAGCCAAAAAAATCGCGCGCCGGTATTTTTAGTTGGATGTTATTTGATTGGGCGGCGCAACCTTTTTTTACCGTCATTATTACTTTTATCTTTGGTCCTTATTTTGTTTCCCGGCTTGCGCAGGATGCTGCAACAGGTCAGGCGGCCTGGGGATATACCATCACTGTGTCGGGCATTATTGTTGCTGTGCTCGCCCCGATGCTGGGTTCTGTCGCTGATGCCACCGGCACGCGCAAGCCCTGGATTGCGGTTTTTGCGCTGATCAAAATCATTACCCTGATGCTGCTCTGGTTTGCGAGCCCCGGTTCTGATTTATGGTTGCCTGCCCTGTGCATTGTGCTGGCGACAGTTGCCGCTGAATTTTCCATTGTATTTAATGATTCCATGATGCCGCGTCTGGTACCCGAAGCGGAGATTGGTCGTATCTCAAATCTTGGATGGGGCCTGGGTTATCTCGGTGGGTTGGTTGTGTTGTTCACAGTGTTGTTGTTTTTATCCGGCAGCCCGGCGGATGGGAAAACATTATTAGGTGTAGAGCCCTGGTTTGGGCTCGATGCTGCGCAGGGTGAAGATGCACGAATCACCGGGCCGTTTTCGGCGCTGTGGTATCTCATTTTTATCTTGCCGATGTTTTTGTTCACGCCGGATGGCGGTAAAGGTTTACCGCTGAAAAAGGCGGTCAAGTCAGGTTTGGTTGAACTGAAAAATACCCTGGTGGAATTGAAACAGCGTGCTGGTGTGTTGCGTTTTTTTATTGCGCGCATGATTTATCAGGACGGTGTGAACGGGCTGCTGGCATTGGGTGGAACCTTCGCGGCAGGCATGTTCGGCTGGCAAACCATGGAGATGGGAATTTACGGCATTTTGTTATTGATCGTCGCTATCGGTGGGTGCCTGGCAGCCAGCTGGCTGGACGCGCACCTCGGGTCAAAACGCCTGGTGTTATTGAGTCTGATCTGTCTGGTGACTGCCTGTGTCGGCATTATTTCTACCGGGCCGGGTTATACCTTGTTCGGATGGGTGCAATTGGCATCGCAGGATTCCGGCGCTCTGTTTGGCACGGCCGCTGAAAAAGCCTATATTTTATTTGGGCTGTTGATCGGCATTGCCTTTGGGCCGGTGCAGGCATCGTCCCGCTCCTATCTGGCTCGCAGTGTGTCTCCTGAAGAGGCGGGACGCTACTTCGGTATCTATGCCTTGTCCGGGCGGGTCACCTCGTTTCTTGCGCCTATGTCCGTTGCTACCCTGACTTTATATACTGATTCCGCGCGCGTCGGTATGAGCGCATTGGTAGTGTTTTTACTGGTGGGTTTGCTGATGTTGTGGGTGACCCCTTACCCGGCCAATCGTCGGTAAAGGCCATTTCAACATTATTTGGCGGCCCGATGCTGCGCAAGAGATAACCCTATGCGGCCTGATTCTGATCATCAGCAATCTGACTCTCCCATGCTGGCCCGAGATATCTGGCAATTGATCCGTCGCGAAGCGGCGGATGCCAGCGCACGGGAGCCAATATTGGCCAGTTTTTATCACGCGACTATTCTTAACCATCCTTCCTTTGCAGCGGCCATCAGTTTTCATCTGGCCAACACATTGGACAGCCAGGCAATGCCGGCCATGATGATCCGTGAAGTATTTGAAGCGGCCCTGGCGGCAGAGCCACAGATCGAGTCGGCGATGCGCGCCGACATTTGTGCGCATCGCGAACGAGACCCGGCCTGCAACGAGTACTCCATGCCTTTTTTATTCTTTAAGGGTTATCAGGCCTTGCAGTCTTATCGTGTCGCACATTGGCTGTGGCAGCAGGGGCGCCAATGCCTGGCGCTATACCTGCAAAACCAGATATCCCAGGTTTTCGATGTTGATATTCATCCTGCTGCGCTGATCGGCAGTGGCGTCATGATTGACCATGCTACGGGTGTGGTCATGGGGGAAACCACTGTGGTGGAAGACAATGTATCGCTGTTACACGGGGTTACCCTGGGCGGGAGCGGTTGTACCAGCGGTGATCGTCACCCGAAGGTGCGGCGCGGGGTATTAATCGGTGTGGGCGCCAAGATTCTCGGCAACATTGAAATCGGCGAAGGGGCGAAGATCGGGGCGGGAAGCGTTGTGCTGGAAGCGGTTCAACCGCATACGACGGTGGCGGGTGTGCCGGCGAAGGTGGTGGGACGGCCGAATGTGGAGGTGCCTGCGTTAGCGATGGATCATCATTTGAGCGAGGATGTCGCGGGAGGTCCTTCCCCCCATGCAGACTGAAAAGGCGCCGGGAATCAGGCGCTGCGTTGACTGATAAAGCTGGCTCCTGCGTCATCTTCATCCTGGCCATGCATCAACCATTTGAGCACGGCGATCCGACTTTTCAGCATTCCCTGATAGGTTTCAAGCACGATCTTGTTGGGGCGAGGGTGTTGCTCCAGGTTAGTAATGCGGCCCGTCAAAAAAGCGATATCCTGTTCGACTTTGGTACGTACGGCGGAGGTATCGGTGAGTTGACCGGCTACCAGGATCGGTTGTTCGTTAGCTGTTTTCATGGTTCCGTCCTCGCTGTGATGGCTGCTGTTGTGCAATAAAAGCCGGCTTCTGTTTCAGGAACGCTGCTCCTGTTACAGGAAGCCGTTAGTCGCTTGGCCCTTGTGCTACAGAGTGAGGGGTTCCGCAAGTATGGGTTTAGAGCGGAGTGCCTGCCAGTCAGAAATCAGATTGTTTTGTAACAAACAGAAAAGTTGATATCACCAAAACGGATGGGGGCGATGAGCTGTATGTCAGTCCTGCCCTGGTCGTTAAATGCTATCCTCAAAAGACATTGTTGAACGGGTGAGAATCTATGGAAACGAGAGAATTTGACATCATCTTTCGTGGTGACATCGTCCTGGGGCACCAATTGCAGGATGTAAAACAACGCTTGCAGCAACTGTTTAAAGTTGATGCCACCAAGGTGGACGCCCTGTTTACCGGTCGGCCCGTGCCACTCAAGCGCGGCCTGGACGAAGCGACGGCGAATAAATACCGCGACGTGCTACTTAAAGCCGGTGCCCAGGTGGAGGTATCTCCCGCAGGGAATGTCAGAGCGACATCCCGGCCGGCACCCTCTGTTGCGACGGCCCGGCCGAGCGGGTGGAGCTTGGCACCGGTGGGAGCCTATCTCTTGACGCCGACGGAGCGGCCCCGGTCGAGCCCTGTTTTGATCGACACCGGGTCTATCAGTTTGCGCCCTGCCGGCGGCAATCTTCTGGATGCCAGTGAGGTGACAAAAACGGAGGCGGCCCCAGTGGTTGCGCCTGATTTTGACGTGGCGGAAGTGGGCGCTGATCTGGTGCGCGCCGAGGAGAGGATGGATCTGCCGCTGCTGGAAATTGAGGTTGAAGATTGGGGATTGGCAGACGTTGGCGCTGACCTGATTGCACCCGAGGAACGCCCCGCTGTACCCGGTGCGCCGGTCATTGTTGGTGACTTCGGTCTGGCCCCGGTTGGTAGTGATCTCGGTCAAATCAAGCCGGAGGTTAAACCTGTAACGCCGGACATCAGCAAGATTCGCCTGGCTGAGTAACGCATTGCGAGTGATTTATGTTTCAAAAAAGGAATCTCAGGATTCCTTTTTTATTGTCAATTTTTTATCTCTGCTTTTAATTCATCGCTAGTAATCCTGTTAAATTTTCCGACGTTTAATTCATCCCGCTTTTTTATTTTTACGTTTTCGTTTAACGTAATCCGAATTGCTTTTTTTGCTACCGTTTTTTTTAAAAAAGTGTCGATAAATTTTCCACTTTTTCTGGCATAAGCCGCACGTTACCTGACGGAATGTAAAGTTCTAAAGGAAAATTAGCGTTCCCCTAAAAAGGACTTTTATGCCAATCGCGGGTCTTTTATACTGCGCACACTTTACTCAATGATATACGGGTGACAGGGCTGGGGGTGTTAAACATTATCCCGCCGTTAAGTTGCTCGGTAATAATTTTTACTCGCCAGGGAAACGTCTTATGTATGCCGAAAAAGTGCGTGAAATTCTCGCCAAACACAGTCGCCTTGATGTCGACGTCAATAGCCTTAAAGAAGACGACGATCTGTATGATTTAGGACTGACGTCCTTGACCACGGTCAATATCATGCTCGCTATTGAGGATGCATTTGATATCGAATTTCCCGATAGTAAATTAAACCGCAAAACCTTTAACAGCATTGAATCGCTGGTAGAGGTTATTGAAGAATTGGTTGATTGACAGGATTCAATTAATCGCCCGGGGAGTTGCCCTGTGTGGCCGGTTGCGCAACCTATCTGATAAACGCGGACCAGTGGCTGGTAGAGAATTGCCAGCCTCCATTGCCAAAAATGCTTGCCAACAACAATTGCACTAACGAGTTGCACTAACAAAAAGGGACCTGAAGATGAGCGCACCTGCCACCCTGGATGAAATCAGTTTTGCCACGCTGCTGGAGATTGTTCACGCCCTGGGGCGTGATGTCGTACGACCCGCCGCCGTCGCCGTTGATAAAGACGCGCGCTTTCCCCACGAAGCCTTTACCGAGTTCAAGAAGCACAAGCTGCTCAGCGCCTACGTGCCACGACAGTATGGTGGTATGGGGCTAAGCATCACCGAAATCTGCAAGCTCTGTGAAATCCTCGGTGGCTACTGTGCCTCTACGGCGATGATCTTTGCGATGCACCAGATCCAGGTGGCATGCATTGTCCATCATTGCGAAACGTCTGATTACTTCCAGCATTTCCTGCGCGAGCTGGTCCGCGAACAATACCTTCTGGCTTCCGCCACCACCGAGTTGGGGGTGGGCGGTGATTTGCGCAGCAGCCTCTGCGCCGTCAAGGTAAACGGTGACCACTTTACACTGGAGAAACAGGCACCGGTCATCTCATACGGTGTCGCAGCTGATTATGTGATGGTCACATGCCGCCGCGCTGAAGATGCCCAGTCCTCTGACCAGGTTCAGGTGCTGGTTAATAAAAAAGAAACCACGCTGGAGCCTTTATCCGATTGGGACACATTGGGTTTCCGGGGAACATGCAGCGCCGGTTTTGTATTGCGTTCCAGTGGTCATGTCCAACAAATTCAACCCGCACCTTTTGCCGATATTCTCGCGCAAAGTATGCACCCGGTTTCGCACCTGGTGTGGGGCTCCTTATGGCTGGGTCTTGCCCAGGATGCAGTGTCCCAGGCGCGCGCATCCGTGCGTGCCGCAGCGCGTAAAAATCCGTCGACGCCACCCATCTCTGCGATGCGCCTGACTGAGCTGGATGAGGTCTTATTTAGTATGCGGGCCGGTCTGACCACAGCGATTGAGGAATATCAACAAAAACTGAATGCCGGTAATCGGGAAGCATTCTCCGATTTCGGTTTTGCTATCCGCATCAATAATGTCAAGTTGCGCTGTTCCGAACTGGTGGTAGACATCGTCTCCGGTGCCTTGTCGATTGTGGGTATTATGGGTTACAAAAATGATACGCCCAACAGTTTGTGCCGCCATATTCGCGATGCCTATGGTGCAGCGTTGATGGTGAACAACGATCGCATTCGCGGTCACAATTCCACCATGCAGATTATGGTGAGAGACGCGCAATGAAACAGGTCAGGGCACTCAATCCGGCCAGTTATGAGCGGCATCTGATTCACGGCGCGGAACGCACCTGGGCAGAAACCAATTGCTATGTTGATGTGTTGGTCGAGCTGCTGCATGGGTTGGGGTATGAGCCGACGGCGGCATTACCTTTTGCACTAGGCATTGATTTTGAAGGTGATCAGTGGAGCTTTTTTAAATTTCCTCACGAGGATCTGTTTGCGCTTTACGGCATGGAGATTCAGGAATTCAATCCCTGGCGCTCGCTCGCGCAGCACGTAGAAACCCAGGTAGGTTTGGGGCGCCCGGTGCTGGTTGAGATGGATTCCTGGTATTTACCCGATACCGCCGGCACAGCCTATAAACTGGCCCATGTGAAATCCACCATTGCCGTAAATGCTATAGACATTGAGCAACGTTACCTCGGTTACTTTCATGGCCAAAGTTATTATGAATTAACCGGCCAGGATTTTATCGATATCTTTCAGCTCGATGGTTTGGTGCACGAGCGCATCTTGCCGCCTTATATCGAGTACGTGAAATTGCGCAACCTGCACGAGGTGCCGCAGGGTAGTGCACTGGTTGAGGCCTCGCTTGCACTGCTCAAAAAACACCTGGGCCTGATTCCCCGCGATAATCCATTTGTGCGTTTTAAAGAAACCTTTGCGCGGGATTTTGAATGGTTGCTAACGCAGGAAATTGAAACCTTCCATTTATATTCCTTTGCGACCTTCCGCCAATACGGCGCTTGCTTTGAGCTGGTAGAAACCTATTTGAAATGGTTGCAGCAACAAGGTCAGTCACAACTTGATACAGCGATCCAGTGCTTTGCGACTATCTCTAACAATACCAAGGCGTTTCAATTTCAATTAGCCCGTGCCATGGCGAGAAAGCGTGCGATTGATTTGACGCCCCTGGATGAAATGGCGTCTGCCTGGCAGACCGGAATGTCACAGTTAACGGCGCGGTATCGCTGACAGGGACGAGTACGATGGATGTGTCTGCAACTGATCGCCTGACTCCCCTGGATGCCGATTGGCAACTGGTGCGCGCGCCGGCTGATAGCATTGCGAATCCGGCGGAGTTGCTGTCACAGGTCTTGCCATGGCAAGCCGCGTGCGTCCCCGGAACGGTTGCGCAAGTGATGCTGACAGATTCGTCCCACACGCATCCACAGAGTCTGACGGATGATGACTGGTGGTATCGTTGCCACTTCACCGCCGCCGTAGAGCAGGCAATACCCGTATTGCATTTTGCGGGCCTCGCCACCATCGCTCAGGTATGGCTTAACGGTGTATTGATCCTTGAATCACGCAATATGTTTTTACCGCAGCAGGTGGCGGTAACAGAGTGCCTGCAAGCGACCAATGAGCTGGTTATCTGTTTTCGTTCCCTGGCTCAGGTATTGCGTCAAAAACGCCCGCGCCCGCGCTGGAAAACCAATCTGGTTAGCCAACAACCCTTACGTTGGGTGCGCACGACCTTGCTCGGGCATATTCCGGGATGGTGCCCACCGATCACACCGGTCGGTCCCTGGCGCAGCATTACCTTGATGTATCGTTCACCCGTGGAATTGGTCAAGTCTCACATCCAGCAGATACTGACAGCCGAGGGTGAATTTACCGCTGAATTCGATGTGCAATTGCCGCCATCGCAGCTTATTTCTGCAGCGCACCTATACATTGGCAACCAAACGCTTTCGCTGCAGATCAAGCAGAGCGGAGCAGTGGTGGCATTAACGGGCCAGGGGATTATTGACGCCGCTCAACGATGGTGGCCGCATACCCATGGCCAGCCCCAACGGCTTGGCTGTCGCCTGGAGATCACGGTTGCCGGACAGGTTTATACCTGGGAACTCGGCGCGCGCGGCTTTAAACAGCAACGCTGGTTATCCAGTGATAACCAACTTGCCTTGCAGGTGAATGGTGAAACCCTCTTTTGCCGGGGCGCCTGCTGGACGGTTGCAGATATTTTTACATTGGACGGCAGCGAAGACAGTTTGCGCCGCTCGTTGGTTCTCGCACGGGATGCCGGCATCAATATGCTGCGTATCGGCGGCACCATGATTTATGAAAGCGATCGTTTTTATCAGTTGTGTGATGAGCTGGGTATTCTGGTGTGGCAGGATTTTATGTTTGCCAACATGGATTATCCGGTGGACGATACGGATTTCCACCAGCAGGTGTTGGCCGAGGCGCACGCACAAGTCGCGCGCCTGTCGCGCTTTGTCTGTGTGAGTGTGTATTGCGGCAACAGCGAAGTGCAACAACAATCCGCGATGATGGGTATGCCGCGCGAACACTGGAGCAACGTTTTTTTTGATGCGGAGTTAGCCGAGGTGTGTCGGCAACGGCATCCCGGTGTTATGTATTTTCCGTCGACACCTTGCGGTGGCGCCTTACCGTTTTCGATCAGCGAAGGGCTTGCGCATTACTACGGCGTCGGCGCCTATAAGCGCGCCTTGAGCGATGCTGCTTTAGCGCCGGTTAAATTCACGCCGGAGACGCTGGGCTTCTCCCACATTCCCGAACCGGAAACTGTCGACAAAATTTTTAACGGCGCGTTATTCGCCGCGCATCACCCGGACTGGAAAGCGCGTGTGCCGAGAGATTCTTCAGCCGGCTGGGATTTTGAAGATATTCGCGATTATTACCTGGCATTATTGTTTCAGGTTGATGCGGTAGCGTTACGCAGTCATGACCCGCAGCGTTACCTCGAATTATCGCGCGTGGTGACCGGGGAAGTCATCCAGCGTGTGTTCGCCATCTGGCGTTCAGCGGAGCATCCGTGTCAAGGCGCGTTGTTGTGGTTCTATAAAGATCTGTTGCCCGGCGCGGGCTGGGGCATCCTCGACAGTGATAATCAGCCCAAGGCGGTATATTACGCGTTCAAACGTGCAGCCAAAAATCTGGCGGTCTATTGCATTGACCGTGGTCTGGATGGTTTGTCATTAACCCTGGTGAACGAAACAGAACAGGCTCAGGCGGTTACGCTTGAGGTGACGGCCTACAAGTCCGGGCATATCGAAACGCTGAAAGCAGCGCGCGTCCTGACCCTTTCACCGCGTTCAACCATTGGTATATCTGTGGATGAACTGCTCGGCTATTTTGCCGACCTGACTTACAGTTATCGTTTCGGTCCTCGTCAGCACGATCTGGTCAGCGCGCGTTTGCTGGATGCACAAGGCCATTGGTTACATGAAGATTTTTATTTCCCCACCAGCTATGCCGTAACGCCGCAAAAAATAGACGGTATCACTGTGGAGGTTATTGCGCTTGCCGATGGCCGCGCTGCGCTAAAAATCTTTACCCCGATGTTTCTGCAATCAGTCCGCGTGGAATGTAAAACCCATCGTGCAGAAGACAATTATTTTCACCTTGCACCGAACACTACCCGGGTCATTGCCATGGAGCCATTGGCGGATGCGACTGTGCCAGTGAAGGGTTATCTTGAAGCACTTAATCTATTGGAACCGATCAGGGTTCGTTGAGTTCAGGCGCTGCCACTATGACGATTGTATCTACGACTGCGCAACGCTACCCGGATGTGACTCGCGATGCGTTTTATCTGGCATCCATGAACTCGTGTATCTTTGTCTGGCAACATCAATTACCCGCTCGCGCCTGGCGCAACCAGGTGGTGATCCTGTGCGGCGCCATGGGATATGAATACACGCACAGCCATCGCACCTTAAAGCACCTGGCGGATTCCTTTGCGCAGCAGGGATTCGTGGCCTTGCGTTTTGATTGGCACGGTATGGGCGATTCACCCGGTTCAGAATTGGATGAAGGGCGTGTCGCTATCTGGTTGGCGAATATTGCATCCTTGATCAACCATGCACAGACCAACTGGCCCGGTTGTGAAATTTGCCTGGCGGGATTGCGTTTCGGCGCGACATTAGCATGCCTTACCGCATCCCGGTTAAAGGTAAACCATTTGTTGTTGTGGGAGCCGGTGGTTAAAGGCCGCGCTTATGTCCGCGAAATGACCGCGCTGGCCCGATTTTCTGCCGACGCAGAGTCACATCAGGATTATATCGAGAGCGCTGGCTTTTTAATGGCGGCAGCCACCGCCGACGATATCAAACGATTGAATGTATTAACGGAGTCGGTGCAGGTTAGCGGCAGTGTACTGATTGTTGCGCGCGATGACCGGCCTGCCGATGATGCGTTGCTACAAAAAATGTTGGCGGACGGCGTGGACGTTTTGCAAATGTCCCTGCCGGGTTATACCGACATGATGGCGGAACCCCACGACACGATTGTTCCGTTCAGTGCGATCGACAGCATGGTGCAATGGTTGCTGAACAGCCATACAGAACTTGTCGAAAAGAACAGTGTTTACCCGGAGCCGGTTCGTTCGCTTATTCTGGACAGTGTTACACCCGGTGTGCTGCAAATTCAGGAGCAGCCCCACTGGTACGACGCCAATCGACAATTGTTTGGCATCAGCAGCTGCCCGGCGGCAGGCTGTAATCCCTCATTACCGGCGATAATTTTGTCCAACTCCGGTTCGGTTCATCATGTGGGGCCTAATCGCGTCTACACCCAGTTAGCGCGAACATTTGCCGCCCTGGGTTATTTTGTTCTACGCCTGGATCTGGAAGGGTTGGGCGATAGTTGCAAAACCGACGTGGCGCGGGAGAATCATCCGTATCAACCGGGCGCGGTGGATAATATTTACCAGGCCATGACCTATCTGATGGAGCAGGGCATCGCCAACCAATTTATTATCGGCGGTATTTGCTCCGGTGCGCACACAGCATTTCATTGCGCGTTGCGTGCGGTGGAACAAAATCGGCGCAGCCTGGTGAAAGAAATATTCCTGATCAATCCATTGACCTTTTATTGGCGCGAAGGCATGTCTCTTGCGATTCCTGCTGAGGCCCGGAACCTGCATGATGCGGCTTATTATCGGCAGTCCATTCGCAACCTGGAAAAATGGAAAAAATTATTAACAGGTAATGCCGAAACGGGTTATATCTTGCGTTACGCCGCCGAGCGTGTTCAACGGCTGGTACAAGAGCAGATGAAGAGTATCAGAGAAATTCTGTTCAACCAGCAGAGCCAGTTGGCGACCGATTTTACGCGCATTACCGACCAAGGCATTCGGATTCAATTTTTGTTGTCTTCTGGTGATCCCGGTTATGACATCATTAAGTCCCAGGCGCGGCGTCGCTTGCGCAAGGGGATCGCTAATCATGTGATGGCACTGGATGTCATTGAAGGGGCAGATCACACGTTTTCCCGAAAAACCAAACGCGACCAGTTGTTGGCGGTAGTCAGTGACCGGTACCGTAACCTAACCTTCGATAGTTAATTGATCGCTTGCTATAAGGAAACAGGAAGCCATTATGATTACGCTTGTACAAGACTACTTCTGTGCATCGGCCCGGCGCTTTCCGGACAAACCGGCGGTGAGTTGTGAGGGCGATGTTTTAACCTTTGCGCAACTGGATGGTTTTTCGAATGCCTTTGCGCGAGCTTTGCAGGCAGCGGGTGTAAAACGCGGTGGTTTTGTGCCATTTTTTATGCAGAAAAGTGTGCGCTCCATCCAGTCGATCCTCAGCATCCTCAAGGCGGACTGTGCCTACATTCCCATCGATATTAATTCGCCAGCACAACGGCTGGAGGCGATCCTCAAGGCCGCCAACGCAACCGTATTGATTGTGGATGATCACAGCGAAGCATTATTAAAAACGCTGTTGCCTGAAAGCACTATTCGGTTGATCAATATCAGCCACCATAGTGGCGGTGATGAGTCGCCACTTGACTACAAAAACCTGTCCATCGACATCGCTTATGTACTTTTTACTTCCGGTTCAACCGGTACGCCCAAAGGGGTGATGATTCCTCACAAGGCAATTATTGATTACATTGACTGGTGCGTTGAAACCTATGAACTGACAGACCGGGATGTTATTGCCAACCACGCGCCGCTATATTTTGATAATTCGACCTTCGATCTTTACACCGCTTTCAAAACCGGCGCGACCTTGCATCTGGTGCATGAAGAACTGAACGCTGTCATTCCGTTGTTGGTGCGCTGGCTGCGAGAGCGTGAGATCACCACCTTTTTCTGTGTGCCTTCAGTATTGACTCTGTTGTTGAAATCCCGTCGTTTAAAGGAAGATAGCTTCCCACAATTGCGGCACTTGATCTGCGCGGGCGAAGTTCTGCCGGCGGACATCCTGGCGGAGTGGATGCAGCGTTATCCGCATCTGCAATTTACCAATATGTACGGCCCCACGGAGATTACCGTGGATTGCAGTTATCACATCATCCGTGAGCGCCCCGGTCCCGATTGCATGAGTATCCCGATTGGCAAGGCGCGTAAGAATATGGAATTGTTTGTGCGCCTGGCGTCGGGTGAATTGTCCACTGAGGTCGGCGCCGAAGGCGAGCTGCTGGTGCGCGGTACGTCCGTCGCCTATGGTTATCTGGGTGATGCTGAACGCACGCAGAAGGTCTTCATCCAGAACCCCAACAATCCATATTTCCACGATCCTTTGTACTGCACCGGTGACCTGGTGCGCATTGACACCAATGGCGATTTCCTATTCCTGGGGCGCGCTGATGACCAGATTAAATTCCTTGGTTACCGCATTGAGCTGGGCGAAATTGAAGCCAATCTGATGGCATTGCCCGGTGTGGAGGAAGGTGTAGTGGTGTTCAACAACAGCGAGAATGAGAGCGAGCGTGAACTGGGTGCGCTGGTCAGTCTCAGTGAGGGATATACACTGGACGCGCTCACGAAGGATCTGAAGTCGCGTTTGCCGCCTTATATGGTGCCGACACGCTTGCGACTGATCGAGGGCGAATTTCCGCGCACGCCAAATGGCAAGTATGATCGCAAGGCGACTAGACACATCGTCTTTACGGCGGTGGAATAATGAGTATCCCGACGCAAGATCATCAACGTTACCATCTGGTAGACCTTATTCGCTTTATCGCGGCGATGATGGTGTTGATGTATCACTACACGGCGTCTGGTATCGGTAATGTGATGAATGACCGATACAAATTGCTGGCAACCAAGGATTTGTATCCGGAATTTTTCTGGTTTACCAAGTACGGCTTTTTGGGCGTACATTTATTTTTTATGATCAGCGGTTTTGTCATCCTGTCATCGGCGCTGAACCGCAGCGCAACAGAATTTGCGATTTCCCGGGGAACGCGGCTCTACCCGAGTTACTGGGTGGCAGTTATCTTTACCACCGGCGTGTTGTTTATCTTCCTCGGCTCGGACTTTGATGTCACCCTCACCGATTTTCTCGCCAATATGACGCTGCTCAACGATTACATGGGCATAACCGATATCGATCCGGTCTATTGGACGCTACACGCGGAACTGCAATTTTACGGCTGCGTGTTTTTGCTGATCCTGTCGGGCGTTTTGCAGCATTATCGTATCTGGTTGAGTGTGTGGATTGTGCTGACGATCTGTTATGCAGTCTTTCGCCAACCCTTCTTTATGCCCTGGTTTATTTCACCCGCGTATTCATCCTATTTTATCGCGGGTGCCGTGTTTTACCTTGCGACGAAAGATGGCTTTAGGGCGTTCCATATCGTCATGCTGGTGATCTCGCTTGCGCTGGGATTGTTCTATATTTTTCCGCAGACCGATGAATATATTCAGGGGCATCAGCTGCGCGATCAGTTAATTACCTCGGCGATGATCATCAGCTTTTATACGCTCTTTTTCCTGATATCAGTCGGGCGTTTGAGTATCAAACGTTCAGCCAAGGTGGCGCTGCTGGGTGCGCTGACCTACCCCCTCTACCTGACCCATCATGTGGCTGGCCGTTACCTGATTGATTACCTCGAGCCCGTCATGAATAAATACGCCATCCTGTTTGGTTTGATCATTGCTGCATTGCTTGTTGCTTATGTTATTACCGAGTTGATTGACAGGAGATTTGCAGGCTTCCTGCGAAAAACCCTGACGCGGTTGTTAGTGCCGCGCCGGAGTGGTGCAGGGCATTTATCCGATACATCGTCCTGAGCAACACCCGGACGTCTTCTGTTCAATTATGTAGACCTGTTATATGAGTGAGAGACACCGTTACCACCTGATTGATCTGGTTCGTTTTGTTGCTGCCTTTATGGTGATGGTGTTCCACTACACTGCGCTCGGTGCCGCAGATGTTATGGAGGGGCGCAAAAAACTGCTTGCACCTATGGAGGTGTATCCGGATTTATACCCGGTAACCAAATACTGGTTTTTGGGCGTGGAATTGTTTTTCCTGATTAGCGGCTTTGTGATCCTCGCCTCGGCGTTAAACCGCAGTGCATTGGAATTTGCTATCTCCCGTGGTACCCGCCTGTATCCCACCTTGTGGGCGGCGATTCTCTTTACCACGGCAATACTGTTTTATTTTCATGGGCCTTATTTCAACATGAGTCCGGTGGATTTCTTCGCCAACCTGACGCTGCTGAATGATTATATGCATATTGGCGATATCGATCCGGTGTTCTGGACCTTGCATATGGAATTGCAATTCTATGGCTGCGTATTTTTACTGATAGTGTGCGGTATCGTGCAACGGGTTCACTGGTGGTTGGCCGCATGGATGGCATTGACGATTTGCTATGCCGTATTTAAACAGCCATTCTTTATGCCCTGGTTCCTGCCGCCAGCCTACTCGGCCTACTTTATCGCCGGTTGTGTGTTTTACCTGGGCGGTCAGCAGGGTTATCGTTTGTTCCACTGGATTATGCTGGCATTGTGTGTGCTGTTAAGTGTGTACCACGTACCCGCCCTGGTTCGACAGTTTATTGAGGTGGAGCATGCAGCTGACCAATGGATCTGCACTGCTATTATCCTGGGGTTCTATGTATTTATGTTTTTGATTTCCATCGGGCGCCTGAACATCAAAACCTCGTCAACGATTGTTTTATTGGGCGGACTGAGTTATCCCTTATACCTGACGCATCACATGTTTGGCCGTTATCTGATAGATATGTTAGCGCCGGTAGTCAATGCGTATTTACTGTTGTTGGGATTAACGATCCTGGCTATCGCATTAGCGTTTGTCATTTATGTCGCAGTGGATAAACGCATGGCAAAAAGTTTGCGAGCGTTTTTAACAAAACTGCTGATTCGCTCCGAAACTGAAGCAAACGCAACTGCAAATAATTGATATCTTAATCATGCGATGATGTTCGGGGAATTGGGTGGCAGTTTCTGAGACCGTCAGCGGCATGGATGCCGCTGACGAGCCCCCAGGGAAGGGTTTACGGCGTGTCTCAGAAACTGCCACCCAATTTCCGTCGCTGGCACCCTACTCAATCGCTAATACGAGAAAGCAGACATGACAGAAACCATGCTTGAAAACCTCAAAGACATTTTTCGCTTCGTCTTACAACTAACTGAAGACGCGAGCGTAGAACAGGTCAACCAGGACAACACACCCAAGTGGGATTCCATGGCACAGGTCTCGTTGGTGGCAGGCATTGAAGGTGAATTCGATGTGCAGCTTGAATTATCGGAAGCCGTGCAAATTACCTCGTTTGAATCCTGCGTGAAATTGCTCGAACAAAAACTGGGTTAATAGCGCACGAGCCCGAAACGATTCTGGAGCTGTTATGAAATTCCTGCAAGCCCACAGTCTGTTAAAAGGATTTAGCGCCGATAAAAAGCAACGGTTGACGTTGGTGATGTCGGGGCAGCCGGAGAATTTGAGTTTGTTTCTGCGTGCCGAGTATGCGCAGCGCGGTGTGGATTGCGAGATAGCAACAATACCTTTTAATACCTTGCATCAATATCTGTTAACACCGCAGCAATCGGGTGTTGAGGAATGCTTCCTGCTTTTCCCCTGGGATTTTCTGCCGGCGCTCAATTGGCGTTCCGGGGTTAACGAAACGCTGCTGGCAGTTGAAGAGGTAGAGCAGCGGCTGGAAAATATCGGCGCATTGTTTCAGCAGCGCAATGCCCATTTTTTCTATGTCCAGGCGCCGGTCTTGCCGCTCTACGCCAGCGCGGCGGAGAATCTGCGGCTTGGCAAACAGCTGGTGGCGCTGGCATTGCAACTGAATGCCGAGGTGTTGTCGGCTGATTTTTTCTCGCTCACCAGTTATCTGAATTTCGGCGTGCCAGTAGCGAGCAACCAAAGTGGTGATCTGGCGGACATAATTATCCAGTCTGTGCTGAGGCCGGTGAGTCAACCCAGGAAGGTGTTGGTGACAGATCTGGATAACGTCATGTGGCATGGTGTGATTGGTGAAGAGGGTGTAGCGGGGGTCAAGGACAGACCCGAAGCGGAGGGTTACCCGCATTTTATTTATCAAACCCTGCTGCGCAAACTGAAGAACCAGGGGGTTCTGTTGGCGGCGGTAAGCAAGAATGATCCTGACCTGGCGCTCGCGCCGTTTCAGCGTGCAAACGCCGTGTTGCGCGAAGAGGATTTCATTACAGTACTGGCGAGTTATGAAGGTAAAGCGGCGCAGATAAATGCCTTGATGGCGCAGTTGAACCTGGGGCTGGATGCTTGCGTTTTTGTTGATGATAATCCGGTAGAGATTGCTGCCGTTACCCAGGCTCTTCCGTCCGTAACCTGTGTGACCTTTCCGGCCAAAGTGGACGGATTGGCCGCCCTGGTTGCGCAATTGGAACAATTGTTTTCCACCACCAGGCTAACCGAGGAAGACAAACAGCGCACTCGCCTGTACCGGACTCGCCTTGCTGGCATGTTGCCCGTTGCATCCGCTGAAGTGAATCTGGAAACATTTTTGCGCGAGCTGGAGATGGTGTTGCATATCGCGGATCGCACCCATGCGCAGCAGGAGCGCGCCGTGCAGCTTATCAATAAAACCAACCAATTCAATGTGAATGGTGTGCGTTACACGGAAGCAGAGGTTAACGATATTTTGCAACAGGGCGGTCGCTTATGGACGGCCAGTTTAAAAGATAAACACGGCGATCACGGCGAAATTATTGCCTGCCTGATAGATCGCGACGAACATATCGTATCGCTGGTCATGTCCTGCCGTGTGATGCAGCGCAAGGTAGAGCAGGCATTTTTAGGTTGGTTGGCAGGCCGGGTTTTGACGAAAGACTATATTTCCCTGCGTTATCTCAAGACAGAGCGCAATACGCCGGTAGAACACTTTTTGGTGGCTGAACAATTTAGCTGCGTTGATGGTATGGCCAGGATTGCACGACAGGATTTTGCGCAACAGCAACAGGCGGTGATGTCGTGGTTCACGCTGAGGGTACAGGAATAATCATGATGACAAACCCTCTTGATATTCAACGTCATGCATTCTGGTTACACGGCGCAACCGGCGAACAAAGTTTTACCTGGCTGCATCAACCGAAGCGTCCAACAATAAACACCGTGGGTGTGATCATTGTCGGGCCCGTGGGGCCGGAATATATGCACAGCCATCGCTCCCTGCGTTATCTTGCCGATCAACTTGCGGCCCAGGGCTTTGCGTGTTTGCGCTACGATCCTTTGGGGATGGGTAATTCATCCCATGATCTTGCCGATGAATCTGTTGCCCGGGGTTGGCTGGCTACTCTGGCTGCGGCCAGGGATTTTTTTCGGAATGCCTTGAATATTGTCGATGTCGTGCTGCTCGGTTTGCGTTCCGGTGCATTGGTAGCCAGTGAATTTATCGCCACCCATCCGGTGAAAGGGGCGGTATTCTGGTATCCCTACCTGAAAGGCACGGCTTTTGTCCGCGACCTGCAAATTATTGATTCCATGTTGCACATGTCCACTGATGGTGGCTTTATCGAAGCGGGTGGATATCCGTTATACCCGGCGACGCAAACCTGGCTGGAACAGATTGATGTGCTAACGCTGCAAGCGGGACATTTGCAGCACGCGTTGATTATCAATAACGCGGCGCAACCACCCACAAAAAAATTACAACAAGCGCTTGCTGCGCAGGATGTTGTCGTCACGCAACAGAATTTATCCGGCCTGGAACGGATGATGAAACAATCGGAAATCACCGAGGTGCCGGAAGACAATATCGCGGCGATTACCGATTGGTTGCAAACCACTTATGTTGCGGAACAGGATAATCCGCTGCACGATCAATTTCATAACAGTGGCTTGATCAGTGAAAGCTTTTGCGAACATGCGTTAACCATCCCGGCTGCGCGACCTCTATTTGGTGTGATGACCGAACCGGTCAAACCTGACAACCAGAAACCCTTATTGGTATTTGTTAATGGCGGTTCCGGCCACCATGTCGGACCGAATCGTCTTTACGTGGATGTCTGCCGGCGATTGGCAAGCATGGGTTTCAGCTCTGTGCGGCTGGACCTGAGTAACCTGGGTGACAGTGCACAGGATATTACTCCCGCCAGCCACAATCCTTATGCCCTGACGGCGCCCGGGGACATTGCGGCGGCGGTGTCATTTTTGCGGGAGAACACGCCTTACCAACGTTTTGTTCTCAGTGGTTTGTGCTCCGGTGCGCACAACAGTTTCCAGGCTGTTGTACAACATTCACTGCCCGAGGTGTGCCATATCATGTTAATAAATCCCTTGGCGTTTTATTGGAAGCAGGGCGATTCCCTGCTTGCGCCGGAAGACAGCCAGCACGAAGCGGATGCAGCCCATTACAGCGGGAATGTGCGCAGCCTGGGTAAATGGATATCCCTGTTTACCAGTCCAAAAAAATTGCGTAACGCACTGACTTTTGCCATGCGATTGGTGCAGAAGAAATCAATCAGCCTGGGCAAACAGGTGGCAGGTGCGGTGGGTTTTGTGCAGCTTTCGCCACTGGAGAAAGATTTATTGTCGCTTAACCAACGAGGCACCAAGGTGACTTTGCTGATCGGTGAAACGGAGCCGGGTTATCGTTTGTTGATGGCACAGGCGGGCGCCACGGTCAAGCAGCAGGTGGCCAAAGGGGAGATGCATATTGCGATCATCAAAGACGGCGACCACACCTTTTCTTCGCTGGCCAGCCGCCGTCAGATGATCGACTTGTTTATTGAACAATACAAACTCTGAAATCGCTGCTGTTGTGCTTCGTTATTGCAGCGGTTTTTGAAACAGGAAGATAAATTTATCCGTCTTGTTCATGATGCCTTTAGCCCAGATATCCTTGGTGTAATCGTCGGCAGGGTTGCGCAGAATATCCAGCGATTTAACGAACTCAAAACCTTCGCGTTCGAAATCGGCACGGGCAAATTCTTCATCGATGCGGTGTAAGGTTTGAGCCGCTTCCATACCTGTGCCCACAGTAGCCGCATGGTCAATGACCAACACCAGCCCACCGGGTTTCAGGGCATGTTTGATCTGCGCAAAAAAAGCATCGCGATCCGCCTCAAAACTGGGGTCATTGGGACGCTTCACATAGATGTCATGGTAAGCAAGGGATAGCCAGATCAGGTCAACACCCTCCGGCAAATTCATCTGCGTCCACTCACCATCCACCCGCGTCACATTCTTCAGGCGATTGTTCGCCAGTCGCGCTTCCATTTGCGGTTGGGTGAAGTGCAGGAATAACGGCGTATTGGCCAGATAAACGTGACCTTCATCGCCGACAACCGCCGCCAGTAATTCCGTATACCAACCGCCGCCGCCCAGCAAATCAATCACCCTCATACCCGGCTCAACACCGGCAAACGCAAGAATCTCCGCCGGCTTACGCTGAGCATCATCGCGTCGGTCTTCTTTAGGGCGCAGGGGATTAAAGTACACCGCAGTCTGATAGATATTAGCATCATGCTCGGCCACCGGCGGCTTTTCGCTACAGCCCACCAGTACCGCCAGCACGCTGAGAAGAGAACCCAACTTGGTCATGTCATATCCCTCGAAGAACAAAATGTCTGGTAGTAGAGAGTGGAAGCCAGGATGCTCGCACAATGCGAGTTTGGCTTTAGGGTTGTTGTTTCGAAACCCTCAAGTCAGGGACGACTTGAGGGAGCTACA
>CAMLOU010000051.1 GCA_946481735.1 uncultured Cellvibrio sp.
ACGGTCATATCCTTGGCGAAGAACTCGTCGTACTTGGTTATCCCTTCATTAAACTGCGGTGTTAGCGTCAGGCCATTGCTGGCATTTAATTTGAAGCGTTCTTCATATAAGTAGTAAGCCGGTTCAATACGCCACTCCAATATCAACTGGTTACCTTCCAGGCGTGCTTCCAACTGGAAAGCTTCCGTTACCAGCAGGAATTCATCGTCTGGTGCAAGAATGCTGGTGTCCAGGCCACTTTGTTTGGGGGTATCAAAGATATCCTGGGCCTGGCTTGCCGATGAAAACAGCAAGCAGCTGAGCATCAGGGCGAGATAAGCCAGGAATCGGGAAGGGTAGTGATAAGGCAAGGTCACGAGAGCGGGCATAGTCAGCAATTTCTTGTTGTGGATTGGGTATGCATTCGGGATAAAAATCGCCGGGGGGTGTCATGCGTCCTGCTGCCTAGTAGTATAGGCCCCGGTCTGATTCCCGAAAAAGATATCCATGGCGGTAGAAGACACCCGGAAAATTCTAGCGGATTAGACAGACTTTGGTGTGTTGGTTCACACAACTTTTTACTCCGTCTGTCATTCTGTTCAGGCAATTTCGATAGATTCGTATCATATAGCGTGGCTGTAATTGAACTTCTTTTATCAGAGAACCCGGTTTTATGCGTAAAGTGATGTCTCAGTTGTGCGTTGTCAGTTTGTCAGTGTGGTCATTGGTTGCATGCCAGACAGCGCCGCAACCTTCCCCGAAAAAACCTGCTCCCCAGGTAGTTACTCCCCAGTCTCGTCCTGCGCCCAAGCCCGTGAATACACGCGAACAAAACATCAAGCGTTTACTGGCGGATGCGGATTATGCGTTGAGCCAGGACCAATTGTTGATGCCGCTAAGTGACAATGCCCATGACCGCTATCACGCCGTGTTATTACTCGATCCTGGTAACAGTGAGGCCAAAACCGGTTTGCAGGCGATCACCCTGCGTTATCTGGAGTTGGCTCGCAGTGCGGCGGCGCGCAGTCGTTACGCCGAAGCCCAGGCGCATCTGAAAAACGCGCGTGATATGGACCCGGATAATCCGCTCGTGGAAGAATTTGCGGTGGTCCTGCGCAAAGAGATCGCGAATCAGAAACCTCCAACACCCTATAAGCCGGGGCCGAATGAACATATGCTGGATGCGAAAGCATTATCAGCTAAAGATCCGGAACTCATCGCGCAGTTGAATGATTTGGCTCAGGTGGCCAGGGAGAGTGGCGACCTGGTTATGATTCACGCGCGCAACGACGCAGAAGGGCGATGGATCTACCAGCGGATGCGCGAGGCTGTACCGGGTTTCCTGTTGCGTGGTGATATCCGAATTACCCAGCAGCCGCGCATCCAGTTTGTGCCGCGGCTGCAATAATCCTACTGCCGGAGTTTCTCCCTATGCCCAAGATCATGCAATGTGTGTTTATGGTTCTGCTTTTTTCAGTCGTTTCGGCCCATGCAGATCAACCTGATCCGGCGGTGCCGGCTGATACTGTGTCCAAGGCTGAATCGGTCAAGGAGTCGATCAAAATAGCTACGCAGGTCAGTGTCTCCGGAGCCTATATCAATGTTCCGGTTCCCGGCACCAGGCATACGGCGGCATATTTCACGTTGCGCAACCTGTCGGACAAACCTGTCAGCCTGGTTTCTGTGGCAGTAGATGTGGCGCAACGGACCGAGCTGCACAGCCACACCACCAAAGACGGCATGATGAAAATGCGCCGCGAAGAAACGGTGCTGATTCCTCCTCGCTCCAGCGTGGCATTTGAGTCCGGCTCATACCATGTCATGTTGTTCGATTTGCAGCGCAGCATCCAGACCGGCGAAGAGCTACAATTGTTATTAACCTTTGCAGATGGCAAACAATTGGTGGCAACTGCACAGGTGAAAAGTATTTTTGATAAGACGCACCATCACCATTGAGTGCGGCGGGACAACGGAAAGGAATAGCAAACATGGCGTTACCGAAATTCAGGAATTTATGGGTGCGTGGTGTACGCAAGGCGCGCGATGGATATTCCGATACCCAGGAAGATATCGCTGGCAGCAGCCTGTGGTTTCGTGTCGTGCTGATTGTATTGGCGATTTACTTGCTGATAGCGGTTGCAGTGGGTATCTACTGGAGTTTATCGCCGGGATTATTCGATGTGCGCGACCACGCCCGTCAGGCATTGGCCCGCGAACAGCACACGCCGGCGGTGGGCACCGTGACCACGGCAACCCTGATCCGCGTGGCCGAAACCCTCTGGGATAAGCCCGGCGGTTACCTTTCCAACGACATCATGCCACCCGGTTTGTGGCTGGACGATATGCCTAATTGGGAATACGGCGTATTGATTCAGGTGCGCGATATGAGCAAGGCGATGCGCGAAGCCTTCAGCCGTTCGCAGTCGCAATCCCGCGAAGATAAAGACCTTATCCTGGCTGAACCGCGTTTTAATTTTGACAATGCCAGTTGGATATTTCCCGCCTCGGAATCGCAGTATCAGGAAGGTGCAGATTACCTGCGCCGTTACCTGCATCGCCTGGCGGATGACAATCCGCAAGATGCCCAGTTTTTCGCGCGTGCGGATAACCTGAATTATTGGTTATCTACCGTTGAAACCCGGTTGGGCAATTTGTCCCAGCGTCTCAGCGCCAGCGTAGGTCAGCAGCGGTTGAGTATTGATATGGCGGGAGAGTCAGGTTTTGTTTCGCACCAGGGGGATGACGGTGTGGTGAAGACGCCCTGGAACGAACTGGATGATGTTTTTTTTGAAGCGCGTGGCTCGGCCTGGGCGTTGATCCATTTACTCAAGGCGGTGGAAGTGGATTTTGCTGATGTGCTGAAAAATAAAAATGCCGAGGTCAGTGTGCAGCAAATTATCCGCGAACTGGAAGCAACCCAGCAAACCCTGTTCAGCCCGATGGTATTGAATGGCAGTGGTTTCGGTATGCTCGCCAATCACTCGCTGGTAATGGCTTCTTATATTTCCCGCGCCAATGCGGCCATTATCGACTTGCGGCGTTTGTTGGCGCAGGGTTAAGTCTGCGGCCGGTGAAGCGGAATTGCATCGCCGGCTCCTTTCCGGATTATTTTCTCTCTGTGAGTGCTGCCCGGCGGATGATGTAAAGTTCGCAATTATGGGTAGTGATTCATCACAACTTTTATTAATGCTACCTGCCGCAAATTAATCGCTGTCCATAATGGCGTAGAATGTCTTGCTAAATGAAAGCCTTCCGGCTTCTGGTTCAGCACCCTTGATGAAAGATAAGAGTAGGGAGTTCGAATGCGATTGTTAATGATGTTAGTGGGCCTTTCCTTGGGGATATCAGGCGCAGCTCAGGCATTGGCGGACTCTGCATTGGCGGGTTCTGCAAAGGAACCGCTATGGCTTGAGGTTATCGATCCTTATGTTGAGATGCACAGTGGTCCGGGGCGCGGTTATCCCGTGTTCTATGTGATTGAGCAGGGAGAACGCGTCGATGTAATCACGCGTCGCCCGGGTTGGTACGAAGTGCGTACCCAGGACGGCAAAACCGGATGGACGACTGCTGCACAGATCTCCCGCACCATTCAAACCACCGGTGAACCGGCTGACCTGCCGACAGTGAGCTATGGTGATTACCTGAAAAACAGCTGGCGCGCCGGCTTTAATACCGGACAATTTTCCAACGGCGAATTGCAAGGCAGCGAGTTGTTCAGTGCAACTGTCGGGTATCGCCCCCTGGGTTGGCTGGGGGTGGAGCTGGAAGCAGGAAAAATCTTCGGCACGGACATCAAGGGCGACCTCTACGGCGCTAACCTGGTGCTGGAACCTTTTTCGGACTGGCGTATTTCCCCCACGGTACTGATCGGGCGCGGCGTGATGAAGATCGATTCACAACCCAAGCTGGTGCCGTTGCAGATCGATGATTCAGACTTCAATCATTATGGTTTGGGATTTAATTACTACCTGGGCAGAAATTTCCTGTTCAAGGGCGAGTATCGCTCTTACTCCGTTTCCACTGACGATAACAATGTGAGTCTAGAAGCATGGACAATCGGTTTCAATTCGTTCTTTTAAAGGTAAAGGCCGCAACCCTGGCAGCTGCTTTGTGTTTTGTGCCGGCAGTGTTTGCGGATGAGTCTGCAAAGACCGATATTTCGGATATCAATAACGAAGTGTTTGAGTTGGGTATTTTTGCCGGCATCATCAACATTGAAGATTTTGGCAGTGAGTTTGTGCCGGGCATCAGTGCAACGTTTCGCGCGTCGGAAGATTTTTTTATTCAATACAACTATCTGCAAACCGATGTGTCGCCTTCGTCTTACGAAAAAAATCAGGGCAAGCTGTTTGATGGTGATGATCGCACCTTCACCCATTACGATTTGCTGATTGGTTATAACCTGTTTCAGGGGGAGTTTTTTCCTTCGCCCCCCAGGGCGAATCTGTCGACGTTGTATGTGGTGGCAGGTGTGGGTGATACGGAGTTTGGTGGGGAATCGAGTCTGACGTATACCTTGGGAATTGGTTATCAGGTGGCGTTGACCCGTCGGATCGGGTTGCATTTTGATTTCAGGGATTATATTTACCGTTCGACGTTGGTGTCTGATGAGAAGCGTACTGTGGGTGCTGCGCAGATATCTTCTGGTGTGAAATTTTTGTTTTGATGTAATCTTTTTTGTATATTCCACGGACAGTGCTTCGTAATCCGCTTGTCATTAGGCCCTTTGTTTCGAAAACGCATGCATACATCCCTGTAGCTCCCTCAAGTCATCCCTGACTTGAGGGTTTCGAAACAAAGGGCCTAACGCCAAGCTCGCCTGTTGCAATACGTCAGTGGTTTAAGTCTTTTTTTGCTATCAGAATAAAGCATTTACACCAATCAACATCTCGGTGTTATTCGTCTTCTTGCTATCACCCAAAAATTCCCGATCAACGATGGTGTCGCGCAGGTCCAGATTGATCGTCATCCAGTCGGTTACAACGGCGCGGTAGCTTGCTCCAATGACCATGCCGGTTTTGTCGTTGCCGGCAAAGCTCACGTCGGCGACGCCGGCGAGTAAATAAATAGCTGAGTTAAATTTGTGGCGTTTGCCTAAAAAAGATCGGCCGTCCAGCAGGTTGTAGCCGGCGAGCAGGTTCACGTATTCGAAGTCATAGTCGTCGTCTGCGAGGAAGTTACCGCCGGCGACTTCTTCAAAGGCGGCTTTTCCGACGGTCGATACACCGTAATTGGCTTGGGCAATAAATTTGCGATTGATATGGTAGGTAAAGGAAACGCCGGTCACCGGGTTGGTGTTGAAGTCTTCTACGGAGAGTAGGCCGACATAGGCACCCAGTTCGAATTTTTCGGTATCAATGGCGGCGGCCTGAATGTTTGGCATGTCCTTGTCCGGCTCAATGACCGTGACAGGTTGATTGTCGTCGTTGCCGTAGGTGTAGGTGGCAGTCCCCAAGCTTAAAAGGCAAGCCAAAATCTTGACAGAGCGTGACATCTTCTTTTTCTCGCGGGTAAGGATGGAACGAAGAGAGGATATGTCGCGAATGATGATCGGCGGCCGTGAATCGTACGGAGCACATATCCAGTGTTGCCGATAACTATACCTGAATTTGCACCTGAATGAACAATCTGATGGTGTTAGTTGGATCGCATAATCAGTAGATTATCGAGCGGTGGTATAGGGTTCGTGTATGCTCATTTTTTTCGGTAGTGCATCACAATATTTTTTTGATCAAGTTATGGATCGGTGTGCGACACAGCTTCTGTTTTTGCCACTTTCCTTTGTGATTGATTCACCTCTCCCAGCGTGTATTTTTTCATCATTCCCGCCTGGCGGCGACCATCGTTTTGGTGATTAGTTCATAAAATCAAAACATCAAGTGTGACTGGTGTTTGAGTTTTTAAAAAATCATCGGGCCTGATCTGTTTTATCTCGTATATTGGATATTTGGTGCCAAACCCTGGTTTGTAGAGTGGATGAAATGGGTAAACGACTTATGGCCAACACATCTCTGGTAAGCAGAATATCGACGGTTTGTCTCGTGGCGGTGCTAACTTGTATATCGCTGCTGGCACTGGCTGCAGAGCAGCCGGCAGAACCCAAGTGGACTGAGACGGTTGCAGGAAAAAAGACCGATACCACCAGTGAGAACGACTCGGCGGCTACTCAGGATGCGAGTATCGAGGTCAATAGAGTCTCGAAAAATATTCAGCAACTGAAGCAGCAGGTTATTGATCTCAATAAAGATTTGCGCTTGATGGAGGAAAAATTACTCTTCCCGTCAAGCACCAAATATTCCGTTTTTGTTTCCATGAGCTCCGGACAGTTCTTTTCACTTGAGAGCATCAAGTTAAAGCTGGATGGCAAGTTGGTGGCTACGCACATTTATTCCGAGAAACAGCGCCAGGCATTGATACGTGGCGGCATCCACAAATTTTATATTACGAATTTGAATGAAGGCCAACATACGGCAACGATATTTTTTACCGGTGTAGGCCCTAACGGCCGCGCATATAAACGTGCCTCGACCATTGATTTTGAAAAGGGTCCGGCTGGGGAGTATCTGGAAGTTGCCATCAGCGACGACAGTGTTACACAAGAACCAGTCTTTGGAATCAAACAGTGGTAATCACATGTTACGTAAGGTTGTAGTCACTCGTTTTTATAAGCCAGGGCAACAGTTAATTGCTGCGGCCGGGTTGATGTTATGTGTGGTGTTCCCGGTTGTAAGTCTGCCTGCATTTGCCGCGCTCTCCGTCAACAAGTCCACGACAGACCTTGAGTATGGCGTGATTCTATTTGACTATTTTCAGCAGGATTATTTTTCGGCATTGATTGAGCAGGAGTATGCTCAGGCGATTAACAATACCACTGCTAAAAGTCCGCACGGTCAGGTGCTCAAGGGCGGCATGATGCTGTCTTACGGCATGGCTGATGAAGCCAAACGCATGTTTGATACCTTGCTGGATTCTGCGGCGCCTGAAGAAGTTAAAAACCGGGCCTGGTTTTACCTGGCCAAACTTTTCTACAGCAAATCAGATGTAATGAACGCGCGGGAATCCCTGGCGCAAATTCGCGGCAAGATGCCCGATGATCTGCATACCGACTACCACTATCTGGCAACCCTGCTGAACCACGAAGGCAATCACCTGGGCGATAGCGAGAATAAATTCAAAGCGGTTTCGAAGGAAAATCCCTATTTCCCCTATTTATTGTTCAACATGGCTATCTTGCAATTGAAAGATAACAAGTTGGATGCGGCGGTAGGCAATCTAGAGGCGGTGACCAAGTATTCTGGCGTAAGCGAGGAGCTCTCTCTCTTGTCAGACCGTGCCCGGCACGGCTTGGCGGAACTGGCGCTGCAGCATGGTAATTTGATGCAAGCCTGGCTTTACCTGAAAGATATCCGTACCACCGGCTTATATTCCAATCGTGCACTGTTGTCCTATGCCTGGGCCGCAATCAACCTGAAACAATACCAGCAGGCGATCCCCGCGCTTGAGCTGTTAAACGAACGCTCCATTGCCATCCCGGAAGTGCAGGAGGCCAAGGTATTGCTGGCGCACGTCTATGAACAGGAAGGTGCGCCGCGCAAAGCCCTTAAGCGCAACCTCATTGCTGAAAAAGAATTCCACGAAGGTGTTGAGATGATCGCGGAGGCGCGTCGGGTTATTGAAAAGCAGGATGTTCCGCGCGAATTTATCAAGAATCTGGATGCCATGATGGACGACAGTGATTGGTATAGCACGCGTCCCTCGGTGGATTACCAAAAATTGACCCCGTTTCTGATTGACTTGATGGCAAGCCATCCTTTCCATGAAACCCTGCGCGAGCTGGCCGACCTCTATGCAATTGAAGAGAATCTCAAGTACTGGTCCATTCAGGCCAATGAGCATTTGCTGATTCTTGAGAACGCCAATAAAAAGAAAAATTTTGACACATCTGTTCTGGAGCTGGTTAAAACCAGTGCCGAGTTAAACGAGCAATTTGCCGACCAGAATACCGAGCTGCGCTTACATTCCCTGGCGCTCAATGAGGAAGATCAGGATCGCCTTAAGGCGTTGATTGAGACCACTGAACGTGAGTTGAAATTATTGGATGGCAAAGTCGCCAAGTTGAAAGATTACAAGCGGCCCTACGAACAGCCTGCGTACTACAAAAAGATGGTTGCCGAAAAACACCGCGAGATTGAGCGGCAATTGGCGGAGACAGAAAAGTTTGTCCAGAGCTTTGAAACCATCATGCGCGGTCTGGTCAAGGTGGAGCTGGATAAACACGAAGAACGTATGCGCTATTACGCGGCGCAATCCAAACTGGCCAAGGCCCGTTTGTACGATATGACACTGCTATCGCTTGAAAAAGCAAAATCCACAGTACAAGACGATGTAGGTGCGGACGCACAGGGGGATGAATAATGAAAACTGTAAAAACCTGGGTACCCTTGATCGGCATTCTGGTGTTGTCGCTCGGTTGTGCTTCCAATAAAAGCAACACCTTGGGCGCACTGAAATATACCCCCCAGGAAAAAGAAGAAGAAATTGAATTCCAGAAACTCAATCACCAGGAGGTGAGGGCAGAGTACAAGGAGCTGTTGGATCTGTTTGAAGACAAGCAACTGAAAGAGCAGATCGAGCGGCGCATTGCAGACGTCTATATGATGGAAGGGGTCTACGATCAGAATCAGCAGGCACAGCGCCAGAGTTACTACGTTGATGCGATCAAAGCCTATCGCAACATTCTGGATAAATACCCGGATTCGCCCGACAACGCCGAGGTGCTTTATCAATTGGCGAAAGCCTATGATATGGAAGGCGACCAGGAAGAAGCCTTAAAGATGCTGACCCAGTTGACCGCACGGCATCCAACCTATCCCAATATCGCGGAAGCCTATTTCCGCAAAGGTGATATCCACTTCAATAACCAGGATTATCGGCACGCAGAACAATCCTATCTTGCTGTCACCAAACTGGATAAAAGCAAATTAGCGATCAATGCGCACTACATGTTGGGCTGGGCTTATTACAAGCAAACCGAATACAACAAGAGCGTTGATGCGTTTACCTATGTGCTTGATCAGTTGCTGGTTAACCAGTCGTCGATTGAAAACCTGGGCAAGGCTGAGAAACCGCTGGTGAAGGACACATTGCACTCCATGACTCTGGCGCTTGACCGGATCGGCGGCGCAGAATCTATTGCTTCCCTGGAATCTATTGCGACAAAAAGCTATGTCTGGATGATCTATGAAGACATTGGTGAGCATTATCTGGAAAAAGAGCTTTATGAAGACTCGGCCAACGCCTTCAGATTATTCGTCAGCAATCATCGCCACGCCACCCAGGCGCCTATGCTGCATGAGAAGCTGATCAACACCTACATCAAGGGCGGTTTTCCACGCAAGGCGCTGGATGAAAAAGAGGCTTACGTTAATGCCTACGGTTTACATTCGGATTACCAGGGCAACCGTGGCGGTATGCCGGAGAATGTGAGCCGCTCCATTAAAGTCTATCTCGATGAGTTGGCGCGTCATTATTACAACGAAGGTCAGGATTACCAGGAGCTGGTGGCGGAGCTTTCGGAAAAGAAAAACCGCGACGATAAAGAAATTGCTGAAAAGTCAGTCCTTTCCATTGCGTCATTTGATCGCGCTGCTGACTTTTACCAGCAGTACGTCGCAACCTTTCCCAATGATGAGCGCATCGACGAAATTTACTTCTTGAAAGCGGAAGCGTTATTTCTGGCCAAGCGTTACGCAGAAGCTGTGGCCGACTATGAACGCGTAGCCTACCGGCCCAAAGGAAAGAGTGCCGAGAAACACGCGGCCAATGCCGGTTATGCCGCGATCATTTCCTATCAAAAACACATTGATACCCTGCCGGCTGACAGCCAGGACGTGAAAAAATGGCAAGCCCAGGCGGTGGAAAGCAGTTTGCAGTTTGCCAAGACCTTCCACACCGATAACCGGTCACCGATGGTGTTGACCAACGCGGCGGAATACCTGTTCAGCCTGGATCAATACCAGCGCGCCCTGGAAGTATCGGGGAACCTGATTGCTAACAATCCGCAACTGGATAAAACCCTGAAGAAAACCGCATACGGCATCATTGCCCACTCGCATTTCAAGTTGGGTGATTACCAGAGTGCGGAAAATAATTACCTGAGCCAGCGTGAACTGGTAGACCGGACCAGTGAAGAATACACCCAGATTTCCGAGCGTCTCGCCGCCGCTATCTACAAGAAATCGGAAGGTATTGTCGACAGCGGAGAAAAAGAGGCGGCTATTACACAGTTGCTGAAGATCAAGACCCTGACTCCAGACTCCACCGTGCGGGTTACCGCGCAATTCGATGCGGCCAGCATGTTGCTGGAACTTGAACAATGGGACCGCGCAATTACCGAATTGAAAGAGCTGGCCGCACTGTATCCGGAGCATGAGTTGGCGGTGGAATTCCCGCGCAAACTGTCGTTCGCCTACGAGAAAAATCAAAACTGGGCCCTGGCCGCTGAAAGTTATCTGGGGCTGAGTGAGAAGGATCCCGATGCAGAAGTTCGTCGGGAGGCCTTGTTCCTGGCGGCCACAATGTTTGAGAAAAACAAGAACTACGCCACATCAATCGAACACTTTAAGAGCTACGATGCTACCTACGAAAAACCCTTTACTTCCCGAATGGAAGCGCGCTACCACCTGGCGACCCAGTACGAGAAGTTAGGCGATACAGAAAAGCAATTATTTTGGCTAAAGCGTTTAATCGAGGGCGACCAGAAAGCGGGCCCTCAACGCACGGATCGCAGCCGATGGCTTGGGGCGTGGGCAAACATTAAATACGGGGATTACTACGCGGCTGAATTTTCATCGCACAAGCTTTATCTACCTTTGGTGAAAAGCTTACCCGCTAAAAACAAATCTCTGGAAAGTGCCATCAAACAATATCAGTCATCAGCTGATTACGGCATTCTGGAATTTGTCACCATGTCCAGCTTCCAGATTGCGAACCTGTACCAACAGTTTGCTACGGAGTTACGGGCGTCACCCAAACCGGCCGGTTTATCGCCGGACGAGCAAACTATTTACGCGGAAATTATTGAAGAGCAGGCAGTGCCTTTCGATGGTTTAGCCATTGAGCTGCACCAGGCCAATATAGACCGCGCTTGGGAAGGTAAATTTAACGAGTGGATCGACCGGAGTTTTGCCGAGATGATGAAGCTGAATCCGGCAAGATATAACAAGACGGAAATTATGGTGAGTTACGGCGATGAAATACGTTAATGTAATTGCATACACACTGCTGGCAGGCGGTATCCTGATCGGGGCTGGTTGCGCGACAACTTCCGGTTCAAAGGTTGGGCTCGTGGTGGATAAAAACCAGGAAGCGACTCTGGTGTCTACTCTGGAATACCTGCCGGTACCCAAGACCGATGACGCCGGCGCCTATCTGCCCTATGAGCCGAGCGAGAATCCGTATCTTGCGCAACGGGGCAAGATAAAGCAGGAATCTATTGTTAAATACATCGATGCCAAGCGAGCGCTGAAGCAGAAAAATTATCGCCACGCCGAACAACTGTTCAAAACCCTGACCGAAGAGGATAAAAACTTATCCGGGCCATGGATCGGATTGGGCGATGTAGCGCTTGAGCAAAAGCAATATGATCAAGCGGTAACACACTACGCCAAGGCCATAGAACTCAACAGTAAAAATGTTAATGCCTATATGCGCCTGGCCAAGGCGCAGCGCTTGCAGGGTAACTTTCTGCATGCGCAAAACACTTATGCCAAATCCCTCGCTCTGTGGCCTGACTTCCCGGAAGCACACCTGAACCTCGCTGTGCTCTACGACATCTACTTGAACCATCCATTGCGCGCACAAAAACATATGGAGGCATACCAGTTTCTCACCAATGGTGAAAACAAGGATGTCGCCAAGTGGTTAGCGGAGATCCAGCAGCGCACGGGTGTTCCTATCAGTCTGGTCGTGGAAAAGCAAAAAGCTGAATCCAAACCATTATCCTGAAACGCGGTAAAGAAACTTATTTATGAAAAAGTTATTGATCATCGCCGTGCTCCTTGCGCCCCAGGTCTGGGCTGAAGAAGCCCCGGAAAGCGCTGACCCTACGATCCTGTTGGAGTCCACCTTTATCGGTGACAAGGAACAGCCAGCGATCAGCTATTTTATTCCGTGGAAAGGAAATACCACGCCGGATAAATTGCAGTGGAATATGGAAAGCAAGCACGACCAGACACTGCAGATTGTCGACCGGGATGTTTTGCTTAACTCGATGAATATTTACAACGAAATGAATCTGGAAGGCACAACCGGTTCAGCAGATTAATTGTTAACAGAGAGAAATTATCATGAACGATTTATACAATATGGTAACCAGCTTCCTTCAGGACGGTGGATTTTTTATGTATCCAATCGCTCTGGTATTAGCGCTTGGATTGGCAATTAGTCTGGAGCGTTGGGTTTATCTGACCCGCGAGCGCATTCGCAATATCAAGGCATTTGACAGTTTCCTGCCGTTGCTGCGTACCACGGACATGGAAAAGATGCAGATGTATTCGCGCGAGAATACTGCGCCGGTTACCCGCATCATTGCCTGCGGCCTGGACATGATGAAAGTTTCCAAACAGCGTGCGGATATCGAAAATGCCATGAACGAAGGCATGCTGGAAACCATGCCGCGCCTGGAGAAGCGTGTAGGCTACCTGGCTGTATTGGCGAATATCGCCACGCTGCTTGGCCTTCTGGGCACCATCATCGGTTTGATCAGCGCCTTTACCGCCGTTGCGAATGCAAACCCGGCTGAAAAATCACAATTGTTATCCATGTCAATCTCGGTGGCGATGAACACCACCGCCTTCGGCTTGATTGCTGCGATTCCGCTGTTGGTGTTGCATGCGATATTGCAAAACAAAATTGCCGCGATTGTCACCAGCATTCAAATGTCCGCGGTGAAATTCCTCAATATTATGACGCTGCACCGCTTGATTGAAGCCGGTACTCCGCGTCCACAGGAAACCCTGGTTGTTCCGGCACAACAAGCTCCGGCTCCCGCTGCTGATGTGTTGCCCGCCGGTGCGGTATTAAGTCAGGCCTGATGCCATGAACCTTAAATTCCAGTACAAGAGCACTGACGACGCCGAACTTGAAATCACCTCGTTCATGAGTTTGATGATCGTGTTGGTGCCCGTCTTGTTGCTCAGTATGACGTTTACCCAAATCACCGTGCTGGATGTCAAACTGCCGGAATTGACTGGCGGCCCGGCGGTGAGCCAGACAGAACAATCTCAACTGGAAATTCGCATTGCCGATGACGGTTTCAAGGTGTTTTACCCTGAAAATGTATTGGTCAAGGAAATTCCGCTGGCAGAAACGGAAGAGGGCGATGCATACGACTATGTACAGCTCTCGCAGGTGATGCAGGAAGTCAAGCGTCAACTGCCGGAAAAGCGTGATGTGTTGGTATTGTCTGAGCCAAACATTGATTACCAAAATCTGGTGTTCACCATGGATGCTGTCAAGTCATACAAGACTGTGGTGGCTACCAGTGTGGTGGAGATTGAACTCTTCCCGGAGATTTCTCTGGGGGATTCCAAAAAAAAATGATGTGAGTTGATGACAAAATGATTGGATCAACTATTTTTTACACCAAACCCAAGGCCTCCATTGTGCCGAAGTTGAATCTTGTGGCACTGATGGACATCTTCACGATTCTGGTGTTCTTCCTGCTGCTCAATTCCGGTGAGAGCCAGAAAATTGAGAACGCCAAATTTATTGAGCTGCCGGATTCCATTTCGGGTACGACGCCGCACAATGAATTATTCATCATGATTGATGAAGATAAAATCTGGATCGGTGAGCAGGCCGTGGCAGATGTTGCCGAGGTAATGAAAGCACCGGATAAACCCATTGAGGGTTTAACCCAGGTATTGGCGGCGCACAAGGAATCCTTGGGTGAGTTGACGGGCTATGAAAAGCACAATGGTTTGCCGGTCACGATCCTGGGGGATAAAACCGTTTCTTACACTCTGTTGAAGAGTGTGATGGCGACGTGCCAGGGCAGTGATTTCCGCGAAATTTCCCTGGCTGTCAATCAGGTTGTGACAACGCCTGATGCCGCGGGCGTTGCAGCCCGAGCCACTGTTAATACTTCTTCTAAGGTTGGAGGTTAACATGTCTGCCAGTATTCAGCCGTTCACTGCTCAGTCCCTTGCTGTTCAGCCGTTTGCGCTTGAGCTTCAGCTGCCCTGGCATGCGGACGAGGAGCGTGAAAAGGCATTTAAGAATATTCTGAAGAAAGTTCTTATTCCTTTATTGATCCTGTTTTTGCTGGTTCCCTGGCTGAGTCAGATTGAGCAGGAATATGTACCCGATGAGACGCGGGTGGAAACGGTCATCCTGCTTGATCCTCCCAAGCCCGTGCCGCCGCCACCACCGCCCCCGGTTGTGCAGGAAAAACCCAAGCCGGTACCCGTGGAGCCACCCAAAGTAGCTGAACCGAAACCGAAGCCTACACCCAAGGTAGATGATCGCCCCAAGGCGGTTGCAAAAGCACCGACGGTAGACACCAGAACATCGATTGCAAAATCACAGGGACTGGCGGAGTTATCCAGCCAATTAAAATCCCTGCGTGGTTCTGTTGACGTGGCGAAGATGCAAAATAAAAACGTGTCGACCAATACCGGTGGTACCGTCGCCGCGAGTGACCGCTCGGTTCTGGGTGCTGACAACATCGTCAGGAAAAGCGAAGGCATAGTGGTTAACGAAGAAATCATGAAGGGCGAGCTGGTTGCCCTGGCGGAGCATCAATCCACTGAAGTGGAAGGTGTTGTCGGCGGTGATTCCAATATCGGCAGCCAGTACAGCCATCTGTCCGGCCAGTCGGGCCAGCGTGATATGGAGAGTATTCGTCGCACACTGGAGCAAACAAAAAGCAGTGTTTACACGCTGTATCAGCGAGCGTTGCTGGATCACCCGGAACTTGCGGGCAAGTTCACATTTTCAATTGTGATCGAACCGAATGGCACCATCTCCAATTTAAAACTGGTGGTTAGTGAGCTGGGTATCACGGAGTTGGAGAACAGTATCCTTGCGCGCATCAAGCAAGTGAATTTCGGTGCGAAGGATGTATCGCCGACGGTGATTGAGTATAAGTTCGTTTTCTTGCCGAGCTGACAGATTCAACATCATCACAACAACGCCCTCAATCAATGTACTTGATGAGGGCGTTGTCGTTTGCGCTGCCGGAAAATCCAATTGGCTGTATACGCAAAAGCCAACATTTTATATAAGCTCACGCTCCAAGCATTTCGATTAGTTCTTGATGGCGACGCATGATTCATTTATCTGTGATCGAGCTTTTTCCAATACAGGACAAATCGTCAAATTTTTTTTCGCAATACATGCACGACCGGATTGTTCCCATGCGTCAGCTCACGGAAAAACTGTAAGGAAGTCCGATGCCCACCAGTGTTTAAGTTCACAAAAAATTAAACCGGAATAACCTGATAAATGGATTTTATGGCAATTGTGATCCTGTACCTTTTTCCTTCATCCGCTACTGGCAACATGTCAGTGTCCAAAAAAATCCCGTGGATAAAAGTTGTTGTACCTGTTGGTCAATAACCTGCTCCGGGAAATACAAAATCCTTTTTAAAGGATATTCATTGCTTGACTTGGGGTACTGCTGACAGCACTACCATCCCTGCTTTGCGGTTTTCCCGTAATCCAATGCAACAACAAATTATCATGGTGCTGAAAATGTCTTGGCTAATCAAATCATGTCGAAAATCACTTGTGTTTTTTGTCACGCCTTTGATTTTGGTAGCTTGTGGAGGTGGTGGCGGTAGTGGCGGTGAGGCCTCATCAGAAAGCCTCGGGCTGTCGCAAGACACGCCTTTTGTCTATGTTGAACGCAACCTCGCTAAAGATAGCCAGGCCAGCAAAGAGCGCTTCAAACTCTCGCTGAGCGGGCAAGAGAGAGCACCGCTGGATCTCGAATCTCCGTACCAATTCCGTCCCGGCGCTAAACTGATGAGCCGTTCCAGCCTTGATGTCGACGCTGTCGATACGGAAGTGCTGGCGGAGTATTTCGGTTCAACCGATTATGATGTTAAAGACCTGAACGTATCAGCAGATGGCAAGCGGCTGGTCTTCGCGGCCCATGGTCCGGCAAACCATCCTACCGATTACACCTGGAATATTTACGAATACAGTTTTGAAAGCAAAACGGTTCGCCGCATCATCAAAACTCACTCTCTGGCTAACGCCGGTCAGGACACCAATCCGACGTATGCGCTGGATGGAACCATCGTCTTTTCTTCGGACCGTTCCGCCGGCAACCCGAACAGCCCGATCGACAACATTGTCGACGAAGACCAGGCCGAGAATTGCTATAAAGTCGGCCCCAGCGAAAAACCTTCCTTGCTGCATTCCATGACCAGCCAGGGCGAAAATATCCTGCAGCTGACCTATGGTAGAAACCACGACACCAAGCCGACAACCTTGAAAGACGGGCGCATTGCGTTTATCCGTTGGTCGCGCAGCTACGATTTAATTCAGGGATGTCCGCTGGATAACAGTGCGGTTTCGACAGACTTTGAAGACATCTTTGATGCGCAATATCCCAAAGGTCTGGATATGCCGCCTGAGTGGTCCCACGAAGCACTGTGCGCCCTGGCGCAACCCACTCCGCTGGGCAAAGTCGTTGCCAGCAACCATTACACCATCCTGCGCATTACCGCAGACGGCGAAGAATTGCAGCAGTTGTACAAGACAGTCACCCTGAAAGGTTCTGATGAAAGTTTTATCGAGCTTGATCAAATTGTTCAGGCGGAAAATGGCCATTTGGTGGCAGTGATTCACCACAAATATAACGCGTTCATGGGCGGCAATATTCTGGAGTTGCAATCTCCGGACAGCCCTGAGCCCAACAAAGTCTTTGGCAATATTGCACCGCGTCCATTAATCAACGGCAGCGTTGATCTTTACCCCAACCAATATTCGCTGAATGGCTGGTACAGCGCGGTGTGGCCATATCGTGACGGTACCGAGCGGATGTTGGTGAGCTGGTCACAATGCTCGGCGGTGAATGGCGGTGTCAATTCCTTCTGTAAGGAAGAAGGCACGGAAGGGCAGGTCAACAGCCAATACGGCATCTGGGTTGTCGACAACAAAACGGATACCCGTTTGCCAATTGTCCGTGCGCGCAAAGATATGGTGTACAGCGATATTGCCGTGGCCCAACCCCATCGCGGCCTGGATTTGCCCTACCACGCGTACAATGCGAATTTTGTTGATGACCTGGATACCAGCCGGTTGATTTGTGATGACCCAGGTGTTGATCCGGTAGATCCAGTAGACCCTGTTGATCCGGTAGATCCAGTAGACCCTGTTGATCCGGTAGATCCAGTTGATCCGGTAGATCCGGTCGATCCGGTTGATCCAGTGGACCCGGTTGATCCAGTTGACCCGGTTGATCCAGTTGACCCGGTTGATCCAGTAGACCCGGTTGATCCAGTTGATCCAGTTGATCCAGTTGATCCAGTTGATCCAGTTGATCCAGTGGACCCGGTTGACCCAGTCGATCCAGTAGACCCGGTTGATCCAGTAGACCCGGTCGATCCTGTAGACCCAGTTGATCCTGAAAACACGCCACCGGTAGCGAATGCCGGCCCGGATCAGCAAGCTTATATTGGCAACACCCTGACCCTGGATGGCTCGGGCAGTAGCGATGCCGATGGCGATAGCCTGATTTACCAATGGACTATCATCAGCCCGGAAAACAGTGTGGCCACTATCTTCAATCCGACCGCAGTCATGCCGACGATCACCATTGAAGAGCACGGCGTTTATGTTATCCAACTGATTGTTAATGATGGCGAGGATCACAGCGCGCCGGACACTGTCCAGCTGGTGGTCGGCAATATGAAACCCGTCGCCAACGCAGGCCCGGACCGCACCGGTATCCTGGGTAATGAGCTGCAGTTGGATGGTTCTGCCAGTACTGACGCCGATGGCGATGAGCTGACCTATCAGTGGCGTGTTGCCGATGCGCCGGCAGGCAGCATTGCCGGCCTGGTGAACAGCACCGGTGTCACACCCTCATTCACACCGGATCTGCACGGCCTTTACACCATTGAGCTGGTGGTTAACGACGGTCGTTCGGCCAGTGACCCGGACAGCATGACCATTGATACCCGCAACACTCGCCCGGTAGCCAATGCCGGCCCGGATCAATCCGTGTTTGTCGGCAAGCTTGCGTTAGCCAGTGGTGAAGCCAGCTCGGATGCGGATGGTGATCCCTTGACCTATTCCTGGAGCGTGTTGAGCCGGCCGCAGGGCAGCAGTTCCCAGCTCATCAATCCGGCCGAAGAAATCACCGAGTTGGATATTGATGTACCGGGTAGCTATGTATTGCAACTGATCGTTAACGACGGTTATGAAAACAGTGAGCCGGATACGGTGATCCTGACGACCACTAACGTTCGTCCGATTGCTGAAGCGGGCGCTAACCAGAACGTCACCGTGGGCGACCGCATTGAGCTGGATGGTTCCGCCAGCCACGACCCGGATGGCGACCCGCTCAGCTACCGCTGGAGCCTGACCGGTAAGCCACAAGGCAGCACCGTGAGCTTGCAAGCGGCGGACAGTGCAGCGCCCCATTTCATCGCGGATGTTGAAGGAACCTATGTGGCGCAGCTGATCGTCAACGACGGCCAATTGGATAGCCAACCGGACACCGTCACCATCAATGCACAGCAGCCGGTGTGTGATATCTCCAGCGAAACTCGCCGTACGATTCCGGTGATTATCCGCGACTTCGACAAGTCTCACCCGGACTTCGAAGGCACTATCGGTGAAGATTACGGCATCGTGAAGACAACGCTGGGCGCTGATGGCAAACCGGTTTATGCCCGCAGCTCCGGTGGCACACGCACCACGACGGGTGCAGCCAACTTTAACCAGTGGTATCGCGACGTGAGCGGTGTGAATATTCGCATCCCTTACGAGTTGCAGATGACCCGTCGCGAAGGAACGACTGTCTGGAGTTATTCGGACGATACCTTCTTCCCGATTGATGGCCTGGGTTATGGCAATATGCCGAAGCCGGCACCGGACCATAACTACCACTTCACCCTGGAAGCGCACCTGGAGTTTGATTACGAAGGTGGCGAGCACTTTACCTTCCGCGGTGACGACGACCTGTTTGTGTTCATCAACGGCAAGTTGGCCATTGATATCGGTGGTGTCCACGGTGTGATCGAGCGCAGTATCCGCCTCGACGAACGCGCTGCCGAGCTGGGCATTGAGAAAGGTAAAACCTACTCATTTGACCTGTTCTTCGCCGAGCGTCATACCGTTGAGTCCAACTTCATGTTCCAGACCAACATTAATCTGGAGTGTGTGCCCGGACGCTAAAGGCACGTGAGTAAAAAAGGCCGGATGGCGTTGTCATCCGGCCTTTTTTATTTTCAGGTGGCGTTTTTCCAGCGTTGATTTGCCAAACTTCAGTTATGGCTGTATAAATAGCCAGCTTTTCTGAGGTCCCTGCCTATGCCCGAAGCCTTCCTGCTAACCCGTCAATGGCGCGACACCCGCGAAGGGGTGTTGCTCGATTTCTGGTGGGCGACGGAGCAAGGGCCTTGTTGGACCCAAACGCTGGGGCAGGACGTCGTGTTTTTTATCGCGCGTGCCGATGCACCCCGGACCGAAGAGGTGTTGCGCAATTTACGCCAGTGGCGCCGTGCTGACGTGGACCTCAAAACATTTCGTGATCAACCGGTTAACGCGTTGTATTTCCGCAGCCATCGCACGGCACGCGATGCCCAACAATTATTGGATCGCGCTGGCATTCATTATTGGGAAGCCGATATCCGTCCGCCGGAACGCTATCTGATGGAGCGTTTTGTTACGGCTGCTGCGCAACTCACTTTTTCTGAGCCCTCCATTCCTGCCGACAAACCGCAACGCAATCCACGTATCACACCCTCCGATTATCGCCCCGTGTTGCGCATGGTGTCGTTGGACATCGAAACCTCCATGGATGCCCGGCAACTTTATTCCATTGCGGTCTGGACTGAGACAGAGCAGCGCATTTTTATGGTGGGTGAAGGTCCGCCAATGGAGAATTTGATTTATTGCAGCGACGCGAAACAGTGTCTGCAAACGTTTTTCCAATGGCTTGCGGACCATGATCCGGATATTTTGATTGGCTGGAACCTGGTGCAGTTCGATCTCTGGGTACTGGAGACCTTGTGTCAACGGGAGGGCATTGCGTTGGCGCTGGGGCGCGGCGGGCAGTCAATCCACTGGCGACAGGAAGAAGGCGAGGGCGGCCGGCGCTATATCACCATGCCGGGGCGTGTTGCGCTCGATGGTATTGAATTGTTAAAAGCGGCCAATTATCGCTTCGACAGTTACTCATTACAGAACGTTGCCGAGACCTTGCTGGGTGAAGGAAAGTTATTGCAGGGGCCGGGGCGCGGTGAAGAAATTACTGAACTGTTTCTGACCGATAAGCCCGCGCTGGCCGCCTATAACCTGCGCGATTGTGAATTAGTCTGGCAGATCTTTGCCGATCAGAAGCTGTTGCACTTTGCGGTGGAGCGCAGCCAACTGACAGGGCTATTACTGGACCGCAGCGGTGGTTCCGTAGCCGCATTTGAGTACTCTTATTTGCCGCGTTTGCATCGGCGCGGCTACATCGCGCCCAATCTTGGTGAGCTCGAATCGGACATCGTCAACCCTGGCGGCTACGTGATGAATTCACAGCCGGGTATCTACGACAATGTGTTGGTGCTGGATTTTAAAAGCCTGTATCCCAGCATCATGCGCACGTTTTTAATTGACCCTTGTGCCTTCTGGTTGGCGCAACATCAATCGCTGTCCGCCGACCAGGTCGTACCGGGTTTTAACGGCGCCTGCTTTGCGCGGGAAGGGCATATTCTGCCCCAGGTCATTGAGCATTTGTCGACGGCGCGCGATAAAGCCAAGGCCGAAAAAAACGCGCCGCTGTCCCACGCCATCAAGATTATTATGAATTCTTTTTACGGTGTGCTTGGTTCAACCGGTTGCCGTTTTTTCGATCCGCGTATCAGCAGCTCCATCACATTACGCGGACACGACATTATTCAGCGCAGCCGCGACTGGATTGAACAGCAGGGCTACACGGTGATCTATGGCGATACCGATTCGTTGTTTGTGTGGCTCGAAAATCACAGTGCGGATGCAATACCGAAATCATCCGACGAATGCCAACAAATCGGTACACGCCTGGCGCGGGAGTTAAATGCCTGGTGGCAAAAAACCATTGCGGATGAATTTAATTTGCCCTGCGCCCTGGAGATCCAATTTGAAACCCATTACCTGCGCTTTCTTATGCCCACCATGCGCGGTTCTGACCTCGGAACAAAAAAACGCTACGCCGGTGTGGTGGACAAAAACGGTAAACGGGAACTGGTGTTCAAAGGGCTGGAAAATGTTCGTACTGACTGGACCCAATTAGCACGCGAATTTCAGATGGCGCTTTACGCCAGGATTTTTGCTGGAGAAGATTATCGGGATTTTGTTCGTGCAACGACGCAAGCCGTGCTGGCGGGTGAGCGGGATGCAGAATTAATTTATCGCAAGCGCCTGCGTCGCCAACTGCACGAATACCAAAAGAATGTACCGCCCCATGTGCAAGCCGCGCGCAAATTGCAGCAGTGGACCGGCGAGCGGTTGCGGCGCGGCGACTGGATCGAATATGTCATCACCACCAATGGTGCCGAGCCGGTGACAGCGCAACAAAGCCCTCTGGATTACCAGCATTACGTCGACAAGCAATTAACGCCGGTGGCGGATACGATTTTGCATTTTGTCGAGCAATCCCTGGCGGAGCTGGTGGACAGCCAACTGACGTTGTTCAAGTGATCGCGCGGCCGCTTGTGTATCACTGGCGAGGCGTTTAGCATCCCGACATTATTTACCCCACATTATTGACTGACTGTGAGAACGGATATGGAAGCGGAAGAGATTATCGACATGCTGCGCGACAGCAATCAGCCTGTGCCCGTGCCCCTGGATTTACCGGACGAGGATGTGCTGGTGGAAGTAGAAGAGCAAATCCTGCTGCCGATTCCCCGCGATATGCGGACCTATCTGCTCGAAGCCAGTGACGTGATTTATGGCTCCCTCGAACCGGTCACGGCGGCTGATCCGTATTCCCACACCTATCTGCCGGAAGTGGCTGCGGTGGCCTGGTCACTGGGTGTGCCCCGTTATCTGGTGCCCTTGTGCGAGGACAACGGCAGCTACTATTGCGTCGAGCCGGAAGGTGAGGTGGTGTTGTGGCGTAACGGCGACCTGACGGATGAAACCTGGCCATCCGTGTGGCATTGGATTCACGATGTCTGGCTGGAGAGCTGAGCACCGTTCTCCAGGCCGCAGATCGCCGGCTGCAATGCTCATATTTATCGTATATTTTTGTTAATCCCCTGCCAGAAGCTGCTCTTTTCGGGTAAGTTTGACCATAAGATAACAACCCATAAGAGAGTAAAACATGCGCTTACACCATCTGGCTGTCCTGGCCGCCGTCACCTTTACCACCGCGTGCAGTGCCACCGATCCCATCGCCCAAACCCCGCGTGAAAATCCGGATGAAAAGGTCTGGGTCGACCTGTTCAACGGCCGCGACCTCAACGACTGGACCGTCAAGATTAACGGTTATCCGGCGGGCGAAAATGCCTTTAACACCTTCCGCGTGCAAGACGGCATCATGCAGGCCCGTTACGACGAGTACAGTGAATTCGGTAATCATTTTGGCCACATCTTCTACAACGGCGGCCCTTACTCCCATTACATCCTGCAAGTGGAATACCGCTTTGTCGGCGAACAGGTTAAAGGCGGTCCGGCCTGGGCCTGGCGCAATAATGGCATCATGTACCACGCTCAATCGCCGCTGGAGATGGGTGTTAACCAGGATTTTCCTTCGTGTATTGAGTACCAGCTGCTCGGCGGCGACGGCGAAAAGCCGCGCACCACGGCCAACCTTTGTACGCCTGGCACCCATGTGGTTATCGACGGTGAGCTGCGCACCGATCATTGCATCGTCTCTACCAGTAAGACTTACCACGGTGACCAATGGGTGACGGTGGAGCTGCATGTAGAGGGCAATAAGCTGGCCCAGCACATCATTGATGGTGAAGTGGTCATGGAGTACAGCGGTATGCAACTGGACGACGGCACGCCGCGCGACAGCGGTTATATCGCCTTTCAGGCGGAAACCCACCCCACGGATATCCGATCGGTGCGTATGTTGAATCTGGAGGGGTGTATGGATGAGAAGGCGAGTAACTACAAGTCTTATCTGGTGAAGCACGATCCAAAGGCTTGTCGTTATTAGGGTGTGGCACTAACTGAGTTTGGCGTTAGGGCCATTGTTTCGAAACCCTCAAGTCAGGGACGACTTGAGGGAGCTACAGGGATGTATTCATGCGTTTTCGAAACAATGGCCCTAATGACAAACGGTGTGCGAAGTAATATGTAAGCAACAAACGATGATCTTCAAAGAATGCCCGCTAATGCGAGCATTCCCATTTAAGAAACCTTAATGCTTCTCCGCTTCTTCCTCTTCTCCCGTCAAGGTCACCAGATACGCTACCAGGTCACGCAGTTGCGCGCGGTCCAGTAAGTAGCCCATGGGTGGCATGCCTGATACGCCCGGTTCGATCTTGCTGATATCGGCTTTTGCCAGCTGATGGGTTTTGTCTGCCGCGACCAGGGTGATCTCCGTTGCTGTTTCTGCTTCAAAGAAGCCTTCGATGCGTTCGCCGTCAGGCATAACTGCGGTGATACGGCCAAAACCGGGGGCGATGCGGGCGCCTGGCGCTACCATAGCTTCTAATAATTGTTCACGGGTCAAGGTGTTGCCGATCTTGGTTAACACTGGCCCGACCATAGTGCCGCGATGGCCGACCATATGGCAGCGGACACATTGGGCGGCGCTGTTGTAGCGGAACAGATCCTGCCCGGCTTGCGCGTCGCCGCCAAGTAGAGCCTCACGGTATTTTTCCAAAGGATTATTGAGGTCTTTGCGGCTTTCGTAGTCTGCCAGCAATGTTTTCAGTTCGGCGGTACCGGCTTTTTCGGCGGCAGTAATGACTTCCAGCTGTACGGCAGGTTCGATCTTGCCGGCGATCAGCGCTTGTACTTTTTCTACCAGCACCTGGTGTGCTTCCGGCGCGTCGACATTGGCGAGGGAGATGAAGGCTGCCTGTTGTTCTCCGACGCTACCCGTATCCAGCAGGATGCGGTGCATTTCGACGACGTCTTTAACCGGCAGATCCAGGGTGGGCAACAGGCTCAGGGCGGCCATGCGCACGTCCTGGTCTTTGTCGTTCATGGCGGCAAAGACGGCATCGCCCATGGCTTCATACTGGAGTTTTTGCAGGTTGTTCAAGGCAGCGATACGCACATGCGGGCTCGTGTCCTTACGCATTACCTGATTCAGTTGTGCCAGGGCTTCGGTGAAACCGAGGTCGCCCAGGGCAAAGACAGTGGCTTCCCGGACGGCCGGGGTTTTATCCGCCAACAGGGCGGGGTAGGCGGCACGCAGGGCGGTGCGTGCGTCGTCAGCGTTGTTTTTGATGGCGCCGCGATAGTGGCCGGTTACGCGATCAAAGGCTGAGGTTTCACCCCACACCCCCAGCGCTTTTATCGCCTCGGCGCGTAAGTCACCTGCCCCTTTGGATTGGGCGAAATTAACCAGGCGTGTCGCGGCGTCGGGCGTACCGACATAGAGATTGGCGTTGATGGCGCGGCGCACCAAGGGCTCGTTGGTAACGCGGGTTTGCTCCAGCATGCGCGCCAGGGCTGGCAAGGCGGGCTTTACAAACTCGTCATCATTGATGGCACGCGCCGCGTTGGTGACGACAAACTCACTCTTGTCACTCAGGAATTGTTCCAGTGCCGGGCTTTGTAAGCGGCGCAGGGCCACCACCGCTGCAATCCGCACGGCTTCAGAGGAATGGCGGGCCAGTGCCGCCAAGGCGGCCTCATCGCCGATACGACCCAGGGCGATAGCACCGGCCTGACGCAGGTAAATATCGCGATCATCGTTGTCGGCCAGCATGGCCACCAGCGGTGCTACGGCATCATCAGCGCCGATACGGCCCAAGGCCTGGGCGGCAAAAAATACGGTGCGGGGATTATCATCAGACAGTGCCTTGATCAGCAGATCAGTGGCTTTGGCATAGGCCACATCGCCGAGCAAGCGCGCTGCCTGGGCGCGGATTTCCGGGTCATTATCGCTCAGCAGTGCGACCAGCGGTTCGGCGTGAGCCTGATCCTGGCGCGCCAGTTGACCCAATCCCCACATGCCGTGGATGCGTGCCAGTTGATGTTCCCGTTGTTCAATCGCAGCCAGCAGGGCAGGTACCGCCTGGCGTTCTGCCAACTCAAATTGGGCTTTCTGACGGACGCGCATATCAGGGTGCTGCAGCAGTGCCACCAACTGCTCGGGCGAGAGCGGGCTGAAATCCTCGGCCAATGTGGCTTGGGTATCCCGGCGTTGTTCACTGCCGGTCTCGGCGGGTTTATCCAGCTTCCAGATGCGGCCCTTGCCATTGCGGCCCCAGCCCTCAATCCAGTCGCTCATGTAGAGTGCGCCATCCGGACCGAAATCGAGGCCGGTGCCCTGGACGCCACGGAATACTTTTTTATCGCTGGCAAGCTTGAATGACGCACCGTCAGGTTCAAGGGTGAACGCATTGATGCCGGAGCGCGGCGCCGAGCCCACAAACTCCA
>CAMLOU010000052.1 GCA_946481735.1 uncultured Cellvibrio sp.
CATTGAAAAGCGAAACTAGTTTAGGGAGGCAATAGCGTTCTGTTCGTTCACACACCTACTGCCGTGAGAGAGTGTCGCGAAAATTGAGAGAAATTTTCTTTTCCAATTAAACGAGGTTAAGCGAAGCGGGATGGTATGCGTAAAGCAGTTGGTGATAAAAATTCTAAAGAAGTGAATCTGTTTTGCTGACCGATGAAGTTATTAAATTTATTTTTCATCGACACAGATACACGTATCCTTTTCAAATTTAATTTTTCCTGTCGCAATAAATGTATCTTTTATGGCTTGCAAATTATCGATACGCGAATGCGGAATGCCATCGAAAGTTTCCATGCGCTTAATAGTAGAAGCGCCCACACCAGATTTTTTTGCCAGATCCTCAATAGACCATCGAAGGAAAGCACGCGCCATACGAATTTGGCCGGATGTGATCAAGATGACCTCCTGAAACTAGCTATAAGAGACATGTGTATGAACTTAACAGCCAGCTTTATAAACCAAACGGCTTGATCACTCACCAAAGTTGTCTATAATGGCTAAGTAGTTGTCTTTTATGTCTAACTTTGGGCTTTGCCTGACAGAAGGGAGTTTGAAATGAGCAATCGCTTACACGCAGATACTGAAACCTCCTTATCGACCGAATGGGTTACCTTTTGTGACGAGTTCCATGACTTTCATAATCACTGCGCTTTCTTACTTGATGCCGTATCCTCCATGTTGTTGAGTAAAAGAGAGCTCGACTCTGCAACATTAAAAGGGATCGATGCCTATTCATATCAAATGAAACAACGAGCAGGCTATTTGAAATATCAACTTGAACATATTCACAATCGGTCGCGGAGCCTATTCAGAAAAGGCGAATCCGGTTAATTCAGGAGAGACTATGAGCCTACGGAATAAAACTCAAAGAAATTACGTTTCGTGACGCGCAAGAGGCAGACGCATGGGCAAGCCAGTGGAAGAATGAAAAAAGAATTGCTTCTTGGGAATGGTCGAAGATGTATATGGATTACCATTCAAATTCAGGAATTAAGCAATTTGATTTAGCACTCCATCAAGAAGGTAAGTTGCAAGCACTTTGCTATGGAGTTCCTAGCCGTGGAAAATACATATTAAAGCTCCATGCGTTAGAGCGTTCACCGATTGAAAACCCAATTCGCGGAAAAGTATTGAGCATAGTGCTTTTTGCTGCTGATGCCTACGCGAGGCTTATCGGCGCCGAAGAATTGTGGCTCTGCAACCCAGCTAGCTCTGCGCATGTCAAGATGTATTCAAAGGCTGACTTTGAACCACACTTTAATAACCTTGGTATAGCAACGCATCTTTCATTGAGGCTGAAATAATGAGCAAATCAACTGATCTTGAAAAATTAGAGAAGCTTAAAAAAGAGCTTAGTCTTAGGAAAAAATCTTATGAAGCTATAGAAGAATCTATTGAGATAGACAGTAATAGAATCCTAGGCCCAAGAAACGATATTGAACGTCAAAAAATCAAAAAAGATATTAAGGAATCAAAAAAGTGAAAAATAGTAATCCAATTTACAAGGATAAAAGTGAAATTCTAAAAAAATTGCATGCGGAGAAGAGGAAAATTAAAACGGAATCTGAAGCATTGGCTAGAAAAATTCAGCCAGAAAAAAATAGCAAATCTGTAAAACGGAAAGTATCAGTCGATACTATCGTATGACTTCACCAGATTGCGAGAAGTCCCGACTTACCAAATATCGTTTTTTTACATAAAGCAGTGGAGAAATTTGTGCATTCATCAAGCTCTGAAGAGCAGCGATTAGCGGAGCCCTTCATGTTGCAAGCTTTAAATAGAAAACTAAATCCAGGGGAAATTTCACCACGGATTCGGATTTGGAATCACCACATTAAAAATAATATTGATCAACAACAGTGAAACACACAACAGGATTTGTTTGGAGGGGCTGAGCTCTTTCATTTTCTTATCTCTTATTTTTATGTTGTGGTGCACGTATGACACACAACAGCTTGGTTTATAACTTCTTTCTGTTTTGGTGGCCGAAAAGCATCAAAAACAGTAAAGAAACTTATAATCAAGTCCTTATGAGATTTCTCAGGCGTGGCGTTATTTTGCACACAAGGGTTTTTTCAAGTCAATCATCTCTCGTACATTTTTTAACAAGTTTGTCGGTCTTGTTTAACAGTTCAAGAAAACCCTCTCCGCTTAATCGTTGCTTATAAAAAAACTCCCGCAAGACAAGTCTTAGCGGGAGTTTTTTCGACTTTCAGTTATATCTTGAATGTCTTACTGATAGCGCTTACAGGCAGGGCACCTTACCGAGACCCAACACGTAGTAGCGATCGCCAGCCAAGGGTGAATTGAATGGCAATACACCGTCACGGCCTGCAGTCGCACTCACGTAATCCACCAGATCCTGGCCGGCGGCGAAACGCCAGCCAGCGATGCTGTTTTGCGATCTGGATGAATACTGTTGCGTCAGGTTACCCACGCTGCCAGACGCGTTGGTGATCTGGCGTTGTGTGGCGCTGTTGATATTACAGGCACCGTCGGCGAACCACAGGTAAGTGCCGTCGGCTCTGAAGCTACCGCCGTCAATATCCCGTGCAAGGTTAGCTTGCAGTTCATCGAGTGATGCCTCAACCGAACTCTTCTCCTGGTGCGCCTGATTCACAACAAAGGCGTTGTCTTCCCACAATACGCTTGCACCTACACGCACACTCAGGATGTCTTTGCGATAGTTGACAAAGACGTTGTTGAACATGTGTGAGGTACCACGGCGAATCAACGGAATACGACGCAAGGTGTTACCCAGGGAATCGTAGCTGCCATCGCGCGTGATAAAGGCGTTGTGGTGCATGGTGGTGGTGATTTGCTCGTTGATGGTCCGGCTGTCGCTGGAGCCATGCAAGGATGCACGCTTCACATCGACCAGTTTGTTGTAAGAAATGGTGATGTCATAGGCACCGACTTTTACATCAAAGGCAGCATCGCCTGTGGTGTCAAAGTTGTTGCGATGAATCCAGATATCGTGCGATGCACCGGTGGCGCGAATCATGTCCGGATCAAGACCATGATCCTCGGTGTGACCGGCACCCACAAAATTCAGGTGAGTCAGGATGACACTGTTAGACGTCTGCACCGGTTGACCTTCGCTGTCACGACCAATCGCAAAACCATTGAAACGGAAGAAGGCTTGACTCATCCGACCGTCGAGGGTTTTGTTGGAACCGACAACGATATTGCGAATCGGCAAAGCGCTTTCATTCAACGCGTTGTTGAAGAACTCACTCACACAATTAGCACTGGAGACACCGTTATTGGAACACCACTGGGTGTAGTTGATACATTGTGCTTCGGTCGCGCCCAGGTGTGATTGAACAGCGGCGTTACCACATTGCAAACGGTACATCGCAATTTCAGATGGGTTCGCGAAATCAAACTTGTCGAACACAATCCAGTTATGCGCGTTATCGGTAATTGCATCGTAAATTTGTTGCTCTACCGAAGTGCTGCCGTTTTTGGTGATGATCGTCAGCTTGCTGTTGCCATTCGGATCGTATCCACCGCGTGCATTCTCACCGTAACCCACCGGTTGACCCAGGGTTTGCGCGAGACACTCTACGATTTCCTGGTCGCTTTGCAGCGAGGTATCACGCCAGTTGACGTTGGGGTTAGTGGCGAGGTTGATACAGTCGTTGCTCAATGGACCAGAGTAATCCGGCAGTGACGAGTTAGCCGCACTGCTGCTGGAATTGGCGACAGAAGATGAGCTGCTCGCCGGTGCACTTGAACTGGACGGTGCCGGCGCGCTGCTGCTCGATGGCGGCGTAACGCTGGAAGCTGAAGACGCACTGCTCGCCGGAATTGTGCCGGTCGCGTTATACACTTCGAACTCTGCAATCTGCGGCGCGGTGCTGGCACTGTCGATCATCAGGTTTATTTTGCTCGCCGAAACGCTGGCAAACGTAATGACACCTGCACTGCCCAAGGTAGAACCGGATGCTAACAACTGACCGTTATCGTTATTCACCAAACGCCAACTGGTGGTCGCGTTGTTGAGTTCACGAATGATGACGGTGTTGAAGCTGCCACTCAAACCTTTCACAGAAACGCGCTGACCGCTGGATGAACTCGGAGACCAGTAGCTGCTCAGGTTGCCATCTGTAACGTTGCCGTAGCTGGTGCCACCGCCTTTGCTGCTGCCATCGGCGTCGGCATCGTCGGCAATGTTAGGGCCTAACTCACCAGGTTCCTGGTTCGGCGCAGAACTGGCACTGGAAGAGCTGACCGGCGCGGCTGAACTGGATGAAGACGCCGGGGCGCTGCTGGCAGCGGCCGTGGTCAGTTCCAGGTAATCCAGGTTCGGGCCACCGGAAGACGTAACAGCGGTTGCGCGAATCACGTTAGTACCCGCACTCAGGTTCAAGGTCATGCTTTGCTCGGCCCAGTTAGCCCAAGCGCCGGTGCCGTTGAACGCGAGGCTGCTGTTTACGACCTGGCCATTCACCGTGATCGACATCGCACGATTGGTGGTGGTGCCATTGGCATAACGGAACTTGGCCGTCGCCTGACCGGCTGGTACACCGGTAACCGTCCACTCGACATAACTACCGGTGACGTTTTCGTAATCCACGAAACCTGCACCGGTGTAACCGCTGTGGATGTTGTCCACGGTACCGCGATCAATGTAGGCATTTTCTGCCTGCAACGTTTGCGTACCGCCAGTGACGGGCGTTGAGCTGGATGAAGAACTCACCGGTGCACTGGACGCAGAACTTGCCGGCGCACTGGAGCTGGACGAGCTGCCCGGGTCGACGCTGCAAGAACCATCCGAGGTCGCCAGGTTTTTACCCGCACCCGCTGTTGCCAACACGATATTTTTCGTGCAATTCACATCATCCAACTGGTACGAATACGGAATGTTGATAGATGTGGTAGATACCGGGTTCGGGCCCGCCGGGAATTCATCGGATGCTGAAGTCCAGGTAACATTTTCAAAGATATTATCTTTAAGATCCCAGTAACCCATGTTGGTGGTGTAGAACGTACCGATAGGGTTGTTGGCATTTTCAAAGTGGTTGTGTTCGGCTTTGATCTTGCCACCCATACGCGGGTTCATACCGGATTTGGTGATGCCGTTGTAGTAGTTGTTGAACGCGTGCGCCGTACCGTGACGCAACAGCGGCATGCGCGAATCCACATCCTGGTAATAGTTGTGGTGGAAGGTGACGAAGGTGTTGGTGTCGTCACTGTCGCTGGAACCCATCAATCCGCCGCGACCGGAGTGGTGGTAGTGGGTGTAAGACACCGTCACGTATTGCGTGGTCGCTTTCATATCCAGCAAGGAGTCGTAGCCATCATCCTCACCGCCGGTGGCTTCAAGCGTACAGTGGTCGACCCACACATTGAATACTCCGCTTTCCATACCGATAGCATCACCACCGTTCGAGGTGGGCGAACCGGATTTCTTCACATTTTTGATGTGCAGGTTTTGCAGGATAATGTTGGAGGTATCGCGCAAGTGAATACCAATCTGATCAAACACTGCGCCGTTGCCGGTACCGATCAACGAAATATTGCTGACGCCTTTGAACTGAATTTCATCGTCCTGGGTGTCACAGCTACCGGAATAGCTTTGGGTGTTGCCGTGGTTGATGGTGCCGCTCACATAAATAATCAGCGGCGTATCTTCGGAGGCGCGATTACACATCGCCTGGTTAATTTCAGCACCGGTGCTGGCGTAAACTACCTGACCACCGGCACCACCGGTTGTACCGCCATTTAAGGTGGCATAACCAATCGGGCCCGCCGCAGCGACCGCAGCAGTCAGTAAACTGCCCGCGCCGAGCGCGCACTGGCGCAATAAAAGGGGAACTCGCATCTTCATAAATTTTTCCTTCTTATCTTGTTACGCCTGCTTCGTTATGTGGTTGATTAGCAGGGCGCAATGAGTGAGTTAACAGAATGGGTAAGGCTGGATGTTGACGTTGGACCTCCTCGAAAAAATGGAAACATAAACAACAAGACTTCAATGAGTGAACTCATCGAAGCATTGCTCTTTACCACGGTTACCACTGTGTTTTTACAGCGTCGCGACAGCACTGCGCCATGGAGATAAAAATCCACACACGGCGCACTGTGTCTTGCGGCTGCAAATCGAAACGTAAAAAAGATGTACCACGTGATTGCGGGAATTCCGCCTTGGCGTTGTTATCCAACGCTGTATTTTTCATTATTGTTGTTATGTGCAGGTCTTTTGCCTGCGTAGTTAACGACGTCTTTTCAGACTTCTCTCACCGTCTTTTTATGTTCTTTACATCGCCCGCTGAATCCTGCGGCGGGTTGGCGCGAGCCCTGAAGAAATGTGAAAAGGGATCTGCTTGGTGCGGCTTTCCCTGTCTTGGCGTGTTGATCAATTCTTGCACTTTCCCCAATTGCAGGTCAATCAATAATTTTGTCATTTTTACGGATTATTGTGATGGATATTGCCATTTTATGAATGAATCCGATTACATTTTTCTTGTGAAAAGCATGTAACCGTTTTCTTATCTCTTTAATTATGTGCTGTAATTGTGGTCAGGGTTGGAGGTTACAACCTTGAGTTATTAAAGCTTTTTAAGCCGTGCAGGTTTTTCTGATGATGATGTAGCCCTGGATAATCCTGGTTCGAAGCCTTCATGCATAAAAAAACCCGCCGTAGCGGGTTCTTTTACAAACGGGTGGAGGTTAGTCAGCTTCGTAGCCGGTAATCTGGCCCAGCCCGTCCGGTAGTAATCCTTTTAGTTGTGCCGGGGTGTAAACCGCTTCATTACTCCAGATCAGCCAATCGATAGTGGATGTGTAGTCGCTGCCACCACCGTCGCCGATGCGCACGTAGTTACTGCCGGTACCGCTAGCCGGACGCATAGTGACATCAGTCAAGCTCAGATTGGGCATGGGCGTCTCACTGCCATCAGCGTAAACATTCACTGACCCGACGGTGTCAGACGTTAGTGCAATCGTCAGGTGATAAACGCGAAACACGTCCATGTCGATAGCCGTACCGGGGCTTTGATAACTTGCTGCGGAATTACCGTTATTGGCTTGTTCCAGCTGCACACCACCCTGCTCCGGGCGAATCAGCATTTTTACCCGGCTACCGGTTTCACCGGCATCCGCCATGGCGACTTCAATCTCAAGGCCACGCAGCCCATCTGCATTGCCGGTTACACCGGCTAACAGCGTGAAATATTTGGGATAAGTACCGCCGCTGTTAACAACATCATTCACGCTGGCGTGATGCACAATGGAACCCGCTGATGTATCAAAATGCACAACACCCGAGTCCAGGGTAAACGCAGCGAAATCGCTGTTTCCTCCACCAATCGAAAATTCCGTCGAGCCACCGTTCGCTAACGACACCGATCCAGCTGTTGCCGGCAAGGCATCAGCGTTGTAAATATTCCACGCCGCTGGCCCTTCGGGCATGACTGATGAACTGGAAGAGGATGATGAACTGCTGACCTCATCGAAACCGAGACACGCATTGATTTTATAAGCGCCCGCATTTTCAGTAACGTAGGCTTTTACTTCCGCCGCCGCCATCAATTCATATTCATACGCCGGTGTATGGCCTTCGATGGTGGAGATTTCGTGCGCGTTGTAACAGGGTGGTGAACTGGTTGCGCAGCTACCGCTGCTGGTGGTGATATTGGTAAATAAATTGTCATCCACCGTCCAGAAACCCAACTCACTGCTATCAATCGACACGATAGGATTTTTCACATCTTCAAAATGATTACCATCGATGCGCATTACCGCACCCATCCGCGCGTTAATGCCGGAGCCGTCAACCTCGTGATAGTAATTATTGAAGATATGCGCTTCACCAAAACGGAACAGTGGCAAACGGGAATTCACCTTGTACCAATAGTTGTTATGGAAGGTAATGCGGCGGTCGGCATCGCCCTCTTCACCGGTATCTGACGAGCCCCACAACGACGTCTTCCAGCTATCGTGGAGATAGTTGTAAGAAATGGTTACGTCACTGACGTCAGCACGGCCGCTGACCAGCTCATCGTGATAATCTTTATGGCAATCTTCTGTATCGCAACCCGGTGCGATCAAACTGTTGTAAAGCTCGTTGTGATCAATCCAGATATTTCTCACCGGACCGTCCTGGCCATTCAAGCTGATGATGTCACCCGAGCCACGGCTTTGTGGAACTTCGTGCATCTTTAAATTGCGAATGATGACGTTGCTGGCACCGTGGCTGACTTCAATACCCACGCCGTAAAATTCACCTTCATTACGACCGATGATCGACACATTATCGCGACGGACACGAATCGGTGCGCTGTTGGAATTTTCCCAAGTCATCTGACCATCGACGTAGATGGTCAGCGGTAAATCCGCATAGGTGGCGTTGGTTAAGGCGGCAGAAATTTCTGCACCGGTTGTGGCGACAACAACATGATTGCCTGCGCCTGTATCGGCACCACCAGTGGTGCCACCATTTAATGACGCAAAACCCTGGACGGTGTTGATGTTTTCACACGCGTTGGGATTGGCATCGCTGCTTGAAGAGGAGCTTACCGGAACCGACGAGCTGCTCTGGCTGCTAGATGCAACCGAACTGGGAGGCGTTTCTGAACTGCTGGATGATGCGGAGCTGCTGCTCGGTGTCGGGCTCGGATCGTTAGACGAGCCGCCGCCACCGCAGGCTGCCAGGGTGCTGCCCATGGCAACCAATAAAGCGAGCTGTGTGATTTTCATAGGTTGATTCTCTCGTTTGTCGTTACAGTTTTTTCTTGCGTTTTTTAAACGTCCTTTTTGGTTTTATTGCTGCCCTTTTTTAGGGGGCAGCGTTTTTGTGCTTTTGAGAGGGTTGTCGGATTACGCTTTTGGCTAATCCGACCTACGTCTTAGGGCTGCGGGTTCCAGCCGGCGCCGGCGTTGTAGGTCGAGAAGATTTTTGCGCGATCAGCGAACTCATCTTCGTACTCGGTTTGCGACAAGGTGTAACCGAGCGTCCAATCGCTGACATCCAGCGCTTCACCAGCGAGATTCATGCTGTTGTATTGACGCCAGCCACTGATGGCTGAGGGCACAGCAGGATTGGCAACGGGATTATCGGACCAGCCCGTGGAACGAATGTGAGCGTCCATCCTGGTGTTCACAAACACAATGTTGTCGTAGTAGGACGCACTGCCACCACTGCGCGCCAGCCACACGGTTTCATCAGCAAATTCTTCACCTGTCGGACCAGCACCACGCGTGAGCTCACTGTTGAGGAACACAAAACCTTTGTCCTCTGCGTTGACTGTCCGCGCTTGCAGAATAATGCCGCCGTTGTTGTGGCCGCTGGAACGACCGATGGTGCGAATTTCACTTTCTTCAAATAGCGCCACGCGATTGTTACCCCAAATGTAATCGACATTACCTGCGACCAGGGTTTGATAAAACCAGCTGTAACCTTTCAGTTGCAGCGTATCCTGTTCGCTGATAAAGCTGGCGTTCTTCGCGATCAAACGTTGTTGACTGTTGAAGTAAAGGGTTTCCGCCTGGCCACCTGCGCCGATCAAGGTGGTGTTTTTCAGCGTAAGGTTTTCCAGGGTTAACAAATCGGTATTCGCTACCAGGAACACATTGCGTCCCTCGGAGCCGCCGTTCAAGCCTTCAGAATTACGATACTGAATAATCACACCGTCACGACTTTCACCGCGAAGGGTGAGGTTGTCTTTGTTATTCAGGTACAACAATTCTTCGTAAACACCATCCTGAATTTCAATCGTGGCCGGCGTTTCTTTCGCAATATTTTCCATCACGAAATTTAATGCACCTTGTACGGAACCAAAGTCGCTGGTTGCGCCGTCTTTGCCAACAGTCAACGCAGTGGTTTCAATGGCAGGCGGTGCCGCTTTGGTGGTGAAAGACCAACCCGCATCTTTACCAATACCGGCGAAGACCTCACCGGCCAATGTCGCCTCCGGGAATACCGACGCACTGATGGCCACGTAATAAGTGGTGTTGTATTCCAGCTTATCGCTATGCAAATCAATCGTCACCGTATTGCCGGTCAACTGAATCGGCAGCGTGTTCAATGTGCGCGTGGTTGAACCCACACCGATGGTGTCTTTTTCGTAGGCCAGTTTGATGCTATCCACCAGCGTGTCGTCATCGGCTTTGAAGATACGGATTGCGCCCACATCACCGAAAGCCGGGGCTTCATCAAAGGTCAGGGTCAGGCTGGTATCCACATGTACGTCGGTACTTCCAGGCGCAGGAAAAGCCGCACAGTCGAGATCGTAAGTTGCCAGGGGTAATACAAACTCCGGCGCGATAGTCGCGTTGATACGCCGCGTGAGGCCGGCATCCGATCCACTGGTGAAAGTAATGACCGCACTGCCCTCGCCCACCGGCGCAAGCGAAACCTGCGAGCCTTCTACGCTGACTGACACTACCGTCGGATCGCTCGACTCCACGGTAAAATTATCCGTATCACCACTGGGCGCTACTGCTGTCACATCAATCACGTAAGGTTCGTCATTCACCTCAGCCGCATAAGTAGTGCTCGCGGGCGTGATACTTAATTGCGCGGGCTTGTCATTGGCGTTGCCCACTTTTATGTCATCGATCTCGAAGGATTTATTCGCCGTCCACAAACCGATTAAGCCAGTTGATGTAAATTCTGCATCGGTTCGGCTACCAATCAATTCGCCGTCGAGATACACCGTTAACGCATCACCGATGAGTTCGATGCGCAGCGTGTACCAGGTACCGTCGGTCGCATCTCTAGCACCTTGTTCGATTGGACGTTTAACTTGCAGCGGCCGCGACAGCACGCCATCTTTCATCATGGCAATTTCAACCTGAGTGCTGGTCGTTGCGTTCTGCACATTCAACGCACCGGCATACCAGTTATTGCCATCCTGATAACGGGCCAGCAAATAAATTTGTTTATTACCCGTCGTACCGTTCGCACGCGGACGAATGCGCGCCTCCACGTAATAATCCGCCGAGGTCACGCCGGTAAATTCAGCCGGATCAACCAAAGCAATTACGCCGCCGACATTGTTAGCGGTATAACGCAATACATTGTTGCCAGCGTCATCCAGCACATCGAAAGCACCGTTGGGCGTCCACTCGTGCTCGGTTGTCGGCAACAGAGTCCATTTGTCCGAACCTGCAGAAAAATCATCGCAGAAATATAAGCCGTCTTCGCACACATATTCCGGAAGATCATCTACCGGTACTTCGGTTTCCGGCTCAGCGCCATCGAGCACACTGCGACTCAAAGGTGTTACCGCCGCGAGATCAATAGCCGCTACCTCGCAACCCGGCTCGCTGGATGCGGTGCTTGAGCTTTGTTCGGATGATGAAGCGTCCGATGATGCCGGCACAGACGAGGATTGTTCAGAAGACGATTGCGCCTCCGACGAGGACGATAAGGAGCTTGAAGAAATGCTTGGAGAAGATGATGCGCTTGAAGAGGAGGAATTGTTATCGGAACCGCCACAGGCGGCCAGTGCGCTGCTGATTAGCAGCGCACAAAGTATATTATATTTCATCGTTTTAATCTCTCACTATTTTTTGATTATATAATTTTATCTTTACTTCTTTGTGTAAATATCAACATCCTTTTGTTCAAGTCCCATTATCAAATTGCCGGTTTCTTTATTAAATATAAAATATCCATATGCTTGAACCGAATCAGTATCCAACTCAATTGGCGGGTCAATAGGTATTCTTTTTCCTACAATTAACCGATCAATTTCCCACGCGTTTTCTACATCTCCGAAAACCAATATCTCTCCATCAGGTTTTGCAATTGAATGAACTGTTCCAAAGTTACGAAAGTAAACATATCCGTCTGTCAGTACTACTTTCGGTTCAGGTGCACAACCTAACAAAACTATAAATAGTGCGCATGAAATTATTATGCTCTTTATTAAGAATTTTAAAGCGTGTCTATTCCCCATATGATTTACTCTCGATCCATTTGTAATGAATATCGTAAGGGATGCCAAAATCCAGATTTGGGCGATCTATTTTATCGTATATGTCAAGCGCATCAACAAACCGATCATTCATTGAGTATATAAATGAACACCAACCTGATATGCAGTCAGCCCACATACGTAAATTGCTATCACCCACAGAAAAAAGTGCTGGCGTGCGTATATGACTTGGTAACCTGCCGTAGTCTGATTACTGCATGTTGAATCAGAGAAAGCTGAATTCGGAAAAAGCACAACCAGAAGAAAAAGACCTCATTAGTTCTCTGAAGAAGTCTTTTAAGTTTACCTAATTCCATTTCGATTCCCTCAACAAGAGCTGTATCCAAAGTATCATCCCGGATGAGCAGCGTTTTATTTTCATAAAAATGAGTGGTGAGAAACTCACCACTCATTTTTGGATTTAAGGTTGGTATTCGCGTTTTATCTCTGTGATGTTGACACCACCGCTAGTGCTTCCTTCTCTTCCGTAAATAATTCTTACATGAGTTAAGGAATGACCTTCGGCTAAGCTATAGCTGAGGGTTTGGCCAACACGTTCAAAGTCTGCATCTTGCGCAGCCAAGAGCTTGTTGTCACTACCTACAAACGCCAACTTACCTGCGGTAATTCCTGAAGAGGTTTGGCTGTAAGAAATACTTATATCAACAGCTTCCCCACTAACTACCGGGACATCAATATAAGTTCTCACATTCGTTGGTAGATCTTCTCCAACGGCAGGCAATAATGTAGCGTTATTGGTGAAGAACGAGCCATTTGTATTCCATGCGGGTATTGCTACGCGGAAACGAAGTACACCGGCTGAGCGAGAATAAAAGCGTAATCCATCAACTTCGACGGCGGGTGCAGGCAAGTCACCTACATCGGCCATAGCCTTGATACGGTTATCGCTCGCTTCTATATCAAATGCCGACTCAAACAGATCCGTATCCACTTCTTGGTAAGCAGCAATATCGTAACCCCAGGTTTTATCTTCTGCGGCTGGATCTCCACCATCACCATAAGTTTTTACGATGCCGTTAATGTGAGCTCCACCCGTTGAATCACCTTCTCTTGAATAGGCGACCTTCACGTGAGACAAGGTGTGTCCTTCAGGTGCTGAATAGGTAATTGTTTGAGGATCTGTACCATTATTAGCATCCATTACAGCAAGCAGTTTGTTGTCGCTGCCTATTAACATGACCTTACCTGCCACAGCGCTGCCGGAGCTTTGTTGGAATGTAAACTCCAAGGTCACACTTCGTCCTGCGTCAATAGGGACTCCAAGGAAAGCGCGTAATTCAGCTACGTCTTCACCGACAGCCGGAGCAAGAACCGATGAACCACCTGACCAGGAGTGACCGTTGAAATTCCAACGATTATCGTTACCGCGGTAACGCAGAGCGGTGCCGTTACTGAGGAAAATCAGGAGTCCATCCACCTCACGGATTTCATCAGACGTAACAAGATTATTGTTACCGCCCGCATCGAATGCAGCCGCAAAGAAATTCTCTTCGTTCTGATAAGCGACAGGGTTGAAAACCCATTCATAATCCGTATCGAATACCGTTGGCGCAACGGGTGTGGCAGTCGTACTTTCACTGTATTCACTGACACCAATATTGTTAACGGCGCGGACGAAAACGTAATAAGGTGTGTCGTTAGTTAAATCCGTCAATACGGCACTAGTACTTTCTACAGGGTTACCCGCAAAAGGCGTGGCCCCTTCAGCAGAATCTGTTGTGTTGTAATAAACCTCGTAATTAGCAGCACCGGATACTGCTGACCATGTGACTGTCAGCTGTGCATCACCCACAATCAGTGTCGGTGCAGAAGGCGCAGCCGGAGCCGTTTTCGGTGGCGGTGCTTGCAGATCAGGATCGGCCACGCAGGTTTCAGCTGCCGGCTCGATTGAGGTTTCATCCTGATATTCAATAACCAGATCATCAATGATGGCGTAACCGCCGCTGCCAACACGTACTTGCAGGAATGAGTGCTCTTCGCCAACTTGTTCGGTGATATTCAGTACCGAAGGACCATCGGGTGAGAAGCGTGTTTCACCGGGTACATTAATCGTGACGCGCTGGCCAGGGATCAGTGAGTTAACATTTTGTTTGAAGATGGGCGACCCGTTAGTGCCACCGCCCCATTTGGAGTTAGCTTCGCCGGTGGTATTGTTGTCAACGAAGATCAACATATTTTCGCTGCCGCCGGTTTGTACCACGCAGAACGAGACTTTGTAAGGGCGTGATAAATCCAGTTCGCCCCAGCTGTCGGTGTTAGTCGCAGAGGTTGTGTTGATCTTGGGATCTGATGCATCACCTGCAAGTTCAGACAAGGTTTGTCCGATGGTGAAACGCGCGTTACCAAAGCGCATCTTTTTATCTTCAGTATCGGACAACCAGAAGCTGTTTTCCTGAACGTTACCTTCGTCGTCGTATAGACAGCAGGTTGGGTAGTAGAACGAAGGAGCTGCATCTTCCGGATTATCAGTTGATAAGGGTTTGTAATCGGCACTGAAGAATCCACCGATGTCTACAGCATTATCAAAGTCTTCAAGGATGGGTAACGGTGTGTTGACAATATTGTCATCACTGCCGCCTACGGGTGGAGGCAGCGGTTCATAGCCGTCGGGAAACAGCGTATCAGGTTTATTGCTTGGATCACTGCCACCACATGCGCCGAGCAATCCGGTCAGGATCAGCGCGCTGAATAACGTTAGCTTTTTCATAGTTGATTACCTTAATTTATTTTTAATGAGGCTCTCTCAGAAACTGTTTTAAAGGCTGCATTACGCCGGACGCACCGTCCGGCGAACAGCATCCACATCTACATAAAATCTACATTGACACCCAATTGGAAAGATCTGCCGAAGGCTTCTGATGTAAAAAGTACATTGCCGCCGGAGTATTGGTTGCCTTCAAAGTAGTAGATGGATTTCTCATCGGTGATATTGATTGCATCAAAGTAGACTCTGATTGCATCAGTCACTTTATAAGTCGCTTTAAAATCCAGACCAAAGGTGTCGTCGTGGAACACGTCAGCCCAGGTTTTGCAGTTTTCCGCATAGCCTACTGATTCGTCAGCCACGATGGCGTCCGAGGAGCAGGCACCGATGCGGTCAAGCACTTTACTGCGGTAGTTGGTGATAAACCGTGTGGAAATTTTTTCGTTTTCCCAACCTAATGTCAGGTTAACAGTATTGTCTGCCTGATCCGGCAATTGAATTTCACCCGCACGCAAGGTATCGCCGACGTTGGCTTCACTGTCCATAAAGGTAGCGTTGCTCTGCACGAACAATCCGTTCTGGAAATATTGCGAGTAGCTTAATTCAATACCATAAACTTTGGCCTTGTCACCGTTCGTTGCGAAGTTCACATTGGTCATCACCAGGTCTTCGGGAATGATGAACTGTGTTACTTGTTCCGTCGGCAGGTCCAGAGGTAACTCATCCAAACGCTGTGTTGCACCGTTAACGTCAACAATGAAATCATCGATATCTTTATAGAAAACGGCTGCCTGGAGGAACAGATCTTCACTGGCATACCAACTTATCGATGCATCAAAGTTCGTCGCCGTCATCGCTGTTAAGGTCGGGTTGCCAAAATTCAGCGTGTTATTAGCGGCAAACGTAAAGTCTTCTATATCCGCCAAGGTTTCTGCGCCATTTGTTGATGGGTTATCGCTACAGACATTGGTGTCCGGATTACACAATATGACGCGTCCGCTTACCTCCGCGGAGGCACGGGCTTGATCATAGGAGGGACGGGTAAAGCTGGTCCATAAGGCAGCGCGCACCAGAATTTCGTCATTCATTTCATAGCGATAATGGATGCTGGGAAATAAATCGTCGTAAGAACTGCTCGCGCCCTGCAGTGGAATAGCAATATCCAAAGAGGCAGCTTCGTTTTCTGCTTCGAAGCGGTCATTACGAATAGAGAAATTACCGGTAGAGGTAAAATCGGTTTCTTCGTAACGTACACCGGTGATCACTGAAGATTTCTCGCTCAACTGGAACTCCGCCATCACATAGGCGGCGGCGGTGTCTTCGGTTAGCAGATAATCATCATTAACGCTTTCCTGGTCCACGCCATCCGGGTCGGTAAACCGGGCAACCTTGGAGGTGATATCGAGCAGCCGTTCAGCTTCACCGTAGGTGATAAAGTCGTGATCAAAGTCCGGGTTGTTAGGCGTGTAAGTTTCATAATCACCCAGACGGCTGTTTACCGCTTGTTGACATTCTGCGTCGTCACCACAACCCGCAGGGAAGTCACCCGGTACAATGCTCCAGCGGTCTTTGTTACGCTCACGTTCGCGCTCTTTGATGGTAAAACCGGCTTTGATGTAATTCACTAAGCCATCGGTAAAATCCTTCCTGAGGTTGACAGAGATCTGGTCCAGCGTGTCTTCACGCAATGCGTCTTCAATAAAGATGTTGTCGTAGAGCATATTGGGTTGCATTTGCTCCCCATCGCGGTAACCGTTGGTTCCATATGCACCACCAGGTACAGAATCAACACCGGCTAAAGCAGCCATATCCCAAGGTGCTACAACCTGGCCAGCGATGTACTCTTTGTCCATTTGTCCCAGCATCGGAATATCACGGATACGGAATTGCACGCGTCGACCATCCGGTTTTTCATCCTTACCAACGGAGTGTGCGTACTGATAATCCAAGGTCCAGAGGTCATTAAAGATATTTTCACCACCAATGGAGAAAGCGGTGGTGGTGTTTTCACTTTCCTGAATAAAAAATTGATGTTGTAAGTCGCCACCTACTATCCCAAAGGTCTTGGTGCCCGGATCGAGGTAAGCGATTTCGCCGTCGCCTGCCTGGCTGAACCGGTAATATTCACGCAAAGCGATATCAAGATCGGTAAATTCGGTGTAACTGAAGCGCGCATAGTACTCACTGTTTTCGTTCGGGCGATAACCCAGATCTAACGACGCACCATTGCGTGTTTTTTCTGCGCCTTCTTCACGAGTCTCAACTTCCCACGGGATTAACATCCTCGCATCGGATGGTGTGGGCTCTTCCAGACCATCAACATCAGCTTGCACATAGCGCATGTCGGTTGTGGAGTGATGACGAACTTCGTAAGTATCTGTGTGGCGTTTTTCGTGGGAGAGCGAGAAGCCGACACCGATGGTGTCATCCGCCAACAGCTTTGTGCCTTGAACCGAGATCTTCGGTGAATGTTCCTCGCGGAAATCCTGATAATAATTCTGCACGGTCATTTTCAGCGTATCGCGTTTGCGATCAAATGCCGTCACGGTGTTAACGTTGACGTTACCACCAATAGAGTTGAGATCCATATCCGGGGTAAGGGACTTGAATACCTCAATAGAACCAAGCATATCCGCGGGCAAGGCATCGAGAGCGAAGTCGCGGCTGTCACCACCGCCAACGTCACCGCCGGCAGAAGCCAACTCTGCACCGTTCATACTTACCGTAACAAAGCCCGGGCCGAGGCCACGAACGGTCACGTAACGGCCTTCACCTTCGGTTTTTTGCAAGGTGATACCCGGCAGACGCTGGAGTGATTCTGCTACGTTCTGATCAGCAAAGTTACCCGCATCATCTTGCGAAATCACAGAACTGAATATTTTTTTGTCACGCTCAAGCTGGCGCGCATTCAACTCCGCATTCCGCACCCCGGTCACAATAATTTCTTCTTCCAGTGCACTGTCAGAAGAATCCTGTGCCTGAGCGGGTAGCGAGCCGGTGGCAGCCATGGCAACAAAGACTGGTAGTAGGCGTTTTTTGAACATCTCTTTCTCCCTCGTTTTTATCGAAATTTATTAAGGATCTTGTAAGACTAGGTTGATACAGTGATTGATTTATTATTCGGGTGTAGCGTGCGTATAACAGAAAACCTCGCTGCTTCTTGTCGTGGAATTACATTGTGGTTCGCGCGCGCCATGCGGGATAGCGAGTGCTTAATAATGTGCTCGGCCAGGTGCCATACCAGCTGTAACCGGAGCGGCGTTCGTGATGGACGTCTTCCAGGCTGAACACTTTTTTTCCATCGCGATTGGCGAAGAACGGTTGTTGCGTCTTTAAGTCGTAGAATCTTGCCCACAGGGGTTCAGCATTCCGGTCGCGAATAATTTTCAGGTCGTAGTCGGCGGTGTGATAGGGGTAGCGCGTCGTCGGGTACGCTGTTTTCTGTAGCGTCAGCCCTTCAATTTTTGCCTGGTCAAACCAGGCCGCTGCCGCGTGTACTGCGTTTTTTATGTCGGCTGTCGGGTTTTCAATGCGCATCAGGTAATCAACAACCGCAACACTTTCCCACGCTAATAGCGCCGGTAATTCAAAACTGCGGGCACCTACGGGCACCAGGGTATGTTTATCGTATTGACCGGCCCACACGGTGGGTTTGCCGTCGATGTTGATTTGCAATTGCAAAATCAGTTGATCACCTTTGTGAATGGCGCTGCGTATATCTGCCAGGGTTTCTGGCGAGATAAAGGCGAAATGTGACTGGCTGTTCGTCACGTCGCGCAAAAATTGCAGTAATCCTGTCATGACATCATCGGCAAAGGTTATGTGCTGATGATAAGTTGCCTTGGTACTGGCGGGCGTGTGGGGCCAGCCACCATTTTTATGTTGGTTTTTTAGAATATAGTCGATTCCGCGCAACGCGCCATCGCGATAACGACTATCGCCGGTTTGCTGGTATGCGCGTGCAAGGTAATTAATTTGCGGGTAAATATTGCGATTGTCGAAGCTGGCATCGGTGAGGTGTTGTTGCGCCGCAAGGTCTTTTTGCTCAGCGGCGGATAAAATGCGAGTGGGGTGTTTGTTGCTGGGCCAACCACCATCGGCGCGTTGGTAACGCAGGATGTTGTCAGCGATCTGGGGGATTTGGGTGAGGGTGTAATGCGCTGCGTCTGTCTCGCCGGTGCGATCATTCCAATGCTTTATGGCGTCCGCGAACTCGCTTATCGGTATTTCACGATAGGCGGTGTCGGCAGTTGCGCAAGCAGCAACAAGCACCAGGGATGCAGTCCCCAGCGCCCTGATCAGGCTTATTATTTTCATGGTCACACGCAAGCAGCGAGTGATGATTCAGGGATAGCTGTTATCGGGTTTCTTCGGTCGCTGTTTGCCAGCTGTACTCAAAGATAGTGGCGCTCTCTTCGCCCCCGGGGGTGTTTGATCTTACTGTTATCCCACCCAAATCACACTCTGTGGTTGATTGAGTCTGCATTCTATACCCATAAAACGCGCCATATCCACCCCCGCGCCAGCGGTTTTTTGACCAATCAACGTAAATTTTGGTGAAATTTTACTGAAAAAAATTCGAAATGGTTATAAAAAAGTGCCTGAAGGACGGTGAAAATTATTAAGGGTGAGAGGCTCAGGACGGAAAGGTCGGCGTCGGTTGTTTAGGCCAATACAGCAGAATTCGTGCGCCGCCGGAGCGGGCGTCGACGAAGGTGGCATCGCCGCCGTGCCATTTCATGATCCGTTTGACGATTGCCAGCCCCAGGCCAAATCCGCTGGGCTGGGGTTTATGTTCGTTGTAAAGGCGCACAAAAGATTCAAACACCCGGGCGCGCTCTTCGGGTGGAATACCGGGCCCGTCGTCTTCAATGGCGACCTGAAATTCCGTATCGGTAATGCGCAATTCCACCTGGATTTTCTCCCTGGCAAAACGCGCAGCGTTCTGCAGCAGGTTGAGGATGACGCATTCCATCAACTTCCATTCGCAGTTAAACGCCTGCCCACCGGATTCATCTCGAATATGAATCGCTACCGCGTCCGGGCGGTCGCGATAGATGCGCGTGCACAGTTCATTCAGCAGGTCGTGCATAAAGCCGTCGCGCCGATCCAGTTGTTGTGATTCCTGTTCAAAGCCCGCGTAACTTAATAAGGCACTGATCAGGTTCTCCATCTCCATCACGTCCTGATGAATGCTGTCGAGTTGTTTTTGCACTTTTGCATCATCGTGATTATCCACCATCGCTAACGCGAACTTCATGCGTGCCAGCGGTGTGCGTAATTCGTGGGACACGGCGTAGGTCATTTCCTTGTGGGAATTAATCAGTTCGCGAATGCGTTTTGCCATGCGGTTAAATGCATTGGCCAAGGTAAACACGGTGGACGTAGGCGCAACAGCAATTTGATCCGGCGCGCCGTCTTTACCGACAAGGCGCGTGTGTTTTTCCAGCCGGCTGAGGTCGCGCGATAAAGGCCAGACCCACAAAAACACCACCAATGCGATGCCGAGATAAAAGATGATCAATAAACCGGAATACACGGGCGAACGGGTTTGATCGCTATTGGGCGAAGCCATCACCAACACCTGGTCGGTGTCCGCGATGCGTTTGTACCAGATCAGGCGATCGGCATCCGCCGAGGCGCTGACCACCTCACCCGCGCGAATCTGTTGCGTGGCCGATGAATTGGCGAGGTCACCAATATGGATCAATTGCAGTTGGTTGTGCAGATGCTGGTTGTGTTGTTCGATGCGCGCTTGCTGTTGTTCGGCAGACAAGGGAACAAGGTCTTGTTCAAGCAGGATGATCAGGTCGGCAACGTCCGCTTCCAGATCCGGGGCGGGATAGAGTTTTTCCCAAAACTTATCCAGCCCCCAGCCGATGACAATGACTGAAAAAACAATAAAAAAATACAGCGAGATAAACGCGCGATTCACACCCGTTAATCCTTCCAGGCGTCGGCGATAAATAAATAGCCACGGCCCCAGATGGTTTTGATGCGCGTGGGATTTTCCGGGTTATCGAGTAATTTTTTTCGCAGTTGGGAGATGCGCACATCAATCGAACGATCCAGTCCGTCGTAAGGACGGCTGTAAATCTGGTTGAATAAAAACTCGCGGCTGAGGATCTGACCCGCCTGGTTAGCCAGCGCCATCAGCAAATCAAATTCATGGCTGGACAAGTGGATTTCCTGGCCCGCCAGTTCCACTTTGCGCTGCACAGGCTGAATGGTTAGTTGATCAAATACCAAGGCTTCCTGTTCACGCGCATCCGTCTGGTAATAACGACGCAGGAGCGCCCGAATGCGGGCGAGCAACACCCGGGGTTCGACGGGTTTTATCACGTAATCATCCGCGCCGTATTCCAGACCGAGCACCTGATCCACATCTTCATTGCGCGCCGTTAACATCAGGATCGGCCCTTTGTATTCCGGGCGCAGCTCCTGGCAGAGCGTCAAGCCGTCTTTGCCCGGCAACATAATGTCGAGGATGATCAGCGCCGGATTCACATTCTGGCATTGGCGGATAACCCGATTGCCGTGGGCTTCCACCACCACAGCAAAATCGTTGGTTTCGAGAAAGTCCTTGACCAGATCAGCCAGGCGGCGGTCGTCTTCCACTAACAGGATGAGGTTGTTGTTCATAGTCATATCGCGTTAGAAAAAACTCCAGGGATTGCGCCGTTGCTTGCGGAATTTCTTTTGGTCATAAACCACTTCAAAGACTTCACTACCCAACGCGGGTGTGCCTTCGGCCTCGCGCAGGTGAAAATCAACACTGGTACTGGCGGTGATATTGAATTGATAGGCACCCCGGGTTTGATTTTCCCAGCAGCGCAATGGCATGGCTTCCCCACTCTGGTACAGGCACAGGCTGCGTGCTTCTTCGGCAGCCCAGGTAACTTCCAGTTCATCGCGACACACTTCTTCTTTCGCGGTCAGCACGCACAGGCGCGGTTTGATGGAAAACTGAATCACCGGTAATTTTTTTTGTTCGGCAACATCATCGGCCACAGCATAGCCGCTCAGCGATAACGCAAGCAGGCAGGAGAGCGCCGTAGCAACCGATACCGATGTGCCGTTAGAAATGGTAAACCCCTCCGATGAATGAGGTAATGACTTTGTCGTCATTCACGATGGGGCTGCGCCGGATACCCGAGGCCAGCTGCCGATAGGCCGTGGTAAACGTAAGGCTCCAGCGATCATTGATGCGATAGTTCCAATCGACCCGGGCAACCCCCGACACACCGCTATCGGGATGGTAGCGATAACCCAGGGTACCGCCCTCGCCTTCGCGGATGCCGTAGTAATAATCGAGTACGTCACTGTTCTGCCAGATGGCCCCGGCCGATAAAATCCAATGGTGCTTTCCTGCCAGAAAATGCCGCGCCAACGCGATGCGTAATTCCTGGCCATCGTGATAGCCGGTAAATTCCTGTAACGCGTGCACTTGCAAATCCAGCTTGTTGAACTGGTGGTTGTATTCAAAACCTGCGAGGCCGGCCATGCGCCGCTTGCGCAGCTGACTGGTATCAATCAACTTGTGATAGGCGTCAGTGGCCGGGCCGAACATAGGACCGGGTTCGGATACCAGGTTTTCCGTGAGCACGAAATTGTTCACATCCCAGCGACGAAAAAATACCTGGTCGTAACTGGGGGTCAACAAGAGGTTGAACTGGCGGGTATCGTCTTCAAACAGGATAAAACCCAGGTCGAGGTTTTGCAGGAAGAAACGCTCACCGTTATAACTCACCTGCGGAATAACGTAGAGCGGAATATCGTCGTTATCGATTACCGGATTCGTGCGAACGCCCACACCCACCGCCACGGCGATCTGCCATTTGCCGACCTCCACGCAGCCTTCCGTGCTGCTGTCGCAGTCAGCGGCAGATGCCGCCACCACGTAGCAGCCGAAGAGTAATAGCATGGCTCGGATAAGCTGTTTATTCATAATGGGGTACATAAGTTGCCAGGGTAAAATCACCCAGCTTATGTATACCTTGAAAGGTTCCGATATGTTGTAACAATTTGTATTGTAGCGTGCAGCCCGTTATAGCTTATTTTACTGCGTGCTGTCGCCCGGTTTGCCGCTGCCGGTCACCCAATAAAAAGGGCCACCGCAGTGGCCCGAGCATTATCCGCTATGGCTCGCCGCTTCTCAACGGCGTTTGATTTTCTCGCTCTCTGTCAGGCCGGAGATGATTTCGATATTGATACCATCGGACAAACCGGTTTCCACTTTGCGTTTCTCAAATTGCTGTGGCGCAGTCTCAACTTCCACAAAATGCTGACCGTCCTCAATCAGCAGGTTGCCTTCGTTGATGGCCAATACATCCTCGCGTTTCTCCAGCACGATATCGGCGTTGGCACTGTAGTTGGCGCGCAGGAAGAGTTTATCGCTCAGGGTAACCGCCGCACGAATCTGGAATTTAATGGTGCCCTGATCCTCTATGCCCTTGGGAGAGATATATTCCAGCACCGCACTGAAAGGCTCGCCTTCCAGTGCGCCCACATCCAACACCAGCTCCATACCTTCACGGATCTTGCCCACTTCCGCTTCGTCGACCATCCCTTCAAAGATCATATCGTTCATATCTGCCAGGCTGGCCACGGTAGTGCCCGCGCCGAAGGTACTGGACTCCACAATAAACGCACCTTCTTTATTGGGTACATCGAGGATCATGCCATCAACTGTGGCGCGAATCATATTGGAGACCAAATCCGATTTGCGCGTGGCCCCTTCGCGAATCAGCAGCAGATTATTCTCCGCCGACTCTACTGCCTGGCGCTGGAGGTTATAGGTCAGCAGAAACTTGTTGTATTCCGATTCAGAGATAAGCTTGTCAGCAAAGAGTTTTTTCTGCCGCTCCAGCTCATCTTCAGCATTTTTTAAATTGATCTCGGCTGCCTGCAGCTGTGACTCGGCGCTATTCAACATCACCATGTTGGGCGCCAGGGTAATGCGCGCGATCAAATCACCTTTTTTAACGGTTTGGCCAGCGACCACATAAACCTTTTCCACCACGCCGGACACTTGGGAGGTGACATTGACCTCCTTGCGCGGAATCACCTTACCGATGGCCACGGTTTTCTTGATGATGGTTGTCTTGAAAGGCGCATCTGTCTCGTAAACCACCGGTTTCTCCTGTGACTTATTGAACAGGAACACGGCTGTGCCGATGAAGATAAACGCGATCAAAGCCAATACGGCGAACCACAATAATTTTTTCATTTTTCCCTTCTTACTTTTGACTGAAATTTTTTACAGGTTTGTTAGGGTTACTGAAGACGTTTGTGTTACACCACAAGCACTTTTTCAGCAGACACCTCAGTTATTCATCTTGTAACGCCACTATCGGATTCACAGCAGCCGCCTTGGCAGCAGGCATTAGCGATGCCAGCAAACCGGATATAACCAGCACCACCAAGGCACTGATCGCTGTTCCGAAATCCACTTCGGGCCGGCGAAACATGCCTGAGCCACCACCGCTGGCTTCAAGCACATTGCTAACGCCCTCAAGCAAGAGCACACCCACCACCAGACCCATATAACCCGCCACTGCGGTGATAAAGATGGATTCCTGCACAATCATCGCCACAATCGAGGTCGGTGTAGCACCCAGCGCTTTGCGCAAACCGATTTCCCGGGTGCGCTCTTTCACCACAATCAGCATGATATTGCCGACACCGATGGCCCCGGCCATGATGGTGCCGATAGCCACCATCCAGCTGAACACTTCGATGCCGGTAAACAATCCCTGGATTTTGTCGAATTCGTTTTGCAGATTGAAACTGCCGAACACGCCGACATCATCCGGTGATACTTTTTTGATTTCGGCCAGGTATTTTTTGACATCCTGCTCGGCCACCCGCGCATGTAAACCGGGTTGTGGAATCAGTACAAAACTGCCGACCCAACCCACCTGGTTAAACGCGTAGCGCAGGGTGTCATTGGGGATATAAATCTTTTCCTCTTCCTGTTGCTGGTTGCCGTCAGCCAGGGATTTGAATACACCGATGACGGTAAAACTGATGCCGGACAAGGTAATGTTTTCGCCGATCGGGTTGATGCCTTCATCAAACAACTGGGTTTTTACCCGCGTGCCGATGACCGCCACCTTGCGCCGCTCATCATCATCAATCTCATTGATGCCACGGCCTTCGGTAATGCGCATGGAATTGATGTTGGACATGCCAGCGTGGGTGCCTTGAACATAGAAGGTGCCGTTTTTATCTTTGTACTTGGTGTAGGGCGGCGTACCGTCCCAAATGCCCACGGAATTTTGTCCGCGAATAAAACTGACACTGGGCACGTTCTCTTCAATGGCTTTGACATCGGTTGGCTCCAGCCGAATTTGCCGGCCGATGGGCAGCCCCTGATAAGGTACTTGGGTGGTTCCCTGTATCCAGATGTACACGCTGTTGGCCACCCGGGGAAAACCTTCGATCACACCGTTTTCCAGACCCTTGCCCGCCCCGAGCAACACCGTGAGCATAAAGATGCCCCAGAACACACCGAAAGCTGTTAATCCGGTACGCAGCTTGTGTTGACCCAAGGTCTTGAAAATTTCCTGCCATTTTTCTGTATCAATAATCATGATGATTAATCCGCGCGCATGGCTTCAATGGGCAT
>CAMLOU010000053.1 GCA_946481735.1 uncultured Cellvibrio sp.
TGCTTCTGCTTCTGCTTCTGCTTCTGCTTCTGCTTCTGCTTCTGCTTCTGCTTCTGCTTCTACGTCCACCTCAGTCGGGTCGAGGACCAGTGGTGAGAGGGCAGGGTTAGTGAGGTTGTCGAGCGAATCGTTGATAGGTGCGGGAATATCGCCAAGATTCTGGCCAGCAGCGACGGCATCGACCATATCGAGTAACGATAAATGTGCGGCGTTAAGCGTTGCACAGACATCATCGCTGCAAGTCAACTGGCCGCTGGTGATCCGCTGATATACCGCCTGTAATTTTTCACCGAGGGTTGCCATAGGTGGCAGATATGCATGGGCAGCACCGTGAGTGAGGTTGCGCAGCTCGGCGATCAATGGATTGAGCTGTTGCAGATTGTCCGGCGATTGGCGCCAACGCTCAATGATTTGATCGGCATTGAGCAGGAGGTTCATCTCCTCCGCCATAAAGATGGAAAGCAGTTCCGGGTCAATCGGACGCTTGCCACTGGCATCGGCTTCCTGTTGCCGAGCGAGGGGCGCCACGTGGATTTCGCGCAGCTCATGTACACGCGCCAGGAATTGCTGCAGGCGCGGAATTTCTATCGGCTCATTGTTGTGGATGTTATCCAGCGCAATATGGGTGTAACTGACCGCATCGCGCAGCAACTGCAGGATGTCATCGTTGATGTTGACCTGGTAGCTGCGCAATTCCTTAACGAATTTCTCAAGGGGCGTTGCCAGCTCTGCGACGGGAGTAATCTCCGCCATGTGCGCACTACCTTTGAGCGTGTGCAGGGCGCGTTGCATGTGTTCACTGGGTGGATCATAGAAGGGCGCTTGCTCTTCCATACGCTGGATATAATTCTGCACCACTTCCAGATGGCTCAGTGCTTCTGCACCGAAGATATCCCACAGCTGAATATCCGGATCGTCGGCTTCGCTGCCGTCTTCTTCAATTAAATAACCATCCAGTGCATGGGTTCCGGGCGTTGACAGCGCCTCGTAGTCGATAACCTCTTCTTCATCGTGGTGCGGCTCACTGCCGTCTTCATCGGTGGTCGCATCAATGAAACTGGCATAGGTAATTTCTTCCGCTTCTGGCAGTGCACCGTGTTCCGGCTCCAGCTCAGCGGCGATAGTTTCCAGGGTGATTTCGGCATCGTCGCCTGCGATTTCCGGCTCTTCCTCTGAATCGGCAGTGGGAGCGACTTCATTGGCTGTCGATGTATCGTGTAAATCCGGTGGCACTACGCCTTTGGCCAAGTCTTCGGCCTGGCTGCGGTACGCGGCTGTCAGTTCCGGTTCGGGATTCGGCTGGTGCAGGCTGAATGCGTTGATCATGCTCGGCAACAGCAAACGCACTTTTTCAATAATCGTCACGTGCGGCTGGGACGGGGCAACGGTGCCATCGATGATGCGGTTCAACATATTTTCGATGGACCAGGCGAGCTCACCAATGTCGTTCGCACCGACCATCCGGCCGCTGCCTTTGAGGGTATGGAAAGCACGGCGGAATTCGGTCAGTGATTCTGCATCGTCAAAATTTTGAGCCCATTGCGGGAAATATTCACCGATGGTTTGGGTAACCTCGCCGGCCTCTTCAACAAAGATATCGATGATTTCATCATCAAGATCGTCGTCATCATCTTCCGCAAGATCTTCCGCTGTGGAAGAGTAATTGATCAGCTCTTCGGTTGTGGATTCCTGTTCTGCTATCGGCTCTTGAACGGGAGCAGGTTCTGGCTCCGGCAGATTTTCGTCAGGCAGGGCCCATTCGCTTACCGTAATGTCATCTGACTCAAGCGCTGCTTCTTCGGCAGGGCCGGTAGTGGAATCTGTGTCTGCTTCCGGGTCAAGTGCAGCCTGATAGGCAGCGAGCAACGCTGCTGTGTCTTCGTCGCTTTCGGTGGTGATATCAGGCGTGGGCGCGACATCCGTCGATGCAGCATCGGCCACTATTTCATTGGACGGTGTCTCAATGTGTGGTGCATCAATCGCTTCGGCTGTAAAAGCTTGATGTTCTTCCTCAGTAAATGGTTTGGTATCAGGACGCGGCATCTTGGCCACGGCATAACCCAGCGAGGCCACACTTTCTTCTGCCACGCCTAACAACAAATCATTTTCTTCTTTGCGTGCGCCACTGCTTAAACGCTCCAGGTAATACTCAACACTGGTAATGGCATCGGCGAGGGTATCGAGGTTGTTCCATTGGGGAACCTCGTCCTGTTGCAGTAACTGTTCTTCAATATAACGCGCGCAAGCACCGAGGATGCGGGCCGGGCGCGGCAGTGGCATGATCTCAAGGCCGCCGCGAATTTCGCGCAGGGTTTCAGGCACCGCCTGGAGGTGCGTGCGATCCCATTGTGACGCAATATATTCGATGATGGCGTCTTTGGCGTGCTCCAGGCCGTTGCGCGATTCCCGCAGCACCGACTCTTTGGCGCGATTGAGGGTAATATCGGCTTCGTCGCCGTTGCGGTTAGTTTGGCTTGACTGCGAGGCGAGATGATCCAGTGCATCTTCAATTTCGATCACCTTGCCGGCCACCGACATCAATTGGTCATTGGACAATTGGCTGTTGGCATCCACCACCATCTCAAGCACGGCACCCTGTTCCAGTACCTGCTTGCGCAATTCACCGATACCCAATACCGCCATGGTGTCTGCTACCCGTTTAACAACAGGCAGGGCTTCGCTCAGGGCGCTGCGGGTATCGCCACCGGAAAGGCAGACATCCAGGGCGTGTTTGATAATATCCAGTTCGCTTTTCAGCGCTTCAACCACCGAGCGCATGGCTTCAGGGTCGGGTGCTGACAGCATGTTCTGTGTTTCATCACCGACTTCCTTGCCTTCCACGAGCGCTGCTTCCAGTTGATAACCCTGGTAGATGCGTTGCAGGTGCGAATTGGGCGGAAAACCCGGTGCATGTTTGCCGGAACGGGCAACGTAATAGAGCAGGTTTTTAATCAGCTCATCCTGGGTAAAAGCATCCAGGGCTTTGATGCCATGAACCGCGAGTACCTTGATTTCCTTATCGAGCTGACGCAACAAATTTTTGATGGAAACACTGATCTCAATGGCGTCGAGTTGCAGTGCTTCGGCCAGCGCAAGACAGATATCCCATAAAGGCGCTCGTGCTGTCCCCTGGGTTAATTTGTGCAAGCGCGCGAATACTTTTTGCAGATAACCCAGGTTCTCATCCGGGTTCACGCCGCGAATAAAACCGGCAGCAGCGTATTGATACATCTGCCGGAGTTTTTTCACCATGTCCTGGAATTGTTGATTGTCCTGCGTTACCGGCAAACGCATACCGCTGATGCGTTTTGCTGGCGCAAGATTGGGAACAAATAATTTGGTATCGGTCAGCAGACTTTCACCGCGCACCGCACGCAGGTCGTTGAGCAACGGCAATACCACCAACGGGTTGTCGCGCCGGGTTGCTTTAACCTGATCGAGGTACACCGGGAATTGCAGAATTGCACGCATCAACACTTCCTGTGCTTCTGCGGGATTGGCCACGGCATTGTTGATCATTGCCTGGGTCAGCTTTTCCATCTCTTCGGCGAGCATGGCCGCGCCGTAGAACTCCACCATCTGCAAGCTGCCGTGCACCTGATGAATATGGGTCAGACAGAAACGGATGCGCGCCGTGTCTTTCGGATTTTCAACAAAGGCTTCGAGCGATTGACGAGCTTCTTTCAGCGTCTCGCCAATTTCGTGGATAAGCCAATCCAACGCGGCAAAATTGCGATTATCTGCCATGTGGAGCATTCCTCATTGTTCTTCTCGCTCAGTGCGTAGATATGCTTGCACGTCGTCTACAGAAACGCGGTGCATTTTGGGATGCTCCCAGTCAACGGCTTCACCCAGGCCGATAATCAACAGGCCACCGGGTTTCAGGCGATCAACTAAAGCATTCAGGATATCCCGCCGTAACCAGCGGCGAAAATAAACCAATAAATTCTGGCAGAAGATAACATCCACCTTGACCTGCGGCATGCAGTCGGGACGAATGATATTGCCTTGGGTGAAGCACACGCGCTCGCGCAATTTGCTGACGACTTCGTAGCTGCCGTCGTCACAATGTTGCAAGTAACGTTTGATCTCTTCCGGTTTGACTTCTTCGAGTTTGCGTGCCGGATAGCGCGCCTCCCGGGCTTTGGTCAGGGCCGTGGTACTGATATCCACCGCCGTAATACCGTAGTAAGGATTGAGTGCGGCCAACTCAAAGCAATCGTTGATCACCATCGCCAGTGAATAAGCTTCTTCACCGGTTGCGCAGCCAATGCTCCACACATCGAAACTGCCTGGTAATTGCTGGTTGTTGATTTTGTTTTGCAGATAGCGGCGCACATATTCCAGCGACGGGCGGTGACGGAAGAAACTGGTTTCCTTTACGGCGATGCGGTCGACCAGCGTGGACCACTCCATCATGCCGGATACGCCGTGGGTGACTTCGACGTAGTAACGGTCATAGTCATCAAGGCCCAATTCGCGCATGCGAATGGACACCTGCGACTCCAGCAACGTCCGCTGTTGGCGCACCAGATGAATGCCGGTGCGCTCTTCCAGCAACGTACTCCACTGAGCAAACTGCCTGTCGGAGAGCGTCGGTAATTTTCTCAGTGACCAAGCCATATCTACACCCACAAATCAATTACCGGGGAGGTAATTGATGAACTCATGCCTTCGCCGCTACGTGAGAATAATCATCCTCGTCGCCCGGCAGAACTTCATCATCCAGATCGATGATTTCAGTATCGTAGTCAACCGCTTGTGCTACAGGTGCCGGCTTGTGAGTATGGCGTGGATCAAGGGTAATATCTTCTTCCGGCAGTTTGAAGCCCGCGACCGATTCACGTAGATCGAGTGCCATTTCAGCGAGGTTACCAATCGATTGTGCTGTGGCAGAGGTACCGGCAGACGTTTGCGTGGTAATTTCCTGAATAACATTCATCGTGTTGGAGATGTGGCCCGCAGAGGATGCCTGTTGGCGTGCGGCGTTAGAAATGTTCTGAATCAATTCGGCGAGGTTACCGGATACGTTTTCAATTTCTTCCAGTGCCACACCCGCGTCTTGTGCGAGGCGCGCACCGCGCACCACTTCAGACGTGGTTTGCTCCATCGAGATTACCGCTTCGTTGGTGTCGTTCTGAATCGTTTTAACCAGCGCCTCGATCTGCTTGGTTGCTGCGGCGGAACGTTCCGCAAGGCGCTGTACCTCGTCCGCTACCACCGCGAAGCCGCGGCCCGCGTCACCGGCCATAGATGCCTGGATCGCTGCGTTAAGTGCGAGGATGTTGGTTTGGTCAGCAATGTCGTTAATCAAGCTTACGATGTCACCGATCTCTTGTGACGATTCACCGAGGCGTTTAATACGCTTGGAGGTGTCCTGGATCTGTTCACGAATGGTATCCATCCCGTGAATGGTATTTTGTACCACCTTCGCGCCGTTACCTGCGATGGATACCGCGCGCTCCGCTACCGCTGCCGATTCGGCGGCGTTTGCCGATACCTGGTCAATGGTGACCGCCATCTCGTTAACCGCGGCAGATGCACCGGCAATTTCTTGCGCCTGGTGTTCAGACGCTTCGGCGAGATGTAAAGCCGTTTGCTGGGTTTCCTGCGCAGCGGCCGATACGTTTACCGCCGTTTCGTTGATTCGCGCTACCAGGATACGTAACTGGTCGATGGTGAAGTTGATAGAGTCCGCGATCGCACCGGTGAAATCCTCGGTTACGGTGGCGGTCGTTGTCAGGTCACCGTCCGCGAGGTCGGCCAGTTCGTCGAGCAGACGCAGAATCGCGGTCTGGTTACGTTCGTTGGTCTCCGCTGTGCGTACCAGGCGGCGGCGCGTGTTGCGGAACAGGCTGATACCGATAAAGGCTGCACAGAGTACCGCAATAGCGGCGAGGATCAGAATCAGTTGGTTGTTGATCGGGCGCGCTGTGGCCTGGATAGCAATCTTGTCAGCAATCGCTGCCAATGCTTGTAATAACTGGGGGCTGTCTTCCAGCAGGGCGTCGCTGGCCTGACGTGCGCGGAATAGGGTCGTGGAGCCTTCAACCATCTCCTGGATCGATTGATTTACCGCCGCGAACATTTCAGAAATTTGTTCCAGGCTGGCACGGGCACTGGCATCAGATACGCGGGAGATACGCATGGTCGGATCGCCCTGTTGCATCGCCGTCAATACGCGACCGTAGATGTTGGCGTCGAGGTTGAACTGGTCGGCAGCATTGCTCGCGTCAGTGTCACCGCGCAGCATTTTATCCACGTTACGACCGATACGCTCCGCCCGCCAGGATTGCATTTGCGCCTGGGAGACCTGGTCCGCCGGTGCGTTGTTTTCCAGCAGGATCTCCACGATGTTGTTGTGCTGGGCCTGCAGGTTTGGCAGGTTATCATTCAGGTTGTTGCCCACGTTGTTGAGGCTGACGATCAATTCCCGGTTGGTCACGATCACCTGGGCGTTATTGCGTACACGGCCCCAGATACCTTCATAGGCTGCGAACTCGTTGCTTAATTCGCGGCGGGTTCGTTCATCGCTGGCGCGCAGTGACTCCCACGTGCGCGACATGCTGCTCAATACACCGCTTAATTCGGTGAAGGCCTCTTCATCGCCGGAGGTCGCATCGCGGGACAATGCCGTGAGTCGGTAAGCTTCCGCACGGAGGTCCGCCACTTGTTGCAGATAGCGCTGATCGTTATCCGCGTCTTTCTGCACAATGAAGTAACTCACTGCGATTGCCGCGAAGCAGGCGATCAGCAAGAGCACGGCAATCGAAATTCCCGGGCTCGCTTTGATCGCCGCAAATGGGCTTCTGGATTCAGTTTTCATTTACGTACTCCTACCGACTCTGCGTCTTATTTTTTATCCCCGGTAGCGGAGGGTATCCCCGTTACCATTGATTCCGTCTCCAGCTTGGTGCGGATACTTTTACACTAGCCTTTGGCCGCGTTGATGAAACGCGGATCTTCTGCCAACAAACCCGGTCGAAACAGCGACCATTGTTGTCCACCGAGCGAATAACTGCCGGTGACAAATGGCAAGATATTGCTGGCGATAGCGCCAGCCTGTTCACTGTATTCATCCATGGGAAAGTGCTGCATGCCAAACACCTGGTCTACCATCAACCCGCTGTACAGACTCTCGGTTTCGAGCACCAGCACCCGGCGTTGCTTGCGGCCGCTGATCAATCTGTCACCGAAGAAGGTCGCCATATCAAAGATGGGAAGCAGGCGGCCCCGCACATTTGCCACCCCTTTTACCCACGGCTGGACGCCGGGCAAGTGAGTATAGCTGGGCACTTCCAGCATCTCGGAGACTTCACCCATGGGCGCCACAAAATTGCTGCCCATCAGTGAAAACCCGATACCGCTCCATTGGGGGCGGATGTCAGTTTGTGCCGGCAGGCCGCGTGCTGCCGCGCGGCTGCGTTGTGCGAGATCAAGTAGCGCCTGGAAGGCTGCCTGTGGTTCTGACATAGACCGTTTTATTCCATTCTCATCAAGCGACCAACAGGGTTTGTGTAACTAACAGTGCGGCTGTTGGGTGCGTTTGTTATTAAATTTTGATGGCCCTGGTCTGCCATGGCGTGCTGACGATCCTTATTGTCAGCGCATGACCTGGGCGATCGCTGCCATCAACACGTCTGATTCAATGGGTTTTGCCAGGTAATCCTTCGCACCCTGACGCATACCCCAAACCCGATCAGTTTGCTGGTCTTTGGTCGTCACGATAATCACCGGGATGTGCGAGGTTTCCGGAAGTTTGGACAGTTGGCGCGTTGCCTGGAAGCCATTGAGGCCAGGCATCACGATATCCATCAGGATAACGTCTGGCTGTTCTTTTTGCGCCAGGGCGATGCCGTCTTCGCCGTTCTCTGCTGTCAATACCGCATGCCCATTCTTTTCCAGCATGCTGGTCAATTTATACGTCTCAGTGGGTGAGTCGTCGATAATCAATACTCTGGCCATAGCTACCCCAAATAGTAGAACTTCTAGTTAAGCAATCCATTGGTTTAAACGTATCCGCCCGCCCTTCACGAGGCTTTGGCGTGCTTGACATGTGCCTGGATGGCATCGAGCAATTCGCTTTTGCTGAAGGGTTTGGTGAGATATTGGTCGGAACCGACAATCCGTCCTTTGGCTTTGTCGAACAATCCGTCTTTGCTGGATAACATGATGACCGGTGTGGTCTTGAACTCACTGTTATTCTTGATAAGGGCACAGGTTTGATAGCCATCGAGGCGGGGCATCATAATATCGACAAAGATGATGTCGGGGCGGGTATCAGCAATTTTTGCCAAGGCGTCAAAACCGTCGGTGGCTGTGACTACCGTACAACCTGCTTTTTTAAGCAAGGTTTCTGCTGTTCGGCGGATGGTTTTACTATCATCGATTACCATCACCTTCAGGCTTTCCAAACTTACGTCCATAACTCTGACCTTTGCCTTTTATCTCGTTGTCATGACACCGCCAGATCTTGCGATCCGTGTCACATATTATGTCTCTCAAACACGGAAAACGGCCCCGAAAGCCGTCGTAACAAGCGCCATGCAAACTTTTAACATAGTTTTTAAGGTTTATCTATAACTACTTGAATATATAAAGAATCTATTCGTTCTTGCATTTCCTTAGAGCTTATCATTATGGGAAGTACTTAAGCCTCTTGCTTTAATAGCCCCGAGGACTTAACTTTAGTCCGCATAACGACTCCCGGCAAATCCAATGCCACCATGAGTGCAAAAGATTTATGACCATCTCCCTCGGCGTTGTGATGGACCCCATCGCAAGCATCAAATACTACAAAGATACCACCCTTGCCTTACTGCTGGCTGCCCAGGAGCGGGGTTGGGATCTTTATTATATGGAACAAAGCGACCTTTATTTATTACAAGGCGAAGCCCGCGCCAGTGTGCGGGCATTATTTGTCGCAGACAATGCGGAAACCTGGTATGAGCTGGGCCCTCGAGAGGACAAATCCCTGGCTGACATCAACGTCATTTTGATGCGCAAGGATCCGCCTTTCGATAATGAATATATATATAGCACTTATATTCTGGAAGCAGCTGAAAAACAGGGCACCCTGGTGCTGAATAAGCCACAAAGTCTGCGCGATTGTAATGAAAAGGTATTTGCCACACAGTTTCCCCAGTGCTGCCCGCCCGTGTTGGTCAGTCGTAACGCGAAGCAGCTGCGTGATTTTCATCGTGAGCATCAGGATGTGATTTTTAAGCCCTTGGATGGTATGGGCGGCAGCAGCATCTTCCGTTGCCGGGCCGACGACCCCAATGTGGGTGTGATCCTGGAAACGCTCACGCAGCACGGAACGCAGTTAACCATGGCCCAGCGTTATATCCCGGAGATCAGTGCCGGCGACAAGCGCATTCTGGTGGTGGATGGTGAGCCGATTCCCTATTGCCTCGCGCGCATTCCGGCGCAAGGTGAAACCCGCGGTAACCTTGCAGCCGGTGGAACCGGTGTGGCGCAGCCCCTGAGTGACCGGGATCGCTGGATAGTGGCGCAGGTGGCGCCAACACTGAAAGCCAAAGGCCTGCTCTTCGTAGGGCTGGATGTGATCGGTGACTACCTGACCGAGATCAACGTGACGAGTCCGACCTGCGCCAGGGAAATCGATAAAGCCTACAACACCCGTATCGGCGCACGCTTTATGGATGCTATTGCCGGCTATCTTGCGGCCAAGGGTATTCAGGAACGATGAATTCTGTTGCTATGTCACCGGCTCTGGAGGAGGCGCGAGTCGATACCGGCGACCGTTTGAGCTTTACCTTTTTTCTCGCCCTGGTTGTTCATGCACTGATTATTCTGGGAGTGGGTTTCAATCTACACCAGCCCAACCAGTCCCAGACGCTGGAGATTACCCTTGCCACGCATAAGTCGGCTAAAGCGCCGGACCAGGCAGATTTTATTGCGCAGCATAATCAGGAGGCCAGTGGCACAGAAGAAGAGGCTAAACAGTTAACCACAGAGCGTCGGGCCGAGTTTGCCGATTCGGAAGTGCGCGATGTGAATCCTATGCCGCAAACCCAGGCTGCCTCGCCTAATGAGCGTAAAGACGACCAACTGATCAGCACGGTTGCCGACAACCAGCGGCAAGTGCAGGTGCAGACCGATCCTGAGCCGCTGGATGAACAGCAAAAACGCGATGGCCTGTTGCAAGAGCAGACTTTTACCACCGAGATTGCCAGCCTGCAGGCCAAGCTGGATCGTCAGCGGCAGGAGTACGCCAAACGCCCCCGCATCCGCACCCTGACCTCAGTGTCCACCAAGGAATCCTTTGATGCTCGATACCTGCATGAATGGAGTACGAAGATTGAGCAGGTGGGCAATGAAAACTATCCCCAGGAAGCACTGAGCCAACGCATCACCGGTCAACTGCGCCTTTCGGTGGTCATCAACCCCGATGGCACTATTCATGAAATAGAGATTTTGCAATCATCGGGGCGGCGTATCTTTGATGACGCAGCGCGTCAGATTGTGCGCTTGGCTGCACCCTTTGCAGCCTTCCCGCCGGAGATTCGCCAGCAGGCGGACCGACTACAAATTATTCGCACCTGGAATTTTGAGATCACGGGTTTGTCTACCTCGGCAGAGTGAGCCGCGCAGGAATAATTTTTGCGATCAGCTTGTATTCGTTTAAGAAGCCCCCAATACTGAAATCATGACTACACACGACGATCTCACCCATTCAGAACTCACGGTCGGTAGCCTGCGCGATCATTTCCTGATTGCCATGCCGGGCATGCGGGATTCCGCCTTTGCACACTCGGTGACTTATATCTGTGAGCATACAGATAAAGGTGCCATGGGAATCGTGATCAATAACGCCATGCCGCTGTTTATCCGCGATATTTTTGTGCAGATGGAATTGGCTGATGCGGCAGGTATCGGAGGTCAGGCCGTGTTTGCTGGTGGACCAGTACAGATAGAGCGCGGGTTCGTGTTGCATTCCAGCGAAAAAGAATGGCAGTCCACACTCAAGATTTCGCCGCGTATCAGTTTAACGGCGTCGCGCGACATCATCGAAGCCTTGGCCGAAGGGCGTGGGCCAGAAGAGTATTTAATTGCGTTGGGCTACGCTGGTTGGGGTGAAGGGCAGCTTGAAGCAGAAGTGGCCGCCAACTCCTGGCTTACCGTACCGTCCGACAGCAATATTATCTTCCACACGCCCCATGAGCAGCGCTGGACAGCGGCGGCTCAGCCATTGGGTATCGACTTGAATTTAATTTCCAGTGTGGCAGGCCACGCCTGACGTTCAGTTTTATCAGCGCCTGCCGTCTCTTTTCCGATAATCCTCGATGATAAAAACCTTGCTCGCTTTTGACTATGGAACCCGCAACATTGGTGTCGCGTCAGGTCAAACGCTGACTCGCTCCGCGACAGAACAATCCCCTCTAAAAGCAAACGACGGCGTTCCCGATTGGGTGCAGGTAGAGAAGTTGTTGCAGATGTGGAAGCCGGATCTAGTATTAGTTGGTTTGCCGTTAAACATGGATGGCAGTGAAAGTGAGCTCAGTGCCCGCGCGCGCAAATTTTCGAACCGCCTGCACGGGCGGTTTGGTGTGAAGGTAGAACTGGTTGATGAACGTCTTACCAGTTTTGCTGCTAAAGGTGAAGTGATGGAACGCGGTGGCTCCCGTGACTACAAAAATAATCCTGTTGATTCTATTGCCGCACGCCTGATTCTCGAAACCTGGCTGCACAATCAAGTGACAGCGAGTAGGTCGGATTAGCGCAGCGTAATCCGACACTTCTGCTACCGTAAATTAAAACATCCGCCCACGATTATTCGTTTCATCATCCTGAATGGACAATCCATCTGCCGCATGGGACAAATAAGTCGCATCGGTTTCTGAACCCAGTTTGATCATCAGGCGCAAGTCGTTGGGCGAGTCGGCGTGAAGCAGTGCATCCTCGTAGGTAATTTCACCGTTGTCGTAAAGCTCATAGAGCGCCTGGTCGAAGGTCTGCATACCCAGTTCGGTGGATTTTTTCATCAGCTCTTTCAAGTCCGCGACTTCGCCTTTGCGAATCAGGTCCTGGGCGAGCGGGGTGTTAATTAACACCTCAAGACAGGCACGTCGCCCTTGTCCATCCGGTGTCGGGATCAATTGCTGGGCGACAATGGCTTTCAGGTTGAGCGACAAGTCCATCCATAATTGGCGGTGGCGATCAGCCGGGAAGAAGTGAATGATGCGATCCAGCGCCTGGTTAGCGTTGTTGGCGTGCAGCGTACACAAACACAAGTGACCGGTTTCCGCGAAGGCGATGGCGTGGTCCATGGTTTCCCGTGAACGCACCTCACCGATCAGGATGACGTCAGGCGCCTGACGCAGGGTATTTTTCAGGGCGACTTCAAAGGACTCTGTATCGATGCCCACTTCGCGTTGGGTGATGATGCAACCTTCATGCTGGTGAATAAATTCGATCGGGTCTTCAATGGAAATAATGTGACCTTTACTGTTGCGGTTGCGGTGGCCGATCATCGATGCCAGTGATGTGGATTTACCGGTACCTGTAGCGCCTACGAAGATAATCAAACCGCGCTTGGTCATCGCCAACTCTTTGATAATTTCCGGCAGGCCGAGGTCGTCAATGCGCGGAATGTTGGTTTCGATTCGACGCAGCACCATACCTGCCAGGTTGCGTTGGTAAAACGCGCTGGCACGAAACCGGCCGATACCCCGTGCGCTGACGGCGAAGTTCAGCTCTTTATTTTCGAGGAATTCCACCCGTTGCTTTTCATTCATGACGCTCAGCACCAATTCGCGGACCTTTTCCGGTGCAAGTGGTGTGGCGGTGACGGGAACGATCTTGCCGTGCAACTTGATGGATGGCGGTACACCGGCGGTGACGAATAAATCCGATGCGCCTTTTTCCACCATCAACGCTAACAAACGATCAAAATCCATAACGGCTTACCTTCTGAGTTGCGCTCCAGCTTGCTATTTAAAAATCTTTGCGCTTTTTAAATGCAAATATTCCTCTCTGCTTCGCTGGATGACGCCGATAAATAAATTAAAAATTCTCTGGCATTTTCGCCTTGCTTTTGGCCGCTTCGCGGCTGATGACACGTCGTGCCACAAGGTCTGCCAGACACTGGTCCATGGTCTGCATGCCCAGAGATGCGCCGGTTTGAATGGCGGAATACATTTGGGCCACTTTATCTTCGCGGATCAGGTTACGAATTGCCGGGGTGCCGCGCATAATTTCATGAGCGGCTACCCGGCCGCCGCCATTTTTCTTCATCAATGTTTGCGAAATAACCGCTTGCAAGGATTCCGAGAGCATCGAGCGCACCATGGCTTTTTCGTTGGCCGGGAACACGTCCACGATACGGTCAATGGTTTTTGCGGCGGAGGTGGTGTGCAGGGTGCCGAACACCAGGTGACCGGTTTCAGCGGCGGTCAAGGCGAGGCGAATAGTTTCCAGGTCGCGCATCTCACCCACCAGGATAATGTCCGGGTCTTCCCGCAATGCGGAGCGCAGTGCTTCGGCGAAGCCGTGGGTATCGCGGTGTACTTCCCGCTGGTTGACGAGGCATTTTTTACTTTCGTGTACGAATTCGATCGGGTCTTCAATCGTCAAAACGTGTTCGTATTTGTTGTCGTTGATGTAGTCAATCATCGCGGCGAGGGTGGTGGATTTACCGGAACCGGTCGGGCCGGTTACCAATACCAGGCCGCGCGGTACGGCGCAGATATCGCGAAACACATTACCCATACCGAGCTCTTCCATGGTAAGTACCTTGGAAGGAATTGTCCGGAACACGGCGCCTGCACCGCGGTTCTGATTAAAGGCGTTAACCCGGAAGCGGGCGACGCCCGGAACCTCAAAGGAGAAGTCGGTTTCGAGGAACTCTTCGAAGTCCTTACGTTGCTTGTCATTCATGATCTCGTAGATCAAACTGTGCACCTGCTTGTGCTCCATGGGCGGCAGGTTGATGCGCCGCACGTCGCCATCGACGCGGATCATCGGTGGCAGGCCGGCGGAAAGGTGTAAGTCGGACGCGCCCTGTTTGGCGCTGAAGGCGAGGAGTTCGGTAATATCCATACTGCTTGCTACCTTAATTCAATCAATTATTTTTTATCTCAGCCGCTCAGGGAGCACTGGCTCCGGTGGTCGATCAACAAGCGGCACACTCTCATACTGGATATGCACAAGATAGACGACAATCTCGCCAAAGTCATGGCGCGCATTCAACAAGCGGCGCGGGAGTCCGGTCGTGATCCTGCCGGTGTTCACTTGCTGGCGGTCAGCAAAACCCGGCCGGCTGCGGTTGTTGAACAAGCCTGGCAGTGGGGACAACGCCGGTTTGGTGAAAACTATCTGCAAGAAGCGCTGGAAAAAAAACAGGCCCTTACGCACTTGCCGGATATTGAATGGCATTTTATCGGCCCCATCCAGTCCAACAAAACCCGCGCCATCGCCGAAAATTTTGACTGGGTTCACAGTATAGACCGGCTCAAGACCGCGCAGCGCCTGAGCGCGCAACGGCCCTCTACACTGCCAGCACTGCAGGTCTGTGTGCAAGTGAATATTGATGACGAAGCGACCAAGGCCGGGGTGAGTCTTACAGAGCTACCGGCGCTGGCGAAACAGGTGGCCGCATTGCCAAACCTGCATCTGCGTGGCCTGATGAGCATACCGGCACCCAATGATGATCCGCAGCACCAGCGAGCGACGTTCGCCCGTTTGCGCGATGCGCTGGTTTCCTTACAACAGCAGGGACTGACGCAACTGGATACGCTCTCCATGGGCATGTCCGGTGACCTGGAGGCGGCTATCGCCTGCGGCGCAACGATGGTGCGTGTGGGAACTGATATCTTCGGGGCGCGCGCCCCCAAGGAATAACACTTTTTATAGCGACGGGATGATCTTGTGAATAACCTCAAACTTGCCTTTATCGGTGCCGGCAATATGGCGCGTGCCATCATCGGTGGACTTCTGGCGAAGGGCTACCCCGCCGGGTGTATCAGCGCCAGTGCCACCCGCCAGGAAACCCTGGATAGTGTAAGCAAACAATTCGGCATCCAGGTTGGCACTGACAACCGCGCCCTGGCGCAAGCGGCTGATGTGGTGATCTTGGCAGTGAAGCCCCAGATGCTTAAAACCGTCGCCCTGGAACTTGCACCGGCATTGGCCCACAAGCCCCTGATCATCTCGGTGGCGGCGGGCATCACCATTGGCAGCATGGGCGAATGGCTGGGAGCCGATCAGGCTATCGTTCGCTCCATGCCCAACACCCCCTCGCAAGTGCAGACCGGTGCAGCCGGCCTCTTCGCCAACGCCAATACGTCTCCTGAACAACGCCAGGCGGCCAGTCATATTCTGGGTGCCGTCGGTGTGGTGCAATGGCTGGATGATGAGTCGCTGCTCAATGCGGTCACCGCCGTATCGGGTTCCGGCCCGGCTTATTTCTTTCTGATGATGGAAGCCATGATGGATGCCGCTGTTGATCTTGGCTTGTCACGCGAGTGCGCTGCTGAATTGACTTTGCAAACAGCCCTGGGCGCAGCCCTGCTGGCTAAAAACAGTGATGTGGATGTTGCCGAACTGCGCCGTCGCGTCACCTCCCCGAAAGGCACTACCGAGCAGGCGATCAGATCGTTTGAAGAAGATGGTCTTCGCACGGTGGTCCGTCGCGCGATGAAGGCTTGTGCTGATCGTTCGCTGGAGCTGTCTGAACAACTCGGGCGATAATTCCCGTATATACCTGTTTATTGATCAACGAGGAGTCGCTATGTCCGTCCTGGCTGAGATTGCCATCTATGTGATCCGCACCATTGGGTCACTGTATTTATTGTTGGTGTTGTTGCGTTTCCTGTTTCAGCTGGTTCGCGCTGATTTCTATAACCCGATCTCTCAAACGATTGCCAAGGCGACCAACCCGCTGTTGCTGCCCTTGCGCAAGGTGATCCCCGGCTTTTACGGGATTGATTTCGCCTCGCTGGTACTGGGATTGCTGGTGCAAGCGCTGGTGATCCAGATTATTTTTTTCGTCGCTGGCTATGGTTTTATCGGCGTGCTTAACCTGATTGCCTGGTCGTTTGTCGGTGTCCTGGCGACCTTCGCCAGCATCTACTTCTGGGGACTGATCATTGTGATCATCGCCAGCTGGATTGCGCCTTTCAGTCAGAACCCGGCACTGGTGCTGGTGCGCCAGGTGATCGAGCCGGCGATGGCGCCGCTGCGCAAGATCATTCCGCCGCTGGGGGTGATCGACCTGTCGCCCATCGTGGCGTTTATGATTCTGCATGTGATCAATCGTTACCTGATTGCCGCCATCGCCGGTTCGGTGAATATGCCGTCGGGACTGGTGCTTGGGCTGTAAACCGGTGACCGGATCGGCACGCCACTACCGCTGGCAGGGCGAGGATCTGTTTCTCCACTGCCAGTTGCAGCCCAAGGCGGCTCACGACGAGATTGTCGGCTTGCACGGGGATCGGTTGAAGTTGCGGATTACGGCCCCGCCGGTGGATGGTAAAGCCAACGAACATCTGGTGAGGTGGCTGAGCAAGTTATTCGATGTCCCGCGTTCGCAGGTGACCATTGTGCAGGGTGAGCTGGGCCGCCAGAAAACCCTGCTGATCCGGGCGCCTCGTCAGTTACCGCCGCAATCCCTGATTTCCTGCCACGATTAGCGCGCCTTTGATCCGCTGGTTTGACCATTGGGTCGGGGTGAGACTATTCAGGTGTCAATTTTTCAGCTTTAATCTAGTGTCAAAAAGTGATCAATGTGGCTTCAGGCGAAAGCGGTGTAGCGCTGTGGCTCCGAAGATCGATAATCAATAACACAGGCTAATCAAGAAAGGTTCGCTCCATGGATGTTAAAGCGCTTCACCGTCAAATGACCAACTACAACCGCTGGAAGCACCAGTTGGATGATCGTCTCCAACGCTTCGAAAAGTGGGGCCAGAACCACAACATGGTCAGTGCCGAAGTGCACAAGACCCTCAAACGCGCACGTCAACTGCTGCGCGGCGATAGCTTTACCATTGCCTGTGTCGGCGAATTTTCCCGCGGTAAGACGGAATTGATCAATGCCCTGCTGTATACCGAAGGCGGTCGTCGCTTGCTGCCGTCCCAGCCGGGCCGCACGACCATGTGCCCCACCGAGATTTACTGGGAGCCCAACCAGAAACATCGCAATTGCGTGCGCTTGCTGCCGATAGAAACCCGCCGCACCAATACCAGCCTGCAAAGCTTCAAACGTATTCCCCAGAACTGGGTGACCATTCATTTTGACCCCCAGGACCCGGTGCAGATGCGCACCGCGATCAATCAGGTGTCTGCCAATAAACAGGTGACGCCGGCCGAAGCCGCGCGGCTCGGTTTCTCCACCGATGAATTGGGCGAGCGCGACGAGAACGGCATGGTGGCTGTGCCCTGTTGGCGCCATGCGCTGATTAATCTCGACCACCCGCTGTTGCGCCAGGGCCTGCGGATTGTTGATACCCCCGGTTTAAACGCACTGGGCAACGAGCCTGAATTAACACTCAGAACCCTGCCAGAGGCGCAGGCGATTTTATTCCTGCTGGCCGCTGATGCGGGTGTTACGGCCAGCGATATGACTATCTGGCGCGAACATATCCAGATCCTGCGCGATGACCATTGCACGGCGGTGCTGGCGTTGCTTAACAAGATCGACAGCTTGTGGGATGACCTGTCCGGCTCCCAGGAAGTGGACAGCCAGGTTGAGCAACTGCGTCAACTGACCGCGCGCCAATTGGAATTGTCGCCGGAGCATGTGCTGGCCCTGTCCGCCAAACACGGCCTGTTGGCCAAGGTCGGGCGCAATACGGCGCAGCTGCAGCGGAGTAATTTCCCAGTGCTGGAGCGGATGCTGGCCGAATGTGTAGTGCGCAGTCAGCAGCAAATCATCGGGCATCGGCTGATCGGTGACAGCTACAGCATGATCATCAACACGCGCAACAGCCTGGCCCGGCGCTTGAAGGAATGTGAGGCGGAGGTCGGCGTGTTGCGCTCTGCGGCGAATCCGGATGCCATTGATACGCTGCAACAACTGCGCGATACCATTCGCCAAACCCATCACCAATATCACAAACAGGCGCTCTCGCTGCGCACCAGCCAGCGCCTGTTGGAGAATCAGCGCGCGGCACTGTTGGGCCCCGTCAGTGCGAGCCAGTTGGAGATGCAGGTACAGGAAGCGCATCACAAGCTGGCGCAGAGCTGGACTACCCTCGGCTTGTCCCGCGCCATCGGCGAATTCTTTGATGCGGTGGACAGCAATATTCGTCACCTGGAACGCGAGATCGAGCGGGCCAACAAAGTACTGACCTCGATTTACGAGCGCCCCGAACACAATCAGACCAACGCTGAATTGCTTAACCGTCACCTGTTCCGGATGCACAAGGAGCGCCGTCAGTTGCGCCAGCTGCACACCCGCGCGGACGATTTCCGGCTGTCGCTTAACAGCCTGCTGACCAGCAAAAGCACCTTTATCAGCCGTTTTATCAACACGTTGGTGCAGGAAGTGCGCAACACCTTCAAAGATATCAATCGCGCGATTGAACACTGGTTGCAGGAAGCGCTCTCGCCGCTCTTTCACAATAACGAATACCAGAAACAACTGGTTGAGCAGCATATGCTGCGCCTCACGCAAATGCAGAACCAGCGCAATACCCACGCGGAAAAAGTGGAAAGTCTGCAAACCAATATCTATCAGATGCAGGCGGCATTGACGCAGTTGGAGCCGCTCTACCGCGAGGTTATGAAAGCGCCGTTGGATGACGCTGCAGAGGTCAAGGCACCTGCGGATACCGGCGCGACCATTGTCTCACTCAGTGAAGCGCGGCAGGCTTCACGCTCTTCCTGATCTATCTGCACCCTGTCATGCAGGGTGCACAACTCCCTTGCAGCCACCGAACAGCGACCGTAGACTTGCGCCTTGCCGCCGCGCCTGAGTGCGGCCTTCGCCACGCGGCGATGTTCATTGTGTGCTGCCGAGATACGAGATCATCATGCCAATAACGCTACCCGCTGATTCAGTGGGTCTGGTTACGCCTCAGACCATTCAATTCAATGAACCCTTGCTGCTGGCTTGCGGCAAGACGCTGGACAATTACCAACTCATCTACGAAACCTACGGCCAGCTTAACGCGAGCAAATCCAACGCGGTGCTGATTTGTCATGCGCTGTCGGGCCATCATCATGCGGCGGGTTACCACACGCTGGAAGACCGTAAACCCGGCTGGTGGGATGCCTATATCGGCCCCGGCAAACCTATCGACACCAATAAATTTTTTGTGGTTGCACTGAATAACCTCGGCGGCTGTCACGGCTCGACCGGCCCCACCAGTATCAATCCGGCCACGGGCAAACCCTGGGGCCCGGATTTCCCCAAGTTGCGTGTGCGCGACTGGGTGGCGAGCCAGGCGCGCCTGGCCGATAAACTCGGCATCGATACATGGGCGGCGATCATTGGCGGTAGCCTGGGCGGCATGCAGGTGATGCGTTGGGCCCTGGAATATCCTGAGCGGGTGCGCCATTGCGTGGTGATTGCCTCCGCGATGAAGCTGACTGCACAAAACATCGCGTTCAACGAAACTGCGCGCCAGGCGATCATGAGCGATCCGAATTTTTGTGAAGGTCGCTACCTCGAACAGAACACCTTGCCGCGCAATGGTCTGGCGGTCGCACGCATGATCGGCCACATTACGTATTTGTCGGATTACGCCATGGGCGAAAAATTCGGCCGGGATTTACGCAAGGGTAGTTTTGAGCGCGGCGTTGATGAGCCGGTGGAATTCCAGATTGAAAGTTACCTGCGTTATCAAGGCGACACCTTCGCGAATAATTTCGATGCGAACAGCTATTTGCTGATCACCAAAGCGCTCGATTATTTTGATCTGGCGCGCGAGTATAACGATGATCCTGTGCTTGCGTTTAGTCACGCGCGCGCAAAATTTCTGGTGGTGTCATTCAGTACCGACTGGCGTTTTGCACCGGAGCGGTCGCGCGAAATTGTGAATGCATTGATGGGCGCACGCAAAGCGGTGACCTACGCCGACATTGAATCCAACTTCGGTCACGATGCCTTCCTGTTACCCAACCCGCGTTATCAGCAAGTGTTTGCCCGTTATCTTGCCGGGATTGCCACGGAGTAAGTTATGCGTATAGATCTTAATGAAATTCAACACTGGATCACGCAGGGCAGCCGGATTCTCGATTTGGGTTGTGGCGATGGTACGCTGCTGAAATTTTTGATCGATAACAAGCATGTTGAAGGTTATGGATTAGAGATAGATCCAGAGCAAATTAATTTGTGTATCGATAAAGGGTTGAATGTTGTCGAACAGAACCTGGATCGCGGCTTGGGCAATTTTGCCGATAAAAGTTTCGATACGGTATTGATGACCCAGGCATTGCAAACCCTGCATTTTCCGCATTTGGTATTGGATGAGATGTTGCGTGTCGGCAAGGAATGCATCGTGACCTTTCCTAATTTTGGCCATTGGAAAGCGCGTTTTTATCTCGCCACGCGCGGGCGTATGCCGGTGTCCGACCTGCTGCCTTATGAGTGGTACGACACACCCAACATCCACTTTTGTACCTTCAAGGATTTTGAGGTGTTGTGCCGCGAAAAAAATATCCAGGTGATCAATCGCCAGGTGGTTAACGAACAATCCCTGCAAACCCTGAAAGATATTGCGCCGAATTTGTTTGGCGAAACTGCCATCTATCACTTGCGCAAATCCGTCTGATTTTTTCTCTTCGCTTGTTCGGCGCGCCTCATTTCTGAGGCAGCGCTTTTTTTGTGTGTGTTAGGATGGGGCGTCATTCACAAACACATCACTGCCTATGTTCTCTTTTAATAGAATCGCGTTTTACAACATTCGCGCTGCCTTGCTGGTGTTTGTCCTCTTGCCATTCCTGATTACCCTTATCGCCACTGGCTGGTACGGCCTCTATCGCCTGGAGGCCAGTGCAAAGGCGGCGATGGAAGAAGAAATTGAATTGTTGGCGCGCGCTATCCGTTTGCCTCTGAGTCACGCGCTGCAGCACGGACACTCTGGCACCTTGCAGCGCAGCGTGACATCTATCTTTGACATCGACAAAGTCTATGCCGTGTATGTCTACGACAAGGACGGCAAGCGCATCTCCACCAGCGGTTCCTCCAAGGCGCGGGTACAGGATCGCGAAGCGGTGGATCTGGCAAATAAAGGCGATGAACAGGGTGAGTTTGATGAGGTGGGTGGCGAAGAAGTGTTCTCCTACTTTTTACCGTTAACCGACAGCGGCGAGCGCAGTATTGGACTCTTGCAGGTGACCCGGCGCGGCAGTGATTTTTCCCGTCGCATTGACGAATTCCGCGTGAATGCCATTGGCATGCTGGTGTTGTCCGCCCTGTTGGTGATGGCGCTGATTTGGGTGGGATACCAGCGTGCAGTTGGCCGCCATATTCACCGGATGCGTGAAGATATGGAACTGATTGCGGCGGGTGAATTGCAGCACCGGGTGGCGGTGGATGGTCCCTCGGAGATCCGCTTCCTGGCGCAAGGCTTTAACCAGATGCTCGACAGTATTGTTGCCTCGGAGCAGGAATTGCGGGAGCGGCGCGAGCGCGAATATGAACTGCAAACCCGCTTGCAGCAAAATGAAAAATTGGCCGCTATCGGCCGCTTTGCCGCTGGCGTCGCCCACGAGTTGGGAACACCGCTCAGCGTGGCGGATGGCAAAGCCCAACGTGAATTGCGGCGCGCGGATGAGCAGAGTGCCGGTGTACTGCATCAGATTCGCCAGCAATTGCAGCGAATGGAGCGCATCATCCGGCAACTTATGGACTTCGCTCGCCCGGTCAAGCCGGTGATGAGTGACGTCAAGGTGACCGACCTGTTGCATTCATCGCTGGCCCAGGTGGATATGGAACGCCAACAGCAAGACGTGCAGATGATTGTGGCGGGTCGGGACAATTCGCTCAGTCTTCAGGGCGACCGTCTGCGGCTGGAACAGGCGCTGATCAATCTGCTACGCAACGCCATCCAGGCCACACCGGGCGGGCGCGTCCGGTTGGATTGGCAGGTCAACCATCCGGGCTGGCTGGTGTTCACGGTGGAGGATGACGGACCCGGTATTGACGAAGGCGATCAGCGCCGGTTGCTCGAGCCCTTCTTCACCACAAAATCCACCGGCACCGGGCTGGGCTTGGCGGTGGTGGACGCCGTGGTCAGTGAACACGGCGGTCGTATAGCGGTCGGCCACAGTGAATGGGGTGGGGCCAGCTTCCGCTTGCATCTGCCCCTTAATCCGCACAGCCAAGGAGCTGATCATGACCAGACCACAGCCTGTTGATGTCTTGCTGGTGGAGGATGATCCCGACCTGCAGCAACTGCTGATGGAGGAGCTGCAAGACGCCGGACACAGCTGTATTGCCTGCGGCGGTTTGCAGGAAGCCCGTACATTTTTACAGGCGCAACTGCCGCAACTGATCGTCAGCGATTTGCGGCTACCGGACGGGAACGGTTTGACCTTGCTGGAGAACGTCAAGCAATTACCACTCAAGCCGGGATTTATCGTCATTACCGCTTTTGGCACCATCGACCAGGCGGTGGACGCCCTCAAGCGCGGCGCCGACGACTTTCTCACCAAACCCCTGGACCTGGATCACCTGCGCCTGTGCGTTGAACGCACCTTGCAGCGCCAGCAATTACAGGAAGAGGTGGCCTACTATCGGCGGCTGCTGGATGAAGCTGAATTCCACGGCATGATCGGCGGCAGCAGTACTATGCGCCAGCTGTTTGCGCTCTTGCGCCAGATCGCCCAAGCGGAAGGGCCGGTGTTGATTACCGGCGAGAGCGGCGTGGGTAAAGAACTGGTGGCGCGGGCGCTCCACAATGAGAGCCCCCGGCGCGATAAACCCTTTGTGGCCATCAACTGCGGCGGTATCCCTGCCAGCCTGCTGGAGAGCGAACTTTTTGGGCATGCGGCGGGCGCATTTACCGGTGCGGATAAGGCGCGGCAGGGATTATTCGCCGCCGCGAACGGCGGCACGGTGTTGCTGGACGAGATCGGCGAAATGCCGCTGGAGATGCAGTCGAGCCTGCTGCGCACCTTGCAGGATGGCCGGGTGCGTCCGGTAGGCAGCAACCGCGAACAGGAGCTGGACGTGCGCATCATTGCGGCCACCAATCGCCAGCTGACGGAGGAAGTCAGTGCCGGCCGCTTCCGCGAGGACCTGTATTACCGGCTGGAAACCTTTTCGGTGGAGGTGCCCCCGCTGCGCCGTCGCGCCGGGGACCTGGAGCGATTGATCAGTCACCACCTCAAACACCTGAACCTGCGCCGCGAACAGCCGGTGGAAGGTATCTCGGCCGAAGCCCTGATGCGCTTGAAGGCCTATCCCTTTCCGGGCAACGTCCGCGAACTGGCCAATATGATTGAGCGGGCGGTGACCTTTTGCACGGGACGGCAAATTGAGGTGGAGCACCTGCCCGAGCGGGTGCAGTCCATCGCCATTACCTCTCTCGATACCCTGGCGGGCCGCTGGGAACCGCCGTTGGTGGAGGGGCAACTGGTTCCCCTGGAAACCATCGAACAGGACTATATCCGTTATGTGCTGCAACAGGTCGATGGCAACAAACGGCGGGCGGCGGAGATCCTGGGCATCGGGCGGCGGACCTTATACCGGTGGTTGGAGAGCGACGATGAATAATCTGCCGGTTCTGTGTGTCAATCTGGCGCATGGGCGCCTGGGCACAGTTTTATTAAGGGTGTTGTCTTAAAAAATTATTAAAAATCAATAGGTTAGGATTCTCATCAGGCTGGCATACCGATTGCAAAACACCTTATGTAACTTTTTACATTCAATGGAGTACATGAGGAGAAAATTATGTTCAAGATGATCAAGCAACCATTGGCCATTCTGTCTATCTCTGCCGGCCTGTGTGCCGCGCCTCTGGCATTGGCAGAAACCGCACCGCAAACCACCACACCCACAGCACCGGTAACCCAGGCGCAGCCACAGATCAGCGAAGAGAAAGTTGATCAGTTTGTAACGGCTTATGTGGAAGTGCAGAAGATCAACCAGGACTACAGCGAGCAATTACAAGCGGCTGAAGTCCCCGAGAAAGCTACCGAGCTGCAACAGGAAGCGCAAACCAAGATGCAGGAAGCCGTAACGGATTCCGGGCTGACGATTCCTGAGTACCAGCAAATTGCCAGCCGCGCCGGTCAGGACCAGGATTTGCGTGCTCGCATCCAGGAAAAAATGGCTAATTAATTCTGCCATCGCTCTTCGCACCGGAGCCCCGGCTCCGGTGTTTTATCTCGTTTAGCTGATTTCGGCCTGTAAACCGGCGTAATCCTGTAAAATGCGGACACTTTTGTCCCTTGGGAGATTGCCGGTAATGTCATCATTTCGTGCCCACCTGTGCATCCTGCTTTTCATGCTGCCTGCGCTATCCAGCCAGGCCCAGACAGACCAGCCCAAACCGGTCGAAACCTCGCAGCAATTTGGTGCTTACACCGTTCACTTCAGTGTGTTTAACAGCACCTTTATCAGCCCGGAAGTCGCTCAGGTATACGGACTCACTCGCGCCGCCAACCAGGTTCTGGTTAACATCAGCCTCACCCGGACGCAGGATGGCAAAACCACATTGGGATTGCCGGCCAAGGTGAGCGGCACGGCGACCAACCTGATTCAACAGCAGCGCACGCTGACATTCAAAACCATCGCAGAAGGGGACGCGACTTACTATCTCGCTCCGCTGCGCCATACCAATGAGGAAGTCGTCAACTTTACCGTGCAGGTGCAACCGGACACGGCATCCGCCCCGTTTACGGTACGCTTCACCCGCCAATTGCATACTGAAGAGTGACGGTGGTATGACTCAAAAAATAGTGCTCGCCAGCGGCAATGCCGGCAAGTTGCGTGAATTCCAGCAATTGCTGGCCGGCTGCGGGTTCGATGTGGTGCCGCAATCTGCTTATCAGGTTGATAATGCTGACGAGACCGGTTTGACCTTTGTTGAAAATGCCATCATCAAAGCACGCCATGCCTGTCACCACACCGGCTTGCCCGCCATTGCAGATGACTCAGGTCTGGAAGTTGATGCGCTCAATGGCCGTCCGGGCATTTATTCCGCGCGCTACGCGGGTAACGGTGCTTCCGACGGCGATAACAATGCAAAATTGCTCCAGGAACTCCACGCTGTCCCGGAGGCGCAACGCACCGCGCGATACCATTGCGTGCTGGCGTTTATGCGTCACGCAGAAGATCCGACGCCGCTACTCTGCCACGGTTCATGGGCGGGGCGCATTCTCACAGCGGCGCGCGGGCAGGG
>CAMLOU010000054.1 GCA_946481735.1 uncultured Cellvibrio sp.
GCAGCTTTGTTTGATGTGCAGGGTGTATTCCCGGGCATCTTCATCGTAGCTGTCGGTCACCTGTAAACGCGGCGTACCGGCTTGTGAATACCAGCGCTTGAATTGCGTGAGGTCGCGGCCTGATGCATCGGCCAATGCGGCTACAAAATCTTCGGTTGTAACCGCCTGGCCATCGTGGCGCTCGAAATATAAATCCGTGCCTTTGCGGAAATCCTCCGGCCCTAACAAGTTGGCCAACATGCGAATCACTTCTGCGCCTTTTTCATAAATCGTCAGCGTGTAGAAGTTGGAAATTTCAATATAGGATTCCGGCCGAATCGGGTGCGCCATTGGCCCGGCATCTTCCGCAAATTGAGCGGTACGCAATAAGCTGACGTCTTCCACCCGCTTAACCGTGCGCGAACCCATGTCAGCGGAAAATTCGGCGTCGCGATAAACCGTAAAGCCTTCTTTCAAACTCAATTGAAACCAGTCGCGGCACGTGACGCGGTTGCCCGACCAATTGTGGAAGTATTCGTGGGCCACTACGCCTTCCACGCGCTGGAAACCCGCATCGGTGGTGGTTTCCGGTTTGGCTAAAACGCAAGAGGTGTTAAAGATATTCAGGCCTTTGTTTTCCATCGCGCCCATATTGAAGTCGTCCACGGCGACGATCATAAAAATATCCAGATCATATTCGCGGCCGTAAACGTCTTCGTCCCACCGCATGGCGTTTTTCAATGACGTCATGGCGTGGTCACATTTGTCGAGATCCTTGGCTTCCACAAAAATCTTCAAGGTCACTTCACGCCCGGACATCGTCGTAAAACGGTCCTCAATATGTTCAAGGTCGCCAGCCACCAGCGCAAATAGATAGCAGGGCTTTTTAAACGGATCATGCCAGGTCGCAAAGTGCCGACCGTTTTCCACTTCGCCCTGCGCTATTAAATTGCCATTGGATAGCAACACCGGGTAGCGCGTCTTGTCGGCAACGATGGTGGTGGTAAATTCACTCATCGCATCCGGACGGTCGAGATAATAAGTAATCTTGCGAAAGCCTTCTGCCTCGCACTGGGTACAAAACATGGTGCGCGATTTATATAAACCTTCCAGCGAGGTATTTAATTGCGGTTTGATTTCCGTTTGTGTTTGCAGCACAAATTCTGCTGGCGGATTGAGCAGCGTCAGATGTTCTTCATCTACCTGATACTCATCCTCAGCCAGCGTGCGGCCGTCAACGGCGATGGCACGCAGTGTCATCTCGCACCCGTCCAACACCAACGGCACAGCGTCACTGCCAGCCGCAGGATTCCGGCGCAAATTCAGCCTGCTGGTGACGATGGTGTAGTCTTCATAGAGATCGACATGCAGTTCGGTTTTATCGATCACGTAATCGGGTACGCGATAATCTTTCAGGTGAATCGCTTGGGGTTGTTGGCTGGCGTTCATAGAAATGTCCTGATTAGCAGCTTGCAAAAAAAATCGGCTAGTAAAACCATCACAGCCATTTCAGCGGTTTGGGTTCATCCGGGTGGTCGTGGTCATGATCATCCGTACCACAGTGCGTGTGCGGCTCCGGTTCGATATAACCGGTGTGCTGTTCCGGGGGTAAATGCTGTTGTTCATAGGCAATCATCGCTTGCATACATAACTGCCGCTGTTCTGCTGACAAGCGATTACCGTCGGGCCACTTGCCCAATTCAACCGCGCGTTTGAGGTTGCGGTAAATATCCGGGGTCAAACTGGAGAGAAGTTGTTGTACATCCATAAGCCATTCCAAAAAAATACTGAGGGGCAAAAAACTATAGCGTTATTGAATCCGTGGGCTTGCCGCGCGCTAACATGCCGGACACGGCACCCAGCAGCATACCGGCAACCAATCCGCCCAAGTGCGCCGCATTGGCCACACTGCCGTCAATAAATTGATCGACAATACCTGTCATACACAACACCAGCCAAAACAACATGAAACCGATAATGCTGGCGGGCACGGCGAATAACGGGTGCGGTGCAAGTCGTTGGCGAATCCATAAAAATCCCACCAGCGCGTAAACCACGCCGGACATCCCCCCGAACCAGGGCGATGATTCCCAAAAATACTGGGTGAGATTCGCCACAATGGCGGTGATCACAAAGAACAAAACATACCGGCCTTTCCCCAGCCCAAGTTCCAGACGCCGTCCGAGATCCCACATCCATAAACTGTTAAACAACACATGAAACAAACCGAAATGGAGGAAGGCTGGTGTGATCAATCGCCAGAGTTGGCCGCTGGCCAGGGTGTCGTCCAGCGACATAAAACTGCGTAAATCCGGTGCGACATCCAGCAACAAAAACCACATGGCCCACACTTGTCCGGTTTCGGTGTGGGTTAACAGGGCACCGATGCCACTGAAGATAATCAACACCAGCGTGATCGGCGTCATCCAGAAGGGAATGTCTCTGGGTTGCGTCTCCATGGTCTCTGCGGCGGAATCTTCTGTGGGTAATTGCATGTCACCGCGCAGGAAGTCGTCGATCAACTGATCCAGGGGTTCGACAAGTTGCGGGTCTTGCACGGCGATGACCTGCCGCCCGCTCTCTTCGCTCACCCGGAAATTCAGGCCGCGACGTTGCAGGAAACGGGTCAGTTCGCTCAGATCCTGATCCAGCGGCAGATGTTTTACAGCAATCCAGTTCGACATTCAGTCTTGGTATCCCGGTCAATTGATAGTAAACAAATCATCGCAACCCCTTAAGGGTCTACATATTCCCACACATATTTATGTGCGCGCAGATGGGCTTCGCCGTCCATCCGGTACGCCACCAGGCGCCCGTATTTCACCGCGCTGTAATCCAGGCAGGCCACATTCGGTGCGATGGGTTGCGGTTTTCCCTTGAGCCAGTAGTGTCCCACAAACAACGGCGGTTGATCAGCGTCGTAATTGACCATCTGCCCGCGATGTTCCGGGCTGATAGACGCTGCCGCAATGTCTTCCGGCAAGGGGTCCGGCTGAAACAATAACTCGCCATAGGTCTTGGGCCGGGGTACCCAGAATTTGGTCCGAAAGGCACTGCGCTCATAGCCGTCGTTGGACACAATCCTCACACCGGGCGGCAAAGGGAGATCAACTCCACCGGTAAGTCGCTGCTTGGTGCGCGACTCAGGCGTACCGGGCTCGACCGAGGCGTGGATAAAATCCATATCGATGTGACCACTGCCGTAGCGCTGCCGGTGGCGCGCGATCAGCGCGGCATCCCAACAGGCGTGTACCACGCGAAACGGGCTGAAATCCCCACCCCCATCCACCTCCAGAAACAGCGGCAATGTCTTGAACCAGTCAATGAAGGCACTCCATTCGTGCGGATAATTGGCGAATTGCTCCAAGGTTTCCGCAATCTGGCGGGTGTTGCGCGGGACATGGGGCCGCAGGTAATCGCGGCCGCTGCCGGGCCGCCCCGGGGTGCAGTAGGTAATGGCATTGAACTCGTGGTTGCCGATAACCATCTGCGCACTGCCCCGCTCCACCATATCGTGCACCAGGTGCAAGGCTTCGCGAATGCGTGGGCCGCGGTCCACGATATCGCCGACAAAGATAGCCCGACGCTTGTCGTGTTGGTAAACGCCACCGACTTTGTGATACCCCATCCGTTCCAGCAGGCGCCCCAGGGTGACGGCACAGCCGTGCACATCACCGATGAGGTCGTAACCCGATACTGGCGGTAGTCTGTCTGTGGCGGAATCACTCGACATAGATCAATGGTTCAGCAAATGGCCACCCCAGCCTAACTTGGAGCGACAGCGTTCATAAAAATTGTGGTTCAGCGGATGGATCAGCTTCAGGGTGTGGGGTTTCTTGCGAATATGAATTTCGTCAGCAGCACTGATATCGACGTGAGTCTGGCCATCACAGGTGACCATCGGCACAGCCGTATTGTGTTCGCCCACAATAATCTTGATCTCGCTATCGCCCGCCACCACCATCGGGCGACTGCTCAGCGTGTGTGGATTCATCGGCACCAGGACGATGGCATCCAGCTTGGGGTGCATGATCGGTCCACCGCCACTGAGCGCATAGGCCGTCGATCCGGTGGGCGTTGAGACGATCATCCCATCGGAGCGCTGGCTGGTAACAAAATGGCCATCGATATACAGTTCGAATTCCAGCATGTGAATAAACTGGCCGGGGTGCAGCACCACATCATTCAGCGCATCGCCGCTGCCGACGGCAGCCCCTTGCCGCATAACCGTCATATCCAGCAGGAAGCGGTTATCCACCACATACTTGCCGTTCATGACCTCTTCCACGCGGGTTTCAATATCCTCTGGCGTGATGTCGGTAAGAAACCCCAGTCGGCCGCGATTCACCCCTAATAAGGGCACGTTGTATTTCGCCAGTGCCCGCCCACTGCGCAGCAGGCTGCCATCGCCACCGACCACGATGACCAGGTCGCAGGTTTGTCCCAGTTCATCGATACCGACAATTTGTTGCGCGCCTTCCACCAGGTGCACGTCGGTAATCAAGGCCGCCGTCTCGGATTCCAGGACAAAGTGCTTGCCGCGTTGCTGCAAAAATCGGATCAACCGTTTGATGGAGTAGATCGCGCGCTCGCTATTGAGGTGACCGATAAGTCCGACAGTCGAAAAGTGTGTCATGGGGTATCCATTTCAGGGGGATGACAAGGCAGCCATTATAACGGCTTCGCCGATTGTGACGATTGAAAAAAGCGCGGGTTCCACCGCCCTCTATCGATGGGAGCAGTAATAACCAGATTATCGTTGTCTGGCATGCATGTTACTTACATAATCGCCGTGTATGCATACACTTTCACTTCACAACCGCCAAAGAATATCCGGGATGCTGTTTCAACATCAGGTTGTGCGCGACCTTGCCTGGTGCTGTTCCAGCGCACCGCTCCTGGCTGACTTGCCATCATTGGTTAATACACCCGGGCAGCAGATTAGCCTCTGGCCCACGGAAGCCATGCTCGACACAGGTTGGCTCGCCGAACTCGACCGCAACCCCCACGCCCTGCTTACCGAACTTGCGCAGTTGAAAAGTACGCGTCTCGGCATTTATTACGAAACCCTTTGGCGGTTTTATTGGCAACATCATCCCCGTTACCGGTTGTTGGCTCACAATCTACAAGTTACCGAACAGGGCCAAACTTTGGGCGCGTTCGATTTTATCGTGCAGGAAGATGACACCCTGTGGCATATCGAAACGGCCGTGAAATTTTATCTGGGTGTACCCGTGCATCCCGCCGGGGAATGGGCGCACTGGATCGGTCCCAATTGCAATGATCGCCTGGACATTAAAATGGCGCGCTTGCTGGATCACCAATTACCCTTGCGGTTCAGTGATGCCAGCCAGGCAGTATTGCGCGCGCTGACGCCACACGATCCGCACTGGCGCAGCGCATTGTGTCTGCAAGGCTATTTTTTTTATCCTGCTCATCACACGCTATCTGCGCCGCACCATGCGCACCCACATCATCAGCGAGGCCGGTGGTGGTATCTGAAAGATTTTCTGCGCGAGGAAGCAACCCATTATTGGATGATCCTGCCGCGCCACCTGTGGTTATCGGCGGCGCAAACCGATGATATCCATGCACTGATTGCGCGGGATAGTCTGCGGGCGTATCTGAGTCACTGGGTGGGGGATAAGCATCGGCCGCAGTTAATTGCGGCCATGACAAAAGACAACGGGATATGGAAAGAAACCTTGCGCGGTTTTGTGGTGCCCGATCATTGGCCCTGGACCGATACACCATCGCGCAACACATAATTGTGATGATCGTCCAGTAAGGACTCCCAACGGGACTGGCTGAACAATTGCGCACAATCCACCAGCGCCAATGCCTTGTAGCCCTGCTGAGCCAACAAATGTGCTGCCGCGCGACTGCGCCGGCCGGTGTCACAATAAAAAATATACAGTTTATCCTGGGCTAACAACCGCGATTTAATGCTTAGTACCCGCAAAGGAATATTCACAGCGCGAACAAGATGACGCTCGCTGTATTCTTCCTCACTGCGCACATCCACGGCCACTGCGCCTTCGGCGATCGCTGCCTCAAATTGATTGAGATCCAGTGTCGCCACCACCGGCTCTTTCAGGAGCCGATAAAAATCCTGTTTATCCAGGCGCATCAACACGCCATCGCTGCGCATGGTTACCGATGCGTTGCGCACGGTTTCATTCACCAAGGCATCCTCTCCGAAGCAGCGCCCCACGCTGATATCTGCAATATGTTGCCATTTGCCGTCAATGTTGCGCGTCACTTCGGCGTCGCCTTCCTTGATGAAGTAGCACTGATCGCCTACTTCGCCCTGGCGAAGGATCACATCGCCGGAGTACACCACCTGAGGGGTAAGTCGCGCAAAAATATGTTCGACATTGTGGGGCGGAACCTTAAAGAACAAATTGGATTTCAACACGGTCATCATCCAATCCACATCTTCGTCCAAGTCGCGCTGGCGGGAAATAATTAATTGCAGGTAATCGGCGACCTCACTCCAGGTGAGGAGTTTGTCCAGGCGCTCACTGTCGATGCGCAAGAGGTTGCAATCGGTTTCTGCTACTGCGGTACATAAACGGGGTTGGTGATGCGCGATGGGCATCAATGTTGAGCGCCCTTTGATTAACGTCTTGGTCCCGTCTTCCGCTACCAGCGCCACGTCGCCATGCAGCAGGTAAATGTGCTGGCCGTCGTATTGCCCGCTGGAAAATAATGTCTGGCCGGCAAAGGCGACGTCCACAGCGGCGTCATCAAGCAACGCGAGCAAATGGCTTTCGCTCATGTCTTTAAGCGGCACCAGGGTGCGCGTCAAATTCAGATCGAATTCGATACGGTCGGGTGCTGTGTTTTTATGTGCGTGCATGATACGACCTTGCCTCTCACGTCCGGTTTTTATGCCCCGGCATTTTTACCATCGGATAATCGCAACCTCTGGACAGCGCGGCTGCTGAGAGGTCACGTGAAAGATTGTTACCAGAAACCCGTGCTGTTGTAAAAAACACCACATTACACGCGTGACGGCAAGAAACCCCGGCGCCCTTGCAAGCCACCGGTGTGCACCGCAACGAGGCGGGTACCGGGTGACCAATAACCCTGAGCCGCCAGACAGGCGATACCCCAAAACATCTTCAAACTATAGACCGGTTCCAGGAGTATGCCGGTTTCGGCTTCAAAGTCGCGCCAGAAATCGCGCAACACCGGCGGTAATTTTTTGGCGTAACCACCGCCGTGATAACCGCTGATAAGTCGCCACTGCGCACCTGCTACGCAGCAAGGATCTGTGTCAGCGTTCAACGTCTGGTACAGGCGATTGATCTCACACCCCAGGTTGCCCAGCCCCTTTAGCACCGAGAAACCCAGAGCGGTTTTGCCCCTCGGCAAGCCGCAGGCCAGGCCGGCCAGAGTACTGCCGGTACCACAGGGTACGCACACGGCATCAAAGGCATCACCCAGTTGCCGGGTTATCGCCCAGCCCATGGCGGCGGCGCCGCGCGCACCGAGGAGATTGCCCCCACCCTCCGGCACCAGTAAGAAGTTGCCGTAGCTCGCGCGCAACTGATGCAATAATGCCTCGTTGTCGGCCCGGTAGGCGGTGCGGGGGACAAAACATAATTGCATCCCCCAGGCTTCGGCGTCCTGCAAGGTTGGACTGAGCTGCGCCGGACGCTCCCCGCGCACCACACCGATCGTCGCTATCCCGGTTGAATGACCTGCAGCGGCCAGCGCGTAAAGGTGATTGGAATAGGCCCCACCGAAACTCAAGAGCTGATTAAATCCCTGCTCCCTGGCCGCCTGCAGGTTATAGAACAGTTTGTAAAACTTGTTGCCGCTCTGGTATGGATCAATCAGGTCATCGCGACGCACAATCAATTCGATACCCCGGTTATTAACCGCCGACCAAGGCATCGCTTGCAGGGGCACCTTCAGCGCGCGCTGATGCAATACATCACCTTCAATACCTGCCATGCTCGCCTCAATCATCAAACGTTACGTCCGGCTCGCTCAGCGTCGTTCGGCAACCAATTGATGGGGCAAGACCTGGTGCTGATCGCAACGATCATTTTCGCCTTCGTGAAATTCCGAGGGCGTAGCGACGCGTGCAAGGGGTTTGTTGCATATCTGTCCGCGATGGTCAGTGCCGTTGCAGCGGGGCGTCTGGTAATGGGCGAGCCAGGCGGCGTAGAGCGTTTCCGTCACACCACACTTGGCAGCAACGTAAGCCTGGGGATTGTCGAGGTAACGGCTCATGTCATCCAGGGGGATCGCGATATTGCCGGCGCCCGGATGAAAGGCCACAAAGTTGATACCCGCACGGGCCAGCCGGGCGAGCAGTTGATCGCTGCCATTATTCAGCAGCGCCTGGTTTTCGCGCCGCAGGTGGGCAATTTCATCGCGCAGGTTCTTCTCTTGCTCGTGGCGGTAGAAGAGTTCTACCTCGCGCATATCGAGTTTTTCCTGCAGCTCTGCGGTTACGGTTTTAAGCCGGGTTTCCATCTCCAGCGCAAAATGGTCCTGCAAGGCCTGGATCTGGCTGTTTTCATCCATCTGCGCCGCTTTCAGTTTATGGCTGAAATACTCGCGCACCCCATCCAGTTTTTGCAGTTGTACATCCAGGTCTTCCTTGAGTGTTCGATTGCGCTCATCCAGCTCCTGCCGGGATTTTTTTAATTCCAGTAATTCCTGCTGATAGGACTGCAAACGCTTTTGGTGCTCTTGCTGGATACCCTGGATTTTGAGTTTCTGCTGGTTCTCAAGGGTGGCAATACGTAAACGTTGCTCTTTGATTACATGGGCAAGCCGGTCGCGCAATTCCTGGGAATAATGCTGATGCAGTTTCTGCTGGATTTTTTCCTGGATTTTCTGCTCGCGCCGCTGTTCTTGCGCGCGCTGTTCTGCTTCAAGGGCGGCGGCCTTGTCAGCGGCAGCGGTTTTAAAAATTAAGCCGAGGCGATTACTTTTGACGGCTTTGCGCATCAGCACAAAGCTGTTGCAGCCAGGCTGCATTTGCGGGTCCCACAGATTCTTGCGTTGCCACTCAATAGGACACTGGCTGAAACAGGCCAGGCGTATGGTTCCCGCACCCAGGTCGGGGCCGCGCGCGGCAGCCTCGGCCAATTGTTGCAGGGGCACATTCCAGCGGCGGTCGATCATCCCCTTGACATCAAATTCGAGTACGAAGAACACCGCAGCAGTAATGCACAACCGGGAATTAATCCGTACGTAAACAGCCTTGGCCATCCGGCCTGCGTAGTCGGGCACCGGAATAAAGCCATCGAGAATCGCTTCAAACTCCGAGTAAAGCATTTCACGAGATATCTGATCGCCGTCGAACAGGAATACTGCTTCCAACTGTTCCGAGGATTGGGTTTGCATAAAATCGATCCAGCCTGCGCTGTGAGGGGAGCTTTGGATGCTTATCAGTATAAGTCAGATATTAAACCCGCGCGGTTGGATGACTCTAACGGAGTCATAATCCGCAAGATTTGCGACTTGACCGACGAAATTATGGTGTGCAGGTCGGGTTTTTGCTGTGAACCGCTCAGCAGTTTATCAGCTTCGCTTATAGATGAAGGTTTAACGGAACAGGATCAGGGAGGGAGAACGGCGGGGGGAAACGGGCGAGCGCGCAGCACCAGGCTGCTTCACTCGCATCAGATATCAGAGTAGTCCTCTGTTATCTCATCGTCGCTTTCGTCATAAATGACATCCAGCAGATCTTCGATATAGTCTTGCATGGTAATGCTCCTTGGTTAACGTTCACGGGTTGCACTTCTTGCAGCCAGTGGTCATGTGACAATTCAGAAGCTAAAGGATTCCTTTCCAAAAATCTACTCCAGTGATCCCAGATTAATGGCCGATCATGACAATTCCATGTATGTGTGGATTATTTGGCCGCCAAAATGGCCAAAACGGGAAGCAATGAAGAAAAACTGGCGGGATAAAGCAAAAAGCCTCGCGAAGGCGAGGCTTTTATAAAAATTCGTGGCGGACCGGACGGGACTCGAACCCGCGACCTCCGGCGTGACAGGCCGGCATTCTAACCGACTGAACTACCGGTCCGCAGAAAAAACACTTTTTACCTTGTGAGTAATAAGTGGTGGGCGGTACAAGACTCGAACTTGTGACCCATGCCTTGTAAGGGCATTGCTCTACCAACTGAGCTAACCGCCCCCGTTGAGAGGTGCGCATTCTACCGAATTCAGATGCCTTGTCAAACACTTTTATACAAACCGCTCCCCTCGTCCACAAGTGGCTGATTTGTCTCGCAAATCACGCGCTAGCGGGTTATTTATTCCAGGTCGCAACCAACGTTCATCAGGATCAGCTGTCTTCCAATAATGCCCGTCTACAGCACGTTAGTTTTCTTCGGCGTTGCTGAGTAGAATGTGGCACCTTGTCCGCCCAATTCTGCGTGGTGCTATGTCCAAGAACTCTCCAACCCTGTTGCCCGGGATTATCGCCTCGTCATTTTTCTGCACTGGCCATTATTTCAGCCGGTCTTTCCTGGCCGGGTGCCTTTTCAGTGCCCTGCCCGGCGTCGCCCAACAGGCCAGCCCCGCCCCACAAGACAGCGGTTACAGCAATATCCTGTGGCTGGTGATCACCTTGATGTTCCTGTTGCAAAGTTTGTTGATCATTGGTTTGCAACGCAGCCGCCTCAACAACAAACGCGCCCGTAAAGCACTGAAGGAATCCCAGCGGGAGCTCGAGCACAAGATTGCCGAGCGCACCGAAAGCCTCCACCAGACCAACAACCGTTTACAGGATGAGATTGCACGGCATGAGGCAACGGTGTTGTTGCTGCGCGAAACCCAGGATTATTTGCACAGTATGATCAACTCCATGCCGTCAGTGTTGATCGGGGTTACCCACCAGGGTTATGTCACTCACTGGAATGCATCTGCGGCATTTAATACGGGTATCTCTCCCGATGAAGCCCTGCATCATCACCTGAACGAGGTGTATCCCAGCCTCCCGATCAGTGTGGCCACCATTAAAAAAACCATTGAAAGCGGCGTGCCCCTGGTCAATGAAAATATGCAACAGGGCCAGGGCAGCGAAGCACGCTACACCGACATGACTATTTATCCGTTAATTGCGGCCCAGGGCATTGGTGCGGTGATTCGTATTGATGACGTGACCATGCGGGTCAAGCTGGAACACAGGATGATCCAGAATGAAAAGATGTTGTCGCTCGGGGAATTGGCGGCGGGTATTGCCCACGAGATCAACAACCCTATCGGGGCGATCCTGCACAGTGTGCAAAATATCTATCGGCGCACCTCACCGGAGTTGGCGTCCAACCATGATGTGTCGAAAAACCTGGGCATCAGCGTAGAGCAAGTGCACGAGTATTTGCGCGCACGCAATATCTACAGTTTTCTGGATGACATTAAAGAAGCCGGTGAACGGGCAGCCAAGATTGTCACCAACATGCTGGAGTTCTCCCACATCAGTAACCGCAATACTAGTCTGATGGATCTGAAAAGTGTCATTGATCACAGTGTTGAGTTAAGCATTAGCACGGGTGAATCCAAAGAACGTAAAGTTAAGCCTGCGAAAGTCATCAAGGAGATCAGCAAGGATTTGCCCGGTGTGATGGGTTCGGCTCCTGAAATACAGCAGGTCATCCTGAATCTGCTACGCAATGCGCGGCAGGCGTTGGCCAGCGACCTGCAAAACAATGCCGAACCACAATTCAAGCCGACCATTACTATTCGCGCCTACACGGAAGCCTCCTACGTGGTTATTGAGGTGGAAGATAATGGCCCAGGCATGGAAGACAACGTTAAAAACCATATCTTTGAACCCTTCTATACGACCAAAGAAGTGGGCAAAGGCACGGGTCTGGGCTTATCGGTTTCCTATTTCATTATCACCGAGCACCACAAGGGCAAGATTGAGGTGGAGTCAACGCCGGGCAAGGGAACCTGCTTTACGATTCGTTTGCCCTTACCCGATAAAACCGCCTGACCCGGAAGCATCAGCATGAAAACAATAGAAGTATTCAGCATGAAAACGATAACTGCCCATCTCTTATCCCCCCTGATCCTTGCCATCGCCCTGGTCTCCGGTTGCGCACAACAACCTGCCGTAACCCCCACGGAGGACCCGCGTCAGTTAACCGATCTGGCAACCGATATCCTCACCAAGGCGGTCTACGTCAGCAGCTTATTTAATCAGTGCACGCCTTTGGGGGGCGAGGCTGAGCTTGAAGCCATTACGGTGCAACAGGATTGGATTGATAAAAACTGGCCGGCCATTATTGCCGCCGATCACTACTACACCCTGCAATTTGGTTCACAAGCTATCAGTTACAACGGCCAGCCTATTTCGTTAGCAGCGGCGTTGTTGGCCTATAACGCTAAAAAACGTGCGACGGATGAATTGAACCTCAAAAAACGGACCCTCACTAACCAGCAAAAAACCTGTGTGCGACGTATCCAGACCCTGGCACAGCAGGAGATGGACCTGGTTGCGAGCGAGCAGGCGCGTGCAGACCTGCTAGCCCTGCAACAACAATATACCGGTGATACCACCCGCGTTGTGCCGGTGCCCAGCCTCGCAGGAGACGTCACCACCGAGCGTGAGAATGGTCGCTCCTATTTTGTGTTATTCGAAGAATTCAAAAAGGAATGCCCTGAAGGGCAATTTATTGTGCTGCACAACCAATGGCCCCAGGAAGCCTACGCGTCCTATTGCGGCGCAGTCCCTGTCTCGCTGGTCAGCTGCGAATGGGGCAAATGCACGACGCAACAACCCTGATGCAACCCTGGCGGCGGCGGGCTTTCCTGACCAATCTGGCGTATCATGGGCGGCACTATGCCGCCTTACGCGGCACCTTACCGTTATCATTGTTAGCCGAACATTGTTGACTAAACTATGCTCCACCCTCTCTTATGAATGACCTGCATGACTATTGATTCTTTCTCGCCCGAAGCCTACGAACAACAACTTGCCGACAAACTCAATCGCTTACAGCAGGATTTTGTTGAATTCTCATTGCCCGCCATCGACGTGTTTCGCTCGCCGATAAAACATTACCGCATGCGCGCAGAATTCAAGATGTGGCACGAGGGCGAAACGGTCAGCTATGCCATGTTCAAGCCCGGTGAATATCGCAAGCCTTACCCGATCGAGAGCTTTCCGGTCGGTTCAGAGCAGATTAACCACCTCATGCCGTTATTACTGGCTGCTATCCAGGGTACACCGGTGTTACGACAACGCCTGTTCCAGGTGGAGTTCCTGACAACGCTCAGCGGTCAGGCGCTGGTCACGCTCGTTTACCACAAAAAATTGAAAGACGACTGGCGGGAAGCCGCAACACAACTTCACCAGACGCTTGGCATCGCCATCGTCGGCCGCAGTCGCGGGCAAAAAGAAGTGATTGACCGGGATTATGTAATTGAAACTCTCCAGGTCAACAATAACATTTTTCACTACCAGCAAGTTGAAGCCAGCTTTACTCAACCCAATGCCAGGGTTTGCGAACATATGCTGGCGTGGGCGGTAAACAAAAGCCGTCACTTTGGCGGTGATCTGGTGGAGCTGTACTGTGGCAACGGCAATTTCACCTTGCCATTGGCGCAGAATTTTAACCGTGTACTGGCGACGGAAGTGGCGACCAGCTCAGTCAATTCCGCGCTTTACAATATCAACCTGAACCAGGCCACCAATGTCGCGGTGGCGCGTATGTCGAGTGAGGAATTTTCCCAGGCGTTAAATAAAGTGCGGGCGTTTTATCGCCTCAAAGATATTGACCTGGACAGCTATCATTTCAGTACAATCTTTGTCGATCCACCGCGCGCGGGTATGGACCCGCTCACCACCGATATTACCCAGGGCTTCGACAATATTATTTATATTTCCTGCAACCCCGACACGCTGCGGGAAAACCTGCAAACCATCACCAAAACCCACGACATCACCGACTTTGCGGTGTTTGATCAATTTCCCTATACCCACCATCTTGAATGTGGTGCCATCCTGCGGCGCAAACAATAATTAAAATTCGCGCCCTTTGATGCGCACCGCCGCATCCAGCACAAAGTCGCGGTAACTGGCTTCGTGCTTCATGCGCTGCAAATCAAATTGCATCTGCTCCTTGCGGCTTAATTTTTTCCAGCCGTCCAGGATAGGGATGTGTTCGGTCAGGCTACGCAATTGATAAAACGCTGAGAACTCTTCGCGCACGTCATCGCCCACACCAAGGCTGTCGAGTAATACTGAAATACGAATGCTGGCTTCGGTTAATGTTAGATCTTCGGATTGGGAAGCCTGGGCAAGGATTTGAATACTGCGATTGATATGCGCTCGCTGTTCCCTGATTGCCTGTTCTTTCTCCGCCAGCAAGAGACGCTGCGCCTGGTTTTGTTTGTGCACTTTGTACAACAGTACCCCGGCAATTGCCGCCAGGATGCTCACAATAATCAAACCGATAACCAACAGGATGATTTCAAGACTCATGGGTAAACCTCTTGTCAGATGGTGTCTTCCGGGCGTGGATCACTGTCGTTTTCGGTCGACTCATCCGGCAAGTCGTCCGGCAGCTCTTCAAGCAATTGCTCGTCGTCCAGCGGTGTGTCTTCGATCAATTCGCGATTGATACGCTTTTTGGTTTTTGCACCCAGACGGCGGATATCGTCCACGCGTTTAACCAGATTGCCGCGCCCGGTCTGCAAACGCTTGCGTGCGGTGTCGTAGGCTTCGCGGGTTTTGTCCAGATAGTTGCCGATGTTGTCGAGGGAATCCAGCAACAAAACAAACTGATCGTGCAGTGCACCGGCATCGCGGGCAATACGTTCGGCATTGCGATTTTGTTTTTCGTAGCGCCAGATATTTTCCACTGTACGCAGAATCGCCAGCAGATTGGTAGGGCTAACTAAAATGATGCGTCGATCATAAGCCTCATGAGACAAGCCCGGCTCATGTTGCAACGCGAGCAGAAAGGCCGCTTCAACCGGCACAAAGATAAACACAAAATCCAGTGACTTTACGCCATCGAGTTTTTCATAATCCTTGATGCTGAGTTGCTTGATGTGATTACGCAAGGATGCCACATGGGCCGTCAAATAGCGCTGACGTTCCAGGTCATCGTCGGTATTACAGTATTTTTCGTAATCCACCAAAGAGACCTTGGCATCAATGATGATGTCTTTGTTCTCCGGCAGATGCACAATAACGTCGGGCATACGCCGGTTACCGGCTTCACTGGTATAACTGATCTGGGTGTCGTATTCGCGGCCTTTTTGCAGGCCGGATTGCTCCAGCAATCGTTCCAACACCACCTCACCCCAATTACCCTGCACCTTGGAATTGCCTTTGAGAGCCTGGGCGAGGTTGATCGCATCTTCACCGATTTTCTGGGTTTGTTTTTGCAACTCCAGCACCTGCCCCGCCAGCCGGTTGCGATCAGCGGTTTCTTTTTCGTAGACGTCTTCTACCTTGCGGCGAAACTCGTTGAGTTGCAGGCGCAGTGGGTCAAGCGTGGTTTCGAGCAGACTCTTACTGCTGTTGGAAAATTGTTGCTGTTTATGATCAAAGATTTTATTGGCGATATTTTCAAATTCTTTGCCCAAATCCAGTTTGGCATCCTGCAAGAGTTTGAGTTGTTCAGCAAAGTTGCGCCGTTCCTGTTCAAGGCGGGTTTTTAATTCCGTCAATTCGTTATGCGCTGTGTGGGCCGCCTGCTCACTCTGACGCAACTGCTGTTGCACATCGCCCAGGAATTGCAATTTCTCGCGCGCCGCCGCCAGTTCCTGCCGCAGGTCGCCCAGTTGCTGTTGCTGTTGCGCGCGCAGATTTTCGCCCTCCCGCGCCAGGGATTTTAATTCATCTTGCTGGTTGCGCAGGTAATCCAGCTCGCGGGTCAGCCCCGCTTCACGCAGATCCCACGCGCTTTGGCGGTTCGCCAGTTCGGACTCCAGTTCACGGGTACGACTGAAGACGGCGTCGTCGATGCGCCGACGCAACAGCAACACGCTGAGCAAAACGCCCATCAATAGCCCACCGAAGGCGGCGGCCAGCAAGATGATAGTGTGATTATCCAAAGGTCTTTCCTATTGCAGTTATCGGCCGGTGCCGGAATACTGGCCGTGATCCGGCCAGCGAGGCGCGCTTTGGTGCGGTAGTTCACTGAATCTGTGGATGCGCTTGTATACCGGGTGAATGGCCCAATACAATCGCCATCCCACGTATCCCTTGGTTCAAGGTATCATGTCTTCCACCGATCCCGCGCTCACCCGCAAGATCCGCCAGCTTTGTGCTGCCGGATACCAGCATTACGATGCCGGTGATTACAAGGCAGCGCTGCGGCTATTCTATCAAGCCTGGCTGCTTCTGCCCAAGCCGCAAACCGATTGGGTTGAAGCCGGCTGGGTATTGACGGCCATCGGCGATGGCTATTTTCGTTCCGGCCAATACCAGCCGGGCCGCGAAGCACTGCAATCCGCATTGTGTTGCCCGCAGATGGCGCAAGCGCCCTTTATCCACCTGCGTCTCGGCCAGTGCCTGTGGGAACTGGGTCTGTATGACAGTGCGCGCACGGCGCTGCTGCGCGCTTACGACATCGCACGCATGGATATTTTTTCTGCCGAAGATCGCAAGTATTATTTTGCCATTGCCGGTTTGCTGTCCCGCCAGACATTAAACGAGCCATCGCCGGGTATCTCCAGTGAGCAGCACCAGAAACTTTTTAAAACTCAGGGAAATTAATCCGCTAAATGAACGCCATACAGCACAAGCCGCGCATCCTCGTCTTTGATTCCGGCGTGGGTGGCCTCAGTGTTATGCATGAAATTCAGCAACGCTTACCCCACTGCCAATACCTTTACGCCTCTGACAACGCCGCGTTTCCCTACGGCACAAAAGCTGAAAGCGAGTTAATTGCGCGCGTTGATCAGGTCCTGCACGCATTGTTGCAGCATATTGAACAAGGTTATGGCCCGGTGGATATGATTGTGGTGGCCTGCAATACCGCCAGCACGCTGACATTACCGCACATCCGCAGCCATTTCTCCCAACCGATTGTCGGTGTGGTGCCGGCAATTAAACCGGCCGCCTTACAATCGCGCAGCAAAGTCATTGGCTTGTTGGCCACACCGGCGACCGTGGCTCGACCGTATACCCATGACTTGATCAGAGAACACGCGGCACACTGCACGGTGATCTCTGTCGGCAGCAGTGAACTGGTGCAACTGGCCGAACAAAAATTGCGCGGTGAAATCATTGCACCGGAAAAAATTGCCGCGATTGTTGCGCCTTTTTATACCGCACCACGCAGTGCAGAGCTGGACACCATTGTGCTTGCCTGCACCCATTTTCCCCTGTTGAAAGATGAGTTGCGCCACAGCTTGCCGGAGGGAATTCAATTGATCGACTCCGGCGAGGCCATCGCCCGGCGTGTGGAATTTCTGTTGCAGCAACAACCGCCTGTTGCTCATACCGATGTTCGTCACGGTCATCTGGCATTGTTCACCAAGGCGACCCGCGATGTAGAATTATTGCGTACAGCGTTGCGCGATTTTGCGCTGGAAAATATTGAGATTGTGGCCTGCTGAAAGCATCACCAGGAAACTACCTGTGAGTGCTGACAGGCGTAGCCTTCGCCGGAGGGCGTAGCCATGGCAATAGTGCTGTGCGATGATAACGCCACTCCAATAATCGATGATTTGCACAGGTTCCGGCATGGTCGCTGCATTATTTGATATCACTCCCCTGCTCCCCGCCTTGCATGATGGCGACATTATTCTCACCGCCAACAATCGCCTGCGCAATCACATCCTGCGCGCTTATGGCGTGTATCAACAAACGCAGGGCAAAACGGTGTGGGCTGCGCCAGCTATTTATCCGCTGAATCAGTGGCTGCGGGAATGCTGGCACCAGTTGCAGGATCAGGCGTACGCACCGAGCCAGGTGATGATTGCCAGCGCCTTGCAACGGCAATACCTGTGGGAAGAAGTCATCACGCACTCCAGTGTCAGCGACGCCTTGCTGCAACCGGAGCCCCTCGCCCAAAGCGCGGACAGTGCCTTGCGCAACCTCGCCTTGTGGCAATTAGGTGAGGCTGATTTAACAGCATTTGAAAATCAGAATACCCTGCACTTCCTGAGTTGGTCAGGTGACTTCAATACACGCCTTGCGCAGATGCAATTAATCACCGAAGAACAATCCTATGACATTATCGGCAACGCCTTTGCCGAGGGCGTGTTGTCACGCCCGCCGCGTATTTATCTGCAAGGTTTTGATGATATTCCGCCCTTGATCAATCACCTGTTACACCAGGCCACGTCGGAGATCCGTTTATTACCACCCCATCGCATTACGAATAATCGCATTGATCGCGTGAGCACGGTTGATGATGAAACAGAAATCGGCGCGGCGGCGCTGTGGGCTAAACAGATACTGGAAGAAAATCCGGATGCGGTGATCGGAATCATCGTGCCCAACCTCGGACAATGTCGCGATCAAGTAGAGCGCTTGTTCACCGATGTCTTTGAACCGCTCGCAAAGATGCCGGACAAACCGCGCTACACCTTGCCGTTTAATTTTTCTGCGGGTACACCGCTCGCCGCCACGCCGATTATTCACGCCGCACTGGAGTTACTCAACCTCACGCGCGGCCCCTGGGAATTGGATAGCGTGTGTGATCTGTTGCAATCACCTTTTTTTGGCGATGCCGAGAATGAATGGACGCTGCGTGCCGGAGTGTGTGACGCGTTACGCCGGCAAGGCAAGTTTATGATCAGTGCGACAGATGTGCGTTACCACTGCCGCAAACTGTGTGACGCGTTAAAAGTCACGGCGCCAGATAATGTTGCTGCGGGTTTGATCGCGTTGGAAAACCAGCGCCGCGGCAGTCTCGGCCAACATACCGCCGCCTACTGGGTGGATTTTTTTCAGCAACAATTAACCTTATTGAACTGGCCCGGCACACGCCGTCTTGATAGCCAGGAGTTTCAGCAAGTTAAACTCTGGCATCAGGTACTGGATGAATTTGCCACGCTCGACAGCACCGGTTTACGGCTCGATCACTACCACGCCTTGAAACAACTGCGCAACCTCGCCGGCAAGACGCCCTTCCAGGCGCAAACCCCGGACTCGCCCATTCAAATCCTCGGTGCACTGGAAGGTGCCGGTTTGCGTTTCAGTCATTGCTGGGTGATGGGCCTGCATCATCGCCAGTGGCCGCCGGTCCCTGCACCCAATCCTTTGCTACCGGTGTCATTGCAACGGGATCACCAGATGCCTCATGCCAGCGCCGAGCGCGAATTAATCTTTGCCCAGGCGTTGACAGACAATTATCGTCATTGCGCGGCACAGGTGGTGTTCAGTTCTGCGCACAGCGATGCAGAAAATGAATTGCGGCCCAGCGCATTAATTCGCGATATACCCGAAACTGCGATCACGGCGCTGGTACCGGCGACCCGCAATTGCACACAACAAAACGCACACACCATTGCAGCGGTTAAACAGTGGCAACTGGTGCACAGCGCTCACGGCCCGCGCCTGTTATTGAATGACCAACCCGTGCGCGGTGGCAGTAATCTCTTTAAGCAGCAGGCCGCCTGTCCGTTTAATGCCTTTGCACGCCTGCGCCTCGGTGCCGAACAAATCAACGAACCCGTGGCAGGGTTTTCTGCCATTGAACGCGGCAACATGTTGCACGATGCCTTGGCCATTATCTGGCGCACGTTGGGCAATTCTCACCAGTTGCTGGCGCTGTCTGCCGATGAGTTACAACAGTTAATTAACACCGCCGCTGCCGAGGCCATACGTCCGGTGCAACAACACCGCCCGGCAGAACTGGGAAGCTTTTATTGCGCATTGGAGCAGGAACGGCTCGCGCGCTTGTTGAATGAGTGGCTGGAACAGGAAAAAACGCGCCCGCCGTTCAGCGTGATTGCCATAGAAGAAAAGCACAGCGTGAATTTTGCCGGTTTGAACCTGCAACTGCGCATTGATCGCATCGATCAACTGGAAAACGGCGAACTGTTATTGATTGATTACAAAACCGGTTCACCCAAATTAAAAAGCTGGCTCGGCGAACGCCCCGACGAACCGCAACTGCCGCTTTATGCCGTGAGTCATCATACCCCGGTAGCCGCCATTGCCTTTGCACAAATCAATGCAAAAGCTGCGCAGTGGATTGGCACCGGCCAATTGTCGGTGGCTCATGACGGCATCCAGCCACCGCCATTGGAATGGCCGGAACAACTCGCTGAGTGGCAGGCTTGCTTACAACAACTCGCACGGGATTTTATCGCGGGCGACGCGCGCGTTGATTTTAAAGATCAGGCTGCCATGCAATACGCAACGGATTTAATACCACTCAACCGCGTGCTGGAGATGGACGCGGTCAGTGAACTGTTGGAGGCAGGCCAGGTGCCCGTCGTGGAGGAGCAAGCATGAACCTCGAACACTTGCCCCACGCCAGTTTTGCACCCGACACACCACCGGATATTGACGCACGCCGCGCGGCCCTTGATCCCACACAATCTTTTGCGGTCTCTGCACCCGCCGGCTCCGGCAAAACCGGCTTGTTGACACAACGGGTGTTAACCTTGCTCGCCCATTGCGAGGCACCGGAAGAAGTGCTCGCCATTACCTTTACCCGCAAAGCAGCCGGCGAGATGCAGGACCGAATTCTGCAAGCTTTATGGCAGGCAGCGGAGCAACCGGAGCCGGACAACCCCCATGCACGCCTGACCTGGACCCTCGCACGCGCCGTGTTGCAACGCGACCGGGAATTGCAATGGAATTTATTGTTCAGTCCGCAGCGCTTGCGTGTGCAAACCATCGACAGTTTGTGCCGTTCGATCACCAAACAATTACCATTGGCCAGCGGCCTGGGTGCACAACCCGACACGCTGGATGACGCAGACAGCGCTTACCGTTTGGCCGTGCGCGAATTTTTTAATTTGCTGGAACAGGATTCCCCGTTGCGCGACGACCTCGCACGTCTGTTGCGCCATCTCGACAACAACCTCGCCAGCATCGAAAACTTGCTCGTCGCGCTGCTCGCCAAGCGTGAACAATGGCTGGAAGTGTTATTGCAGGCACGCCAACAACACGCGCGGGATTACCTTGAACAAACCCTGCATCAGGTTATTGTCGAGCACCTGCAACAGGTACAACACTGTTTGAAATTACATGCCAGCGAACTCTGTGCCATCGCTGATCAGGCTGCTACCAATCTGGAACAGGAAACACCACAAAAACATCGCATCCGTCATTTACTCGGCGTCACCGGCTTACCTTTGTGTGAACCGAAGGCGGTGGAACAATGGGTAGCGTTTACTGACCTGCTGTTAACCAACACCGGCAGCTATCGTGCGCGCCTGACCAAGAATGAGGGCTTTCCACCCGGCAAAGAAAGCGCCGCATTGAAAGAACGTTTTTCAGCTTTGATCGGCGCCTTGCAGGAAACCCAACCGGCGTGTGCCGAATTACTGCACGGCATTCGCGGGTTACCCACATCGGTTTACGAAGATGCGCAATGGCAATTGCTCGACAGCCTGACGCGCCTCTTACCCTTACTGGTTGCGCAATTAACCCTGGTGTTTAAACAACTCGGCGCTACCGATTACAGCGCAATTTCCCAGGCCGCTTTATTGGCCCTGGGTGACGACGATGCCCCCAGCGATATTGCGCTGCAACTGGATTACCGCATCCGTCATATCCTGGTGGATGAATTCCAGGATACCGCCAGCCCACAATTGCGCTTACTGGAAAAACTCACGGCGGGCTGGCAAGCCGGCGATGGGCGGACCTTATTTATTGTGGGCGACGGCATGCAATCCTGTTACGGTTTTCGTAACGCCAATGTCGGTTTATTTCTCGATGCGCGCCAGCGCGGCATTGGTACGGTGGATTTGCAGGCGTTGGATTTGCGTGTGAATTTCCGCTCACAAGCCGAGATCGTGAAGTGGGTAAACAGCACCTTTCATTGCGCTTTTCCACCGCAGGATGATATCAGTCGCGGCGCGGTGAGATATTCACCGTCCATTGCATTCAATAAACCCTTGCCCGATACCGCGGTGACATTTTTTGCCTGCACGTACACCAACGGTGACAAGAACGAAGACGACGAAGACAGTCTTCAAGGGAAACAGGACGCGCAACACAGCGAAGCACATCAGGTGGTGCAACTGGTGCAACAGGCGCGCCGCGATAATCCGGAGGGTACGGTTGCTATCCTGGTGCGCACCCGCACGCACCTCGCACAAATTTTACCGGCGCTAAGTGCGGCGGGATTGCGCTGGCAAGCCACCGATATCGACAGTCTCGCCAGCCGCATGGCGATTGTGGACCTGATGTCGCTGACCCGTGCGCTCTTGCATCCCGAGGATCGTATCGCCTGGCTTGCATTGCTGCGCGCGCCCTGGTGTGGTTTGAACCTGCACGATCTCCATGCGCTGGCCAATGCCGATCTCGGCGAACTCAGCCCGCGTGTCAAGGAAAGTGGTTATCCGGTGATCTGGCAGCAACTGCAGCATCACCTTCATATCAACTCCATAAGCGCTGCAGGAAAAAAATTACTCGCACGATTGATGACGGTTCTGCAATCCGCGTTGCGTCAACGGCGACGCAAGCCATTGCGCCAGTGGATCGAAGGCGTATGGTTGGCGCTGGGTGGGCCGGCGGTGTTGCTCGACAGCAACGACAGTGAGAACGCGGCCAGTTATTTTGCGCTGCTTGAACGCCACGACGAAGGCGGCGGTATTCGCGATTGGCAGGCGTTCGACACAGCAGTGCAAAAACTCTTTGCCAAACCGCGCGCCGACGCCGACCCGCGCTTGCAGGTGATGACCATCCACAAATCCAAAGGCCTGGAGTTTGATACGGTAATTATTCCGGGCCTGGATCGTTTGCCACGTCGCGACGACAACGAATTGCTGATGTGGCAGGAACGCCTGGACGCCCAGGGCGAAAACCAGTTACTGCTCGGCCCGTTGGCCGCCACCGGTGAAGATCACAGCCCCATCTACCGCTTTATGCGCGCCGAAAAAGAAAAACAACAAGCTTACGAATCAACACGTCTGTTGTATGTTGGCTGTACCCGCGCGATACAACGTTTGCATTTATTGGCCTGTGTAAAACAAAAAGATGATGCCCTCGCAACGCCCAACAAAAACGCATTGTTGGCCAGTATCTGGGAACAGGTAAAAGCAGACGCGCAATTGTTATCGGTAAAGTCCCCTCCAACCACCCAGCAATTAACCCTGGCAATTGCGCAACCGGGTTTACAACACATCCTGCGTTTGACACCGGAATGGCAACTGCCTCAGCTCACCGATGTCAGCCTGCTCAAACATTATCGCGGCCATGAGTACGATGATGATGAAAATCTGCCGGAACCGGAGACGCGCAGCAATCGCCTGGCTCGCCACACCGGCACGCTGATCCATCGCGCGCTGCAAGTGATCACCGAGCGCAATCAGGTACATGGATTAACTGAAGAAAATGTTACGCGTTATTTAAACAGCCAGACACCTTTCTGGCAGATTCAATTGCGTCAATCCGGCTGGATGGGTGCGGAATTGGCCCAGGCCATGGAACGTATTTATCAAGCGGTGCAGCACACTTTATACGACCCTAAAGGCCGGTGGCTGCTGGATCATTCCCACGAGCAAAGTGCTTGTGAGCTGGCGTTGTATCAACAGAGTGATCGTTTGCGTGAATCGATTATCGACCGCACGTTTATTGCTGAGGGTGTGCGGTGGATTGTGGATTACAAAAGCAGTGAACCCGTACAGAACCAGACCGAAGCGGACTTTGTTGCGCAGGAAGTTGAGAGTTATCGCGAACAATTGGCGCGCTACCGTGAATGGTTTGCGGCGATGGATGGGCGGGAGACGAGAACGGCTTTGTATTTTCCGGGGTTGAAGGAGAACCGGTGGGCTGAGGTGGAGTGGTGATAAGGGTGAGGACAATGTTGCAGAAAAATAAGTCGGATTGTAGAAGATCAATCCGACCTGGCTTTTCTGCGAAGTGGTGTCGGATTACGCTGCGCTAATCCGACCTACGGGATGACAACCCCGGATTTATTAATAAGCCTGGGATTGTTTTTCCAGTTTTTCACGCAGCTTTTGTTCGTGTTCGGCGATCTCCGGGGTGACGTTATCACCGAAATCTTCCAGCTCATACACCGGGCGGATATCGATATCGGAATCTTCCAGCATGGGATTCGGGCAGCGTTTTACCCATTCGATAGCTTCTTCCATGGATTTGACTTGCCACATCCAGAAGCCGGCGATTAATTCTTTGGTTTCTAAAAAAGGACCGTCGGTCACGGTGCGGTTGTTACCGGAAAAATGTACGCGCACGGCTTTTGAGCTGGGCTGCAAGCCATCGCCGGACAGCATGATCCCGGCATTCACCAATTCTTCATTGTATTTTCCCATGGCTTCCAATAATTCGGTGCTGGGCATAATGCCGGCTTCAGAGCTGGGGGTTGCTTTGACGATAACCATCACTTTCATTGTGTTGTCCTCTTTCGTTTGATTATGGGGCTAATTTTAGTGCGCATCTGCACTCAGTGATAAAACTCATTATCTAGTCGAATGGTAGATGCTGGATTCGACAACCGGTAGGAAATTTTTTTAGGCGGAATAAATGGCGTAGGAGTCTTCGGGAGGTGTGATGGAGGGTTGGAATAAGGGGATATTGTGAGAGGGTGATGTCGGATTACGCGGCTACGCCGCTAATTCGACCTACTGGTGAGAAAAACTGCCGTAGGCGTAGGTCGGGTTAGTGGCGCAGCCACGTAACCCGACACTAAAACGGTATCAAAACGAATACGTCAAACTCGCACCAAACTCCTGCTCGGGATAACCCGCAATATCAAGATAATCATTCACATAAGCCCGCACACGAAATTTTTCAAACAACCGCACATTGGCGTAGGCACTCAACCACTCCACATCCTCGCCACCGGGAATGTAAGCTTGCTGGGTGTTTGCACTGGCACCCAGGGTTAACCAAGGCGTGAACTTATAACCGCCGTCAACCGTGGCATAAGCGTAGTTGTCGTAGCCGTAGTTAATCACTTCACCTTCTTCATCGCCCGGTTCCGAGTAAGCCACGCCTCCGGAAATCCACACATAACCCACCGCCACATAGCCCAACCAATTGCCTTGTAATCCACTCAAGGTGAAATCCAGCGTGGTATCGCGGGTGCCACTGCCGATCCCGGTATCTTCGTCGCCATTGTCCCATTTGTAACCCAGGCCGATGCTGCCCAGCCAAAT
>CAMLOU010000055.1 GCA_946481735.1 uncultured Cellvibrio sp.
AGCGCATGGATAATACCGGGAATAAAACCGAGCAAGGTCAACAGAATGTTCAGCCAGAAATGGCCTTTAAATCCCACCTCCATAAATACGCCGAGCGGCGGCAGGATGATGGCCAGGATAATTTTTATCGGGTCTGTCGCTGTAAGTGGCATGATAAACTCCTCTTGATGAAATACCTTGATAGCTCACGCTAATTCGATGCCTCTTATACGTCTGTGCGACCTCACACACGATCTGTCGCAGCGGCGTCATTGGCTGAATCTCTTCTGACAGGACAAGTCAAATTTCGCATACTGATAACCGGCGAAACGGCAATGTTGAACCTGACAGAAGACATCAAAATATCGGCAAAAAAAATCAAAGCGGTGTTGCATGATCCCAAAAAAAGCGCACAGGCTATCAAGCTGATTTATGTCCATGACAAACAACCGGGCATCAGCAGGCTTAAACACGGCGATAATTTTTGTTATTACCTGAACAAGAAAAAGCTGCGCGACAAGGCCACGTTGGAACGCATCAGAAAATTGGCGATTCCCCCGGCGTGGGAGTGCGTGTGGATCTGTCACCTTGAAAACGGTCATCTTCAGGCAACGGGTATTGATGCGCGGCAGCGTAAACAATATAAATACCACAGCCTATGGAACAACTTTCGTAACCACACCAAATTCTATCGCCTGTATGAATTCGGCCAGGCTATTCCCGCCATCCGCCGGCAGCTGGAGAAAGATCTCGCAAAACCGGGTCTGCCGGTCGAGAAGGTGCTGGCCACCGTTGTGTCTCTGATGGAGCAGACGAGCATACGCATCGGCAACAGCGCCTATGAAAAATTGTATGGTTCCTTTGGCCTTACAACCCTGAAAGATCAGCATGTGAAGATCAATGGCGACAAGATGCAATTTATCTTCAAGGGAAAAAAAGGTATCGCGCACAATATCAGCCTCAAGAGCAAGCGCCTGGCCAGGATCGTGAAGCAGTGCCGCGATATTCCGGGAAAAGAATTATTCCAATATTACGATCACGACGGGACGCACAAAGCCATCGATTCGGGTATGGTTAACGATTATCTGAAAGCGATTACCGGCCAGGATTTTACAGCGAAAGATTTCCGTACCTGGGTAGGCACCATACAAGCGATCAATGCGTTCAGGGAGATTGAGGCGGCTGACACTAAAACCCAGATCAAGAAAAATATTATCCAGGTGCTGGATACAGTAGCCGAACATCTCGGTAATACGCGAACGGTGTGCAAAAAGTATTATGTCCATCCGGTTGTTATTGAGCTATACGAGCGGCAAACACTGCATGATTATCTTGCGAAGGACGATATCATCCACACCTTCGAGGGTGCCCAGCGTCTCAATGGAGAAGAAAAGTTGTTGCTCCATATCCTTGAGCAGGAAGGCCTGGTATAGAAAGAGGGATAGGTATCGTAAGCAGGGGAACTGGACGGTCTCTATAAACTGCTGACGGTCTTGACCTGGAGTTTATTGAATTCCTGTTTGGCTTCCCTGAGTTGCTCCGCACTGTGGGCATGAACCGCCACGATGTACTTTCCTTTACGCAACGCCGACTGCGATACGCTGACGTAGGGCATATGGTCAGGGCGCAAGGTCACAAGGCCACCAAACATCATCCCGATGACAATCCCGAAAGCAATGGTGATCGTCACCGTCGTAGCCGCATTGGCGACAACAAAAGGAATGCCCATTGCCCATAAAATCAAAAACAATATGAGACCTACCCCACCGCCAATCAGTCCCAGCCCCACATGCGCCTGAATCATAGTGTGCCAGATGCCATTATCTTCCGGCTCCAGTTCCCATCCCGCTTGGCGATCATTCGGACCTACAACAAAGAGTTGATTAACTTGCAAACTGGTAGACTTACGTAAAATATCGACTGCACATTTAGCACTGAATTCGTCCTGGAAAATGGCGGCAACTTTGTGATCGAAATGCTCACCGGAAATATGGGTATCGAGTTTCATGATGGACTCCACTACAAAAGGTATATGTCTATCTTGACCCAGTGCAGTGGGGGAGGTTTCTTTGCCCGTTGATATTTGTTACATCCATCACTGATTCAGTGATCCATTCACTTTTCCGCTCCGGTTTTATTCAACTGGCTTTTTCTTTCTTGATGCAGTCATACGCGGATTGAATATATTTAAAACGCTCGGTTAATGCCTTGATCATAAAAGGCGGCAAGCCCTGCCCGATCAATTTATCCGGATGAAATTGACTGGAGAGCTTTTGATAGGCTTTGCGAACTTCAGTATCACTGGCTGTCGGTGTCAAGCCGAGGGCATCGTAGGCGCAATGGGATTGTTCCTGTTCGTTAGCGAAGCCTTTATAACGTTTCTTTCCGCGCGTCCAACCCTCGCCTGCTTTCGTGGTTTCTTCCCTCGTTGTCTCCCGATAGGCGCGCTGTGCATCTTCCTCCGCACTGCCATCCAACTGCGCTTCACTGAAACGCTCCTGAGAGGACAGCATCTTCAGTAACTGCTCAAAGGTAATATTGGAATAACCCAACGCACGCGCTACCTCCTGCACCGCTGTGATCTCTTTGGACACCAGAAGGCCATCCACCCGCGCCAGGCTTACCAGATACACCAACAGGATCTGCGTCAGGTTAGGACTTTTACGTGACAAGTCCTGGAAATCCTGTAGCGCCTCCTCGATGCGGAAATTGGGCGAAGCCCCATGGCGAAATAATTGGATCGCCTGCCGGCGCTGTGCAGCACTCAATTGCATTTTTTCCATGAAGGTTTCCGTGCGTCTGATTTCCTTGTCATTAACCGGTGCATCCCGACGGGCCACGTAACCCAGTAGACGAAACACGGTGGAAAAAAAGACGTGCTCGACTGCATTAAAGCCTGAGGTTTTTTCGCCTTTATCAAACTGGCCGCTGAAAAAGAATCCGAGCTTGTTACCCGTCACACCCATGACGATAAAATATATGACCACCAGGCCAATCAGCACCGCCATCATCTGTAGCAACATAGTACTCCTTCAACAGTTAATAATTTTTATCGGGCAAAGGTGCCCATTATGAAGCCAGTTCCCAACACGTGCCCTTCCATCGCCGCAATAAGTTGGTCGCGTGTTAAACCGAATTCAACATTCAGGCGTTTATCCAGCGCGAAAATCTGGAAATGATAACGGTGTGCAGGATCACCTGCCGGTGGCCTTGGCCCAAAATAACCCAGGGAGCCGCGTTCATTTTTTCCCTGCAAAGCGCCTTCCGGCAGCGCCAGTTGCGGTAGAGGTGGCACACCTTCTTCAAGATGCGTGACATCACCGGGAATGTTGTACAACAGCCAATGAATAAACGGCGGATTCTCCGCTACATCCGGATCTTCCATAACCACAACATAACTTTTTGTGCCCTCGGGTCCCGCTTGCCAGCGCAAAGGAGGCGAGATATTTTCCCCCACCGCCGAAAATTTTCGGGGCAACGGATTGCCATCCATAAATGCCTCCGACTCCACCGGAATCGATGCTCCCGCGCCCACAAGATCCATGGTCAAGCCTCCACTATTATCAATGTCCGGCGCAGGTGAATCGGCGTTGACAACCCGTACATGCGTATTCCAGGAATTGGTGGGTGGTCCTACGAAATGTCTTCCTGTACTGCCGGTGTAGGCAATCCGGTAAATTACGCCATTGGTGTCATCGGCCACCAACAACGCACCATCCTGTGCCTGGGCAATGCCTGCAAGCCGGCCGCGATGTACCCATTGGCCGCGGTCATATCCGAGGAACCCTTGGGCAAAGGCTTCAAAGCCAACCGGCTTGCCACCGTCAAAGCGAATGCGCGCCACTTCATAACCGGACGGCGGTTTACGATTCCATGAGCCGCGCATCGCTATAAATGCATCTCCGCGATAATTTTCCGGAAATTGTTCAGCAGTGTAAAAAATCATTTGCATGGGAGCAGCATGAGGCGTGTAAAAACCAACCGGTTCCACACTGCCCGCAGCCCACGCCGCCAGCGTGATATCACCCGGCGGTTCATCTTGCGGATTAAATTTGCTATCACCATAGATGTACGGCCAACCATAGCGCTTGCCTTTGACAATATGATTCAATTCCTCGTATTGCTCGTTGTCCCCGAGCCAATCTATTCCATGATCCATGCCGTACAGCTCACCGGTTTGCGGCTCGAAGCCAAAGCCAATGGTGTTGCGTAAACCCGATGCGAAGATCGTGCGACTTGAGCCGTCGGGTTCCATTTGCAGGAGGGTGGCACTTTCCGGATTCGTTTCATCGCAGGCGTTACAGGTGGAGCCCACCGACACGTAAACTTTTCCGTCAGGCCCTACAACCAGGGTGCGGTTCGGGTGCTGTCCGCCATCAGGCAAATCATCAACGATATGTTCCAGTGGAGCAAAACTGCCATCGGGTTGAATACCGGTACGGTAAATATCCTTTACTGTCGCGAGATAAACATCTGTACCCTCGATGGCAATGCCGTGCATCCCCGGGCGGTTGGCGACAACGCGCTGCTCATCCGCCTTGCCGTCACCATCCGTGTCGCGCAACATGATCACATCACCAACGGAGCGGCGCGTTACATAGATGTCGCCGTTCTGCGCTACCGCCATCATACGCGGATTGATTAAATCGCTGGCAAATACATTGACCTCAAACCCCCGCGGCACACGAATTTTATGCAGCTTATTATTTACCTCGACCTGCTTCGGTTCCAGCACATGTCCGATAACCGTTACGTCTGCTGCCTCAGGATTTTCCAGTTGCTGCGACACTGACTTAAAAGCCTGCGCGCTATTGACGATAGAAAAATTAATGCATCCGATAGCGCATAAATATAAAACCCGATTCATCATCCTCACTCCCGTCTTAATGGCACAGCATCAAGAAAATGTATTACACGGCCTTTTCTTGTGGCGCAATCAAGATTGCCTGCAAAGCCTGTGCCTGTCGCTGTATTGCGCTGCGCTGCCTCAACGAAGCGACAATGTGGCACTTACTTTTTAATAACCGATAAAGAATCAAATGTTTGCGGTTGCGCTTGTTTTTTGATGGATTTTTTCTTCTGTAATTCTTACAGGCGCCTTGTAAAAATTAAGAATAAATTATGGGCATTGGCGCATAGGCTACTAGAAATAAGTGGATATTAGCGGGCATCAGGTGTTTTCGTTGTGGTATAGCGATTGCAATGAGCAATTTCTCACCGAGTGACTTTCTCTCAGTAGAAACTTTCGAGGACCACTGCATGAGTATCAAATTATTTGACAACCGTGGAACACCCCTGGATCGCCAGAAATTTACCTGGCGTGAATTAGCCATTAAACCCCTGAGCAAATTGGACGACGATGCATTTACCCGCGTGCGGGTGATATTGATGAACGGTGTTGAACAGCAGGTGAATCGCTTTCAACACATGTGCGGACAATTCAACGGACAGCTGCGCCTGCCATTGGCAGAAATTCGCCGCGTTGAACATCACCAGCAAACCATGATCAATTGGCTGATTGGTTCAGATCACTCTCCACTGGAAACCACCATAGGTTATGAGCAAGTCGCTATCGAAGTGACAGCCGCCATCGCCCAGCAGGAACCGGACGAATATCTGGCGCAAACCTACCGCTACGGTTTGTTGGAAGATTTTGATCATATGTATCGCTATTCAGCACTGATGGATCGTGTGGAGGGGAAAGACGCCAATAATATTTTGCAGAGTTACACCGACATCTTACCCGGACGCCCCACCATTGATGAGCACCGCGCACCGGAGGACGACCTGCGCGACCACTACGATCATAAAGCGACGTTTCCTGTATCAAAACTCAATGCCCTGACCATTTTTTCCGGTGAATACCAGACGCGTGACTACTATATGAATATCGGACCCACCTTCAGCGATCCGGTAGCGCGCGCTTTGTATGCTGAAATTGCTTCCATTGAAGAACAGCATGTTACCCAGTACGGATCTATCATTGATCCCAACGAAACCTGGCTGGAAAAATGGTTGCTGTACGAAGCGAATGAAGTTTACAACTACTACAGTTGTGTTGCGTCTGAAACCAATCCGCGCATCAAGGCTATCTGGGAGCGTTTCCTTGATTATGAGCTGGGCCATTTACATATCGTGACCGAACTCTTTAAAAAATACGAACGGCGCGACCCTGCTGAAGTACTTCCTGATGCCCTGCCTGATCCTATTGCGTTTGAAAGCCAACGGGATTTTGTCCGCCAGGTTCTCACCGAAGAAATCAACCTGCGCTCCGTTGGCCCTAATTATGTTGATAAGAGCCAGGAAAGCCAGAAGTCCAAAGACTACCGCGACCATATGAACTCCACCGGATCGCCATCCGAGATGGTAGCGGAACAATACCGCTGGCAACCCGGCACTGAACTGAGCAAAAAGATCGCCTGATAACCTTTCACGTTAAGAGGACTTTTTTATGGACCCCAATACCAAGATGGGCAGCAATAAAACCGGCATCGACATGTCTCCCATACTCAGCAAGCAAATGATTGAAGGCAGCAAAAAACTTCAACTCGACGGGGAAGATGGCTATACCAACCTGACATTACTGGAACAATTTTATCTTGATAACGACGATCCCCTCGGCTCTGTGCCCATGCCTGGCAGTGTCAAAGGTGTGGTGAAGTCCGCCGCCAAGATGCTTACCGGACATCATCCCGAAGTCTTTCTCAACAAATTAGGTGAACGCCTGGCCTTTGAGCGCAGCGGCGTCAGGATTTATGAACAGCTGATCCTGAAATGTGAGCATATGGCGGCAAACGCCATGGACGGGCTGACATTATCTATCGAAAAATTGCAGGCATTTCACGATCAGGAAGCGGAGCATTTTTACCTGCTGGTGGAGTGTATGGAAACCCTCGGTGGAGATCCGACGGCGCAAACACCGGATGCGGACGCGTCCGGTGTAGCGGCATCCGGATTGATGAAAGTGATCATGGACCCACGCACATCGATCAGTCAAAGCCTGGAAGCCATGTTATCGATTGAGTTAACGGACAACGCAGCCTGGGAGCTATTGATTAAACTCGCTGAAGACATGGGACTGGAGGAAATGGCGGATAAATTTCGTCACGCCTTGCAGCAGGAAAACCTGCATCTGGAGCAGGTAAAGCAATGGTATGAAGAAAGCGTGCGTTCACAAGGCATGATGCGTTTGTCCTAGGGACGGAATAAATCACATGCGCAATACTTCCCGTTCGCGCTGGGGCGGTGTGCTCATCGGTATAGGCCTGATGGCCGCCGTCGATGAAATTATTTTTCACCAGCTATTGGGGTGGCATCATTTTTACGATGGTGCTACTCCCGCCCTGGGCTTACTTTCCGATGGACTCTTGCATGCCGGTGAAATCATCGCCTTGGTCAGCGGATTTTTTGTGCTACTGGAATTACGTCACCAACGTGCGTTACATGTTACTTACGCCTGGGCCGGTGGTTTTTTGGGTGCCGGAGGTTTTCAGTTATTCGACGGAACTATAAATCACAAGCTCCTGCGCTTGCATCAGATCCGTTATGACGTGCCCCTGCTCCCCTATGACATTTTCTGGAACCTCTCCGCCGTTGTATTAATCCTGATCGGCTTATGGCTATTAGGCCGTGCGCGTAAGCCCACCTTGACCATTTGACTTGCCACCATGCACGCGGCTGAAACCCCCACATTAATCACTTCAGTTTTCTGGCTGCTGCTATCGGTGGTTACGCTGCTTTACTACCTGGCCGCACGTCATCATCGCTCACCGCGTTTTTTACAGCGCCTGCCGCTATTTGCTGCCGGTTCCACGCTGATGATGCTGGCGTTTTCTCCGCCCATGATGGCTTGGGCTCACCATGATATTCGCGGCCACATGGTGCAACACGTGCTCCTGGGAATGTTCGCACCGCTCGCCTGGGTCCTCGCATCACCCATGACGCTGGCCCTGCGTTCTTTACCGGCTCGCTATGCGCGGTGGAGCAGTAACCTGTTACGTCACCCCTTCTTTTTCTATTTGACGCACCCGATTACTGCCACGCTGTTGAACATCGGCGGAATGTACCTTCTTTACGCCACACCACTTTATCAAGCCAGCCTGAATAACCTGGCACTGCATCTGATGATCCACGTGCATTTTATTCTCGCAGGCTATCTGTATTGTTGGTCCATCGCCGGGTGCGAACCCAGCTTTCATCCCTTCTCCTTCAAGATGCGCCTGACGGTTCTGTTATTCGGAATTGCCGCTCACAGTTACCTCGCCAAGCTGATGTATATCAACCTCTGGCCGAGCCTGCCTTTTTATTCCGCTGACGACCTACAAACTGCCGCAAAAATTATGTATTACGGGGGTGATCTGGCTGAAGCCTTACTGGCGATTGTGCTATTTAACGGCTGGCTGGAAAACAACAGGAAACGTTTGGTGCGATTTTCCAAGAGGTATCACATCGAAGATGCATTTCGCATTTGACACATTGCTCTTACAACGGCACTTTCCCATCGGTGCCGAGCTATTGCCTACCGGCGGCGTACACTTTCGGGTGTGGGCGCCCGCTGCTCGTCATATGAAAGTTGTCCTGTTGGATGCGATCAACCAGCAACCATCGGCAACCGTGAACGAACCTCTGTACATAGAGATGTCTGCAGAGGGGAATGGCTATTGGTCCTGTCTTGTTACCCGGGCTGAAGCCAATATGCGTTATTACTTTTTATTGAATAATCAGGAAAAGAAGTTACCCGATCCGGCATCACGGTTCCAACCCCAGGGGCCCCACGACGCGTCTCAAATTATCGACTGCACGCGTTTTTCCTGGACCGATGACCAATGGAAAGGTATAGCACGCCACCGCATTATTTATGAAATGCATATTGGCACCTTCACGCGCGACGGAACTTATCGTGCAGCGGCAGAAGAGTTATCCGAACTGGCCCGACTGGGTGTTACGGTGATCGAATTGATGCCCTTGGCAGAATTCAGTGGCGAATTTGGGTGGGGCTATGACGGGGTCGATTTTTTTGCGCCTTACCACCACTATGGTACGCCAGATGATTTGCGCAATTTTATTGATCGGGCTCATGCCCTGGGCATAGGCGTTATCCTGGATGTTGTTTACAACCACTGCGGTAGCAACGGTTGCTACCTTGCTCAATTTTCCCCCGACTATTTTACGGATCGCTACCATTGCGAATGGGGCGACGCATTTAATTTTGACGGGCCACATTCCGCCCCCGTGCGTGAGTTCATCATCGCTAATGCGATCTACTGGGTAAGCGAGTTTCACATGGATGGGTTTCGCCTGGACGCGACCCAACAAATGTTTGACGCTTCCGACGAGCATATTATTGCAGCGCTGATACGCGAGGCACGCCGCGCCGCCGGAGCGCGCCGCCTGTTTATCGTCGGAGAAAATGAGCCGCAGGATGTGAAGGTGATTCAACCCAGCCATGAGGGCGGTTACGATTTGGATTGCGTATGGAACGATGACTTCCACCACGCGGCCATGGTGGCATTAAAAGGCATGAGTGAAGCCTATTTCACTGATTACCAAGGAAGCCCACAGGAATTTGTCTCCATTGCCAAATACGGATTTTTGTATCAAGGCCAATGGTATCGCTGGCAGAAAAAAAGACGCGGCACACCCAGCTTTGATGTAGCATCTTCTGCGTTTGTTCATTTTATTCAAAACCATGATCAAATTGCCAATACCGGCTTGGGCAAGCGCCTCCATGAATTAACCCATCCCGGATTATTTCGCGCGTTTACCGCGCTGCTCTTGCTTGGCCCGGCAACACCGATGTTGTTTCAGGGGCAGGAGTTTTGTGCTTCATCACCCTTTCTGTATTTTGCCGATCATACCGGGGATCTGGCTGACCAGGTCCGCCAGGGACGCAAAGCATTTTTACATCAATTTCCGTCTCTGGCAGCACCGGACACGCAGGATTATTTATCTCAACCGGATGACCCGCATACCTTCCTGCGCTGCCAGTTAAATTTATCCGAACGGGAGCTACACAAAACGGCCTATGCCTTGCACCAGGATTTACTGCAGTTGCGAAAAGATGATCCGGTTTTTTCCCATGCGCAATTGCAACGCATCGACGGTGCGGTGTTAACAGCCAACGCGTTTATCCTGCGGTTTTTTGCATCAACCGATATCACTGATGATCGGCTCCTGATCATAAACCTGGGGCACGACTTAACGCTGTCACCCCTTGCGGAACCCTTGCTGGCACCGCCACCGAATCGCGCCTGGTATTTGTTATGGTCGAGCGAGCAGCCGCGCTACGGCGGTCGCGGTACCGGGTCAATTCAAACAGAAGATCACTGGCAACTGCCAGCCTATTCAGCTCAGGTTTTTGCATCACAGTGCTCTGTATCGATTGATCGAGGAGATACACACCATGAAAGATAAACCTCAACGGAATATTCACTGGTCCGGCAGTTCAGTCAACGAAACCTCGGCGTTGAGTCGTGAGTGGCTGGTGACCAACGGCCTGGGCGGTTTTGCGTCCGGTACGCTGGCGGGCGTGGTCACACGCCGATACCACGGTTTGTTGGTAGCCGCGCTACCCGCGCCGCGCGGACGCACAGTGATGCTAAACCACCTTCACGAACGCATTTACCTGTCCGATAATCAATTCATTGACATAAACGATCAGGAACTAACGGACCAGCGCAATAGCATCACTGGTCTGCGTTATTTAAAAACATTTCAATTGGTTTGCGGATTACCTGTCTGGCGCTACGAGATCGGCGACAGCGTGCTCGAAAAACGCATTCTTATGCCGCATCTACAAAATACCGTACATGTTACATACCACTTGCTCGAAGGACCTGCTCCGCTAAAGGTAGCCTTGCGACCTGCGATTCATTTTCGTCCACAGGAAGCCTCTGTTGACCAGACCTTTGTCAATGTCGAGGACTACATGTTGAGCGTGCGCGGCGACAATTATGAACTGCAGGGAGGTGACTTTCCGCCCTTGCAAATGAAAATTGCTGGTAATCCGGCTACCTTTACCATTGATCGGCGACGCCGCGACAATATTTATTTTCGCCTTGAGGAGGCACGGGGTTACGCCTTCGTCGGCGAACATTGGAGCCCCGGTGTCTTTAGTATTCCATTGGAGGTGGGCAAGGAATTCACTTTTATTGCCTCGGCCGAAACAGCAGGAACTCTCTCGTGCATGACCCCACAACAGGCTTATGTTGCGGAGTTGCAGCGTCGCCAACATCTATTGGCCACGACACAATGCTGCCTGGAAGACACGATTACATCAGAACTCGTATTAGCGGCAGATCAATTTATTATTACACCGGCAGGTCGCCGCGAAGAAACCACTCAGGCTAACGCCCAGGGCGATGAAGTCAAAACTGTTATCGCAGGTTACCACTGGTTTACCGATTGGGGCCGCGACACCATGATTAGCCTGGAGGGTCTTACCTTGACTACCGGCCGTTATCATGAAGCTCGCTACATCCTGCGTACCTTCGCCAATTATGTGCGTGACGGTTTAATTCCCAATATGTTTCCCGAGCATGATAAAAACGGGCTCTACCACACAGCCGATGCCAGCTTGTGGTTCTTTCATGCATTGCAACGTTATGTGCAGGCGACGCAGGACCGCGAAACACTGAAGCACATTCTTCCAAAATTGATAAGTATTGTTGACCACCATCTGCGCGGCACCCGTTTCAATATCGGTATTGATCCAAATGATGGACTCCTGCAGCAAGGCCAGGAAGGCTATCAACTCACCTGGATGGATGCAAAAGTGGGTGACTGGGTGGTCACCCCACGACGCGGAAAAGCCGTGGAACTCAATGCGCTCTGGTATAACGCGTTGTGTTTACTGGCCAATTGGCTGGAAGAAGAAAATGCGACGGCAGCGGCACAACCCCTGCGTGAACATGCAGCACTTGCAAGGGCGTCTTTCAACGCCCGGTTCTGGCATCACGAAGGTGGGTATTTATTTGATGTTGTCGATGGGCCTGACGGTGATGATGCCGCCTGTCGACCTAACCAGGTCTTTTCCATTTCTCTGGATCATCCTGTCCTTGATCCACAACATTGGCAACCTGTGATTGATACTGTGACGCGGGAACTTCTCACGCCAGTAGGCTTGCGCTCCCTAGCTCCCTCACATAAGGATTACAAGAAAAATTATGCCGGCGACCTCCGCGCCAGAGATGCAGCCTATCACCAGGGAACCGTTTGGGCTTGGTTAATCGGCCCTTATATTGATGCCCGATTAAAAGTGTACCCTGAAGATAAAACGGATACGGCGCTATCAGGTTTTGATCAGCATCTTAACGAAGCCGGTATTGGCAGTATCAGTGAAATATTTGATGCGGAACCTCCCTACACTCCACGAGGATGTATAGCCCAAGCCTGGAGCGTGGCGGAGGTTTTACGCTGTCGGGCAAAACTTTTATCTTCAGCCTGATTCAGGCAAGGGACTATTGATGGCTCGCTCCTTTACGAAGCGGCTTTGGATGATATAAAGGCTCAGGTACTTCTTCTGTCTCTTGTCCCGGTAGTGCTGTGTTCTTTCCCTTTCTTTGTGCAGCCTTTAAAGGATGTTCGGGATTGTTGATAAATAATTCCCGTGGCCCCTCGTCCTGAATATCGTCTCGCTTGGGATTACGTTGTGGGTCATCGGCGAAAGACCGTTGCGCTTTTGACTTATCACGTTCTTCTTTCATCGTTTTTCTCCTGCCTTTTAATTAAGTGCTTTCTTTGAGACACATATTTACGGAAAAAGTGGCACTACCGGAATGGCGCAACAATCTCATAACTTGCGCGTGAAATTTTTCAGCGATGGATTTTTATAAAATAAATTTGTGTGACAGTTAGATGTTTTTTGTGACTTTGCATCAGCATTACGTTATTAATTGCTTAATTTTGTTATCCAGCCAACAGATGCGAGCTACTCATTTAAGCCTATTATCAACTTTGTTCACGACGACACAAAGATCACTTGCGCGTGACGCACTGAAACCATCTGACCAAACCAGGAGACGTAACATGGCAAACACACCGGCAGAGAATTTATTGGACTGGCTTCGCGATGCTCATGCGATGGAAGAACAGGCGGAAAAGATGCTTAAAGGACAAGCGGAGCGACTGGAGCACTACCCCAAATTAAAAGCCCGGATTGAACAGCATATTGAAGAAACTTACGGCCAACAAAAATTGCTTCGCTCGTGCATTGAACGGCTCGGCAGCAGCCCATCCACGGTGAAGGACATATCAGCCAAACTGGTTGCTTTTGGGCAATCAGTGTCAGGCATGATGGTCAGTGACGAAGTGGTAAAAGGTGCGATGAGCGGTTATGTGTTTGAACATATGGAAATTGCCTCTTATACGATACTTATTGCGGCAGCTAAAGCCGTGGGCGACACAGAAACCCAGCGAGCTTGCGAGCAGATTTTACCGCAGGAAGTTGCCATGGCTGAATGGTTGAAAGAAAACCTGCCGGAATTAACCCAGGCATTTTTATCGCGCTCAGCCGCCGATGACAAAACGGCGAAACGATAATCGAAACCGGCAGTTACAGATCAATAGGCTTATGTAATCGGCCCAGGGGAGCTACACATTAGTATGACGGAGCATAGTGAATCTACTCCCATGTGGATGGGCTTGGGCCGAGCCATTGGCGGCGCGATTATTTTCAGCTTGCCCATGATGATGACGATGGAGATGTGGTGGATCGGTTTTTATATCGATCCATTACGCCTTATTTTTCTGATCCTGCTGAGCCTGCCACTCTTTTACCGCATTTCCACTATGGTAGGTTTTCGCAAGAGCAAAACTGTCGGGGACAATATCATTGATGTGATGGTCTCCTACGCCGTAGCCTTTTTTACTACAGCGCTTGTTCTGTTTGTGTTGGGCGTGATTAAAGTGGATACCGATCCGGGCTCCGCTTACTCCATACTATTGTTACAGGCAGTACCAGGCAGCCTGGGTGCATTACTCGCCAGAAATATTGTGGGCGAAAGCAGTGAAGCGCCCGAAGACGAAGGGCGCAATTACAAGGATGATCTGACCATCCTCGCCACCGGCGCATTATTTCTAGCGTTTAACCTGGCACCGACGGAAGAGATGGTGCTGCTATCCTACAAGATGACCAGTTGGCATTCTCTGTCACTCCTGGTGTTGACCTTGTTGGTTATGCATGCTTTTGCCATCGCCAGTTCTCATTGCACATCAGCAGAATTAAAGCGGGGTATTACGCATTGGGGAATTTTTTTCAGGATTACTTCCACCGGATACCTGATCGCGTTTGCTATCAGTTTTCTTATGTTGTGGGTGTTCGGCAGTATTGATGGTCAAAGTTTTTACAACACGATCAAGAGTGTTGTTGTGTTAGGTTTTCCCGCCGGGGTCGGGGCAGCAGCATCTCGGCTAATCTTATAAGCACGCCAGGAATCGTTATGAAAAGCCTTGAGCAGAAAACCAGCGATACACATACACCACTATGGGAAAAATTATTAGGTACCCTGGGATTATTGTTGGTATTAGCCGGCTTTATTTATCTCGGCTGGATGGCAATTCATCAGAACGAAGCGCCACCGGATGTGTCGTTCAACATCACCAGAATCAGTCAGGTCAGCGACGGCTTTCTGGTAGAAGTGGAAGTCACCAACCAGGGTTCACAAAGCCTGGCGGCGCTCTATCTTGAAGGCAGCTTGACGATTGGAGACGGTGAACCGGAAATCAATCACGCGCAGGTAGATTACCTACCCTCGCGCTCCAAAGGCCACACCGGTTTCTTCTTTTCCCGCGATCCGCGCGCTGGCACGCTCGAATTCAAACCATCCGGATATCAGGAACCATGAGCAAACCCCGCACCGCCGGTCCAGCCTCCGCCGAGGTCATGCAAAAGTCTGCCATACAACGAGGGAAACCCTATCCTATCGGCGCAACCGCCGATAAAAACGGTATTAACTTCGCTATTTTTTCAGCCCATGCGACCAAGGTAGAAGTGTGCCTGTTTGATAAAAAAGGCGAACAAGAAGAAAGGCGCTTTGTTCTGCCCGAATATACCGATGAAATCTGGCATGGTTATATTCCAGGTATCGGTAGCGGGCAGGTGTATGGTTATCGGGTTTATGGTCCCTATGAACCCGATGCAGGTCATCGGTTTAATCCCCACAAATTATTGCTCGATCCATACGCCAAACAATTAGTAGGCCAACTGCAATGGACTGACGAACTTTTTGGTTACACCCTGGGGTCCGCCGATGCAGACCTCAGCTTTGACGAACGCGACAGCGCGCCTTTTGTCCCCAAGGCACAAGTCATCAGCGATACCTTCACATGGCACGAGCACAAACGAAAAAAAACGCCGTGGGACGAAACCATTCTCTATGAAATGCATGTGCGCGGTATCAGCATGCAACACCCGGGCGTACCGAAAGATCAGCGCGGTACCTTTTCCGGGTTGGATAAACCCATCCTTGATCATATTTGCTCCCTGGGTGTGACCGGTATTGAATTGTTGCCCATTCACAGTTTTATTACTGAGCAATATTTGCTTGATAAAGGTTTATCCAACTACTGGGGCTACAATACCCTGGCATTCTTTGCGCCGCATCGCGGTTATTCAGCCAGTGGCGATATCAATGAATTAAAATCCATGATTAACCGCATACACGCGGCAGGCCTGGAGATTATTCTCGATGTGGTATACAACCACACAGCGGAAGGCAGTGAGTTGGGGCCTACGCTTTCACTGCGCGGTATTGATAACGCGACTTTCTACCGTCTTAGCCCGGAAAACAAACGTTATTACATCAACAACACCGGCACCGGTAATACACTGGATTTGAATCATCCCGGTGTGCTGCGGATGGTGACCGACTCGATGCGCTACTGGGCCACCGAGCTGCATATCGATGGTTTTCGTTTTGATCTGGGCACCATCCTCGCCCGCGATGAACAGGGTGGTTTTGATGAGCGACATAGCTTCCATTCAGCCTGCCGCCAGGACCCGATCATCAATCAGCTGAAATTAATTACCGAACCCTGGGATATTGCCGAAGGCGGTTATCAGGTTGGCGCCTTTCCGCCGGGCTGGTCGGAATGGAATGACCGTTTTCGCAATAACCTGCGCGCGTTCTGGCGCGGCGACGACGCGCAACTGTCGCAATTAGTGAATCATTTATCTGCATCCGGTGATCTCTTCAACCATCGCGGTCGCAAGCCTTATGCGTCCATCAATTTTGTCACCGCGCATGATGGTTTCACCCTGCGCGATCTCGTGTCCTACGAGCATAAACACAACGAGGCCAATGCTAACGGCAACCAGGATGGAACGGACAATAACTTATCCGGCAATTACGGTTGCGAAGGCCCCACCGACAATCCGGAGATTCGTGCATTACGCTTGCGCCAATGCTGCAATATCCTGGGCACGCTGTTGTTGGCCCAGGGTACACCGATGTTACTCGCCGGTGATGAGATCGGCCACACGCAACAAGGCAACAACAACGCTTACTGCCAGGATAACGACATAAGCTGGATCAATTGGGATCTCGACGAAGAACAACGCACGCTGCTGGCTTTTACCGAACGGCTTATCACCGTGCGCCGTCGCTTTGCCGCGCTGCACCACAGCCACTTTTTTACCGGCGAGTGCAATACTCAACTGGGCGTAAAAGATGTGACCTGGCTGGCCCCATCTGCCCGGGAAATGGCAGAGGAGGATTGGCAAGGTAACGCAGCACGATGCGTGGGCATGCTGATTGATGGCAGAGCCTTGCAGCCGGACCCTTGCGAAGAGGTGTTGCTGTTAATCCTGAACGCCCATACCGATGCAATAACCTTCACCCTGCCCGACGTCACCGGCGGTACTGGCTGGTTCTGCCTGCTTGATACCCATCGGCCCCACCACGACACAGAACCCGCCTATCAAATTGGCCACCCGTTTGTGGTTACCCAGCGGTCCTTACTGTTGTTTGAATTGCAAAAGCACAGCTGACCACTGATCCTTCACAACGAGACGGAGCGAGCGACAAACAACAGATCGCCAGCGTCTTTTTGTATATGATTCCGATAGGTTTACGTTTACATCCAACCGTAACGAGGGATCAGATGAACAATCATCCACCTGCCGATCCAGGTTCCCAAGGGCGTATTGCGGGCGTGCTGCAATGGCTGGGGAGCCATGAACTGCCGGTATTGCTGGCGTTCTGTACCATCCTCGCGTCCTTATGGGGTTTTGCTGAACTGGCCGAAGAGGTTATGGAGGGCGATACCCACGAATTTGATCAGGCGTTATTGCTGAGCATGCGCAACCCCGCCGACCTCAGCGATCCCATCGGGCCCGGCTGGGTCGAAGAGATTGGCCGGGATATCACCGCCATGGGCGGCAACGCGGTGTTGACCTTGCTCACGCTGGCCGTGGTGGGTTATCTGTTGCTGGATGGAAAACGTCGCATGGCCCTGGTGCTGGTGGTCGCGACACTGGGAGCCCTGGGGGCCAGCACACTGCTGAAAAATACGATTGACCGGGATCGACCTGACCTGGTCCCCCACCACACCCAGGTTTATACCGCCAGTTTCCCCAGCGGCCATTCCATGCTATCGGCCAGTACCTATCTCACCATGGGTGCGCTGCTCGCGCGCGTGCAACGCCGCAAACGGATGAAGGCGTATATCTTGCTGGTGGCTATTATTGCCACCTTATTGGTGGGGTTCAGTCGAATTTACCTTGGCGTTCATTGGCCAACGGACGTGCTGGCCGGCTGGACGGCCGGGGCTGCCTGGGCTATTGGCTGCTGGTTATTGGCGCGCTGGCTGCAGCAGCGCCATGAGGTGGAAGATGAAGACTCCGCGTAGCCCGATCACCCACGGGGAATTGGGTCCTTGTTGCTGCGAGCGGGATATATGACAAACACAGTGCGCACAGCCTTATTGATTGTAAATCCCAACAGCCGATCCGGCAGTGATGCCGATATACAGGAGGGCATCGCATTACTGGAAGCCGCCGGCATCCAGCTTATCAACACCACCTCCAACAGCGCCGAACAAACCCAACGACTCATCGTTGAACATTGCCGCACGATCGATCTGGTTATCCTTGGCGGTGGCGACGGCACCATCAGTTCAGCCGCACCGGCGCTTTATCAGCATCAGTTGCCTTTCGCCATCCTGCCACTGGGTACTGCTAATGATCTGGCCCGTTCGCTGGGGATGAGTGGCGATTTGCTGGAAGCTTTTCAATTGATTGTGAAGAATCATCGCAGCCGCATGAATCTCGGCGTGGTGAACGGTCATTATTTTTTTAACGCCGCCAACATCGGCCTCGGTGTTCGTGTGACTCACGAGCTGACCCCGGAGATAAAAAAACAATGGGGGGTATTCAGTTATCTGGCCGCCGTGTTTGCAGCACTGAAAAAAAATCGTAAATTTCGCGCAACGATCCGCGTGGATGGCAAGCCCTATAAGGTCAGTTCCATTCAGTTGGCGGTTGGCAATGGTCGTTACTATGGTGGTGGCAATGTAATTGATGAATACTCCACCATTGACGACGGCAAATTGTGTCTGTACAGCGTTCCTCCGTTAACACTCTGGGAACTCTTGACACTGGCCCCGCTACTGCGCAACGGTAAACAACGTTTAACCGACAAAATTTTTACCGCGTCAGGACAACGCATTGAGGTCAACACCTCGCGGTTGCGTGAAATCCATGCCGACGGTGAACCTGTCAGTATTACGCCCGCGTTGTTTGAAGTCATTCCGGAAGCACTGGAAGTGATTCGGCCGCAACCGGATGAGGTTATCCCCTAAGTTTAATGAGTAGATCTACGCAAAGACCCGAATGGAGCAACACCATGAATTTATTACGCACCGACAAAGAAGTGGCACTGAACGATCTGCTGGTAGCCAGCCGGGAGACAGCAGATCATTATCAGGACGCGCTTGAATATCTGGGTGATCATTCGATAACCTCGGCACTGGGCGACATCATGCAAGAGCGGTTGAGCGTGATTGAACGCATTGAACAGGCCATTCGCGCCATGGGCGATTTACCCTCCATGCCCGATCCGGATCGGGAAACCGGGGAGATGCTGCTTCATCATGTAACAGCAGCCTTATCGTCGGATTCAGCCACCGAAATTCTTGAGCAACGCATCAAGGCGGAGCGGCATTTGCTGACGCTTTTACAAGCATGCAACGATGTCGGCCTGGACAACGACCAGCCCCAATTACTGCAAGAGATGGCGCAGCAGGTTCATGGGGTTATTACCCGTCTCGAACAACTGGAAGCGTGATGTCGCTACGACGTTTTATGACCAGATTTAGTGTGATCAGTATTGCCGTCAGTGCGTTTGCACTGGGATTTATCGCCAGTGAATACCGTCACAGCCTGACCGATGCTGCGCCTGAACCTCAGGTATCGACACCACCGCCCGCTCCAGTAAGTTTTTCTGAACCGCCCAGGTTTTCGAACCAACCGATCATAACCGAAGCGACATCGCGCACAGTTTTCTCCTGGGAGCGAATCGAGCAATTAATGTCCCTCGCCCGCTTTGAGGAAGCCATTGCATTGCTGCAGGATTACCTGGCAGAAACACCGACCTCTGCACGCGCCTGGTTTCTGCTGGCGCAATCCTATGAAAAAATCGACAACCACGAAGCCTCACTGGAAGCCTGGTTTCGTTATCTGGACTACGAGGTGGATGCCTTAAAATTTGAACAGGCCATCGCCTATGTTCGCCGTTATCTTATGCAGCTTTATCACAAGCCCACTATGATCAGTGGAAATGTTCAATGGCTGTTGACGCAACTGAACGAATTGTTGGAATTCAATACCAACGATGCGGAGCTGCATGTGATACTCGCCTCGCTTTACGCGAAACTGCAAGATAATTATCAAGCCCAGTATCACGCCATGATGGCCGTCAATGATCCGGCCATGCAGCAGCGCGCGGAGGACATCCTGGCAGAATTAAATGGCACCGCCCTGCCCGATGAACTCAGTATTCCGCTGGTGCGTTTCGGTAACCAGTATCTGGTGAATGTCACCCTCGAAGGGTATCCGGCACGTCTCTTGTTGGATACCGGCGCATCGCTGAGCGGTGTATCCAATGTCTACACCGCCAAATATCCCTCCCTGATCAAGTCAACCAAACCGATTCGCCTGAATACCGCGAGCGGAACAGTCGACAGTGTGTTGTTTACCGTTGATAGCTTACGCATCGATGAACTGGCGTTTCACCAGCATATTCTGGCGTTACTCCCCATGCACAACATGACCGAGTTTGATGGTCTACTCGGCGTGGATATCCTCGGTCGGTTTGACTTTGTGATTGACCAAAATGCCGCCGTCCTCCGCCTACAGGCGCGCCAAAAATAATATCTCTCCCTCAGGCTATACCAGTTTTGGCAGAAGCTTAGAACCACAAAGCCTAAGACAGGCTTTGACAAACCAGACGACTGGTCATATATTTTCTCACATGAGCAAACGTGAACTGAAAAAAGACCATCTCCTCGACGCCGGCTTACAAGTCATGGCGACCCGCGGATATAACGGCACCAGTATCAAGGATATTGTTGATGCTGCGGATGTTCCCAAAGGGTCTTTTTATACCTACTTCAAAAGCAAGGAAGATTTTGCCGTAGAGGCCCTCGAAAAGGTGACCGAGGAACGGATTCAGCATAATCGCCACCTGCTCGGTAACCGTAGTATTCCCCCGCTGGAGCGCCTCAACCGTTTTTTTATCGACAATATCGGTGAATGCGACCAAGGCATTAAAGGTGGATGTTTTATCGGCAACATGTGCCAGGAAATGTCCGACTCCAGCGAGGTAATTCGCCTGAAAGTCCGGCAAATGCTGCGTAACAATACCCAGGCTATTGAAGATGTACTGGAAGAAGCACGCTTGGATGGCAGCCTTAACAGCCCTATTGCCTCAGCTGTCCTGGCGGAATTTTTATTTAATGCCTGGGAAGGTACCTTGATGCGCATGAAGGCCTCAAAGTGTCGCGAGCCCATGAATGCTTTCCTTATGCTGTTGCCTGAGATCCTTGGCAATCGCGCCTGACGGGTAAAATTTTTTACTCACTTTTAAAGACGACCAGTCAATTATAAGCCGCACTTATGGCAGTGGGATGTCAGCACGCCTGAATCAACACCCACACCCGCGGCTTTATTTGTGCGGTTTTTTACAGACGACCGGTCATCTAAACAAACATTCAGATTTTTAGAAGTAGCTGTAGGTCTACCGTAGGAGCCGGCAGCTACGCAGTAACCGAAGGAATTGATGATGAACAGATTTATACGACTCACAATCAACACCGTCACTTGGGGATTAGCCGCCTTACCGCTGCTGGCGTCTGCCCAGGAAATTGACTACGACCAGCTACAGATCGCTACGCTGATCGAGGAAGAAAAGCGCCCCTATCAGGAAGTCGTGGTACTGCCCTACAAAGAGCCGCTGAAATCCAGTTGGGCGTTGGCCATTGATAATGACATTTTCGCGCTCGGCGGGCGGGATCAGGATTACACCTACGGCTTCAACTTCACCTACTCCGGGCGCAAAGCGCAAGAACTGTGGTTTTCTCTGGATAAACCCTTAAGCGCACTCGATCACTTGTTAGGCGTGGATAACCAATCCGAGCAAAATATCGATAACCACAGCATTGAAGTCGGCTTGTTTGGATTTACCCCGGAAGATATCCGTGTTGCCGCCGCAAACCCTGACGACCGGCCTTACGCGAGCCTGATCTACTGGTCCAATTCTCGCGAGCAAATGGATTTGAACAGCAACGTGTCCTGGAAGACGACCCTGACTGTGGGTGCACTGGGTTTAAATCTGGTCGGTGAATTTCAAAACACCATCCATGACAAACTTAATGGCAACGAAGCCATGGGTTGGGATAACCAGATCAGTGAGGGTGGCGAATTGACCGCGCGCTATGCCATTGCGCGGCAGCAATACCTGGGCAACCTGTTCGGTAATATGGAAGTGAAAAGTACGCTGCAGGCATCGGTGGGTTATCTTACGGAAGCGAGCTGGAGCCTGAGTTTTCGCGATGGCAAATACCACACCCCCTGGTCTTCGTTTAATCCGGAGCTGGCAAGTTACGGCGAAAAATCTACCTATAACACCAGCTCAAGGGCCATCCGGGAACATTACTTTTGGGCGGGAATGGCCGTCAAAGCGCGTGCTTACAATGTCTTTTTACAAGGGCAATTCCGCGATAGCCCGGTGACTTACGACCACAACGAGTTAAACCCGATTGTGTTCGAGGCCTGGTTGGGCTACACCATCGCCTTTGCCGAAGGCTATCGGTTGAGCTACGTACTGCGCGGGCATAGCTCGGAGATCAAACAGGGAGCGGGAGATCGCAATCTGATGTGGGGCGGGATTATCCTGGCCAAAACCTTTGACTGACCGGGCTTCTTATTGATGCAAGTGCTGCATGGACTGTAGCACTTGCCATTCCATCATTTTCCTTATCGTTAACCTTGCTGTCGAATTTGCTAACGCCCATTCGACTATTCAGCGTAGTGCAGCATTAATCAGGGTCCAGTAACCGTGGCCCGCTGCCTTCCGTCGACAATTCATCCCATGGATTACGCAACGGGCAATCGCGCAGCGATAAACAACCGCAGCCGATACATTTGTTTAATTGATCGCGCAGTTGCGTGAGTCGCTGGATACGTTCATTCAGCTCCTGCCGCCATTGGGCAGATAAACGCCGCCAATCGGCGGCCGTGGGTGCACGTTCATCCGGTAGGGTTTGTAGGGCATCCCGAATGGCAGCCAGCGGAATGCCGGTGCGTTGCGCAACCTTGATGAGTGCTACGCGTCGCAACACGTCGCGATGATAACGCCGCTGATTGCCGGCATTGCGCCAACTTTTAATGAGCCCTTTGGATTCATAAAAATGAATAGCAGAAACCGCCACACCACTTCGGTCCGCCACCTCACCCACGCTCAACTCCTGGCGAATGTGTTGCGGATTAACCTTTGTCATTTTTTGTTTCACCTGTTGACCTTAAGCTAACTTGAGGTTTTAGCATTCCCACCACCATAACGCAATTGAGGGAAAACCATGCTGACACATATTGACACACTGCCCCACCATAATCCGTTGACCGATGAGCACTCTGGCATGATCAAGGCTATTGAAGATATCTTCCGCAGCCAGGCGCCGGTATTTAATCCCAGATCCTTCGACTCGACCAGTAAAAAGCGTTCCATTACACGGTTGCCGGTATCCATGCTGCGGCAATCGGAAAGTCGCATGCATTACGAATTGCTCAGTGTTGTGCCGATCAAAGAGAGCCTCGCAGTAGTCAAAATTCTGCAAACGCCGCTGGATAGCAATGGACGACGGATTGAAGAAGCCACCACCTCGCCGATGATGGTGATCGCCAAATCCGGCGACGAATGGGAGATGGTCGGCTTGCCGCTACCGCGCCATTGCTTGTTGTACGCAGGCAACAAGGAATAGATTGACATGGGCAATAAACCACTGGAAATTAACCGCAACAGGGCTTCATTGCCGATACATACACCAACATAAGGAGGTCGTGTGCAAGCGATCATCTCGGTAAATAATCTCACCAAAACCTACGCCTCCGGTTTTAAGGCACTTAACAAGGTTAACCTCGATATTCGCCGCGGCGAGATCTTCGCCTTACTCGGCCCGAATGGTGCGGGTAAGACCACACTGATCAGTATTATCTGCGGCATCGTCAATCCAGGTGACGGTCAAGTGTTGGCTGACGGCCATGATATTGTTCACGATTATCGCGCGGCGCGCGCGAAGATCGGACTCGTGCCACAGGAATTATCCGTCAGCATGTTTGAAAGCGTGTGGGACACAGTCAAGTTCAGTCGCGGCCTGTTTGGTAAAGCCCCCAATAATGCCTGGCTGGAAAAGGTGCTAAAGGATCTTTCACTGTGGGACAAAAAAGACAGCAAGATCATGGCACTCTCCGGGGGCATGAAGCGACGTGTGTTAATCGCCAAAGCCCTGGCCCATGAGCCCCAGATTTTATTCCTCGACGAACCCACAGCCGGTGTCGATGTGGAATTGCGGCGCGACATGTGGGAAATGATTCGTGGCCTGCGAGACAATGGCGTCACCATTATCCTTACAACCCATTACATTGAAGAAGCGGAAGAAATGGCCGACCGCATTGGTGTTATCAACAAGGGAGAAATTATCCTGGTAGAGGATAAAACGACCCTGATGCAAAAACTTGGCAAAAAGCAGTTGTCTCTGCAATTGCAGCACCCATTGACGGCCATTCCTGCCGTACTCTCCTCTTACCAACTCGAGTTAAGCGCCGATGGAAACCAATTGATGTATACCTTCGACAGCCAACAGGAAGCAGACATCGCCGGCCTGCTGCGACAACTGAATGCACTGGGCATTGAGTTCAAGGACTTACAAACAAGCCAGAGCTCTCTGGAAGACATCTTTGTCAATTTGGTGGGAGGAAACGCATGAACATCCATGCCATAAAAGCCATTTATATTTTTGAATTAGCGCGCACCTGGCGAACCTTAATGCAAAGTATTGCATCGCCGGTGCTCTCCACATCGCTGTATTTTATTGTGTTCGGCTCCGCTATCGGCTCGCGCATGGTTGAAATTGATGGGATCAGTTACGGTGCGTTTATTGTACCGGGTTTAATTATGCTGTCGCTGTTAACGGAAAGCATATCAAACGCCTCCTTCGGTATTTATATGCCGAAATTTACTGGCACGATGTATGAAATTCTGTCTGCACCGATTTCGGCGATGGAGATCGTTGTGGGCTTCGTCGGCGCCGCTGCTACCAAATCCATCATACTCGGCCTGATTATCCTTGCCACCGCACGCCTGTTTGTCGACTTCACCATTGTTCATCCTGTTTGGATGTTGGGCTTCCTGGTACTGACCTCCGTTACCTTCAGCCTATTTGGTTTTATTATCGGCGTATGGGCTGATGGTTTTGAAAAACTGCAAGTTATTCCGATGATGATTGTGACTCCCCTGACATTTTTAGGAGGAAGTTTTTATTCCATTCACATGCTGCCACCGCTATGGCAAACCATTACGCTATTTAATCCCGTGGTGTATCTGATCAGCGGTTTTCGCTGGAGCTTTTACGGTGTTGCAGATGTTAATGTGGGGATCAGCCTGGGAATGATTTTATTGTTTATGTTGTTGTGCTTGTTTTTGGTGTGGTTGATTTTTAAGACGGGGTATAAGGTTAAGGCGTGATC
>CAMLOU010000056.1 GCA_946481735.1 uncultured Cellvibrio sp.
TTGTGCATGCACGGTTGCGGGCAATACAACTGCCATTGCCAGCACCAGTGGATTGATCTTGAACTGTCTCATTGTTTTTCCCCTGTGTATTTATTTTGATGTATCACATCGAGCGTTGTGATGCCTTATGTTTGGCGGTGAAGATGTCATCGCCCAACAATTCCTTCGAAAACAAGGCTTGTTATACAGAAACGAAATGACGTATTTATAAAAATCGTGCGCCATATCATCTCAATTTGTTTTTTTAAATCCTTGTCTGTTTGTTATTTATTGCGACAAAAAAGACGTTGTTTTTTACAGTTGTTATAGCAAAAAATAATTCGAAAGCTTGATAGCACTCTAGCCGACTTTGAAAACTTTGCCTTCTATCGTAACGTTTTTAGCGACAAAATTTTCAACGTGTTCAATATCACCAATCTCGTCCACGGAAACGAAGGTATTGTTGATCATGCGCAGGTCACGAATCGGGGCTCGCTCAAAGCCGCGCACCTGGAATACGCGTTCTGCCTTTTGGCAAACGAGATTGCGGATTTCAATGTTGCGCACGGTGGGGTCGAAGTCGCCGGCGTCGCCTTCTTCGTAATGGAAATCGATCACCAGCGCATTTTTTACTTCGCCAATTTCAATATTACGAATATAGAAATTCTCGATGACACCGCCGCGCATGGAGTTCGTCTTGATGCGGATGCCGCGTTCAAGGTCAGGGCTGCTCATCTGGCAGTTCTCAACAAACACGTTGCGCGCACCGCCGGAGATTTCACTGCCGATGACAACACCGCCGTGACCACTGCGCATCTTGCAGCCGGTGATCAGGATATTTTCGGCGGGCGTATCTAAACGGCGGCCGTCGTTATTGCGACCGGATTTAATCGCGATACAGTCATCACCGGTATCGAAATAGCAATCTTCAATCACAACGTTCTTGCAAGACTCGGGATCGCAGCCGTCGGAGTTCGGTCCGAGACTGGCACAAGTAACACCTTTGACGGTGACGCTTTGGCACAGTACAGGGTTGATCAACCAGAAAGGTGCGCCGGTGATGGTGACGCCTTCAATCAACACATTTTCGCAACGATAGGGTTGGAAAAACGGGGGGCGCAGGTAAGCGCCTTCGGCATAAAGACGTTGCTCGGGGGGAACGCCTTGTTCGGCTTCGGCAAATAATTTGGCTCGACCTTCGTCCTGAGTCGGAAAGCCGGGAACGCTCCAATTGGTTCCGCCAACCCAGCTGCCGCCTTTCCACGGCCACCAGGTTGTGCGATTGGCTTGCCCGTCCAGGGTGCCGCTGCCGGTTACCGCAATATTTTTCTGTTCGTAAGCATAAATCAGGGGCGAATAGCCCATGAGTTCCACGCCTTCCCAGCGGGTGAAGACGGCGGGGAGATAATCTTTCGGGTCGGTGCTGAATAAAATTCGGCTGCCAGATTCCAGGTGCAGATTCACGTTGGATTTCAGATGGATCGGGCCGGTCAGAAAACGCCCTGCCGGAACCACCACGCGGCCACCGCCGGCGTTGTGACACGCGGCAATCGCATTGGCAAAGGCGGCCGTATTATCGGTAGTGCCATCATCAACAGCACCATAATCACGAACATGGAACTGGCGGTCAGGAAAAATCGGAACGATGGTTTGCTGACGAATAGTGGACGCCATCTCCCAAGCCTGATGATGCAGGGCATCATCAGTTGCTTGGGGGGCGTTGGACTGCTGATCAAGAACGGCGCAACCAATAGCACTACCGGCGGTAGCAACCAAAAAAGCACGACGACTGATCTTTGCGGGACGAAGCTCTCTCACCTGTCTCTCTCTTTTATATATTCGTTGAGCGTTGTTCGCTAACTTTTCGAGTCGGTAATGATCGTGTTCAAGCGCAGACAACTAAACACACAGGTATCAATGAAGAAAGTTATGTTGATGTCCGTTCTGCCAAGGCCGTGCCGGTCAATTTGATATGTAGTAATAGGTCCGTGCACAGAGAGATAGTAGGCAGAATCGGGCATCCGGTTGATGTACTCATTGATGCCGTTTTTTCATTGTGTATTCCGCTGCCAGGAAAATCAATATCTTTTTAGTGTGAAATTTCTATTTTGTCACCTTTTATTAGTTTCCCTGTCACTAATTTTTAAGTGTAATCGGTTCCATGTAATTATTTTTATTCTTGTAAACGGTTACATATTGCGTCGAAAAAATGATTTATCGTTTTCTTTACAAAAAAAGAGAATTTTTTTTCAAAAATTATCGGAAAAATTTGCTCCTAATAAACTGATATACAAGCGGACTCTGTTTGCGCGCCAAGGCAGCAATACGAGATTGACAGCGCTGTCAGACGGAGGAAATTTTGATTAACCGAAAATCAGCGTGCGAGGCGCGGCTGGCGTTCGTTATTGCGGGACTATTCCCATCGGTGATAGATTGAAATTGGTATTGACCGAATACCATTGCCGATATTTAGGCGCCGCAAGGCGCCTGTTTTTTCTCTATCGTCGGTAACACTTCTCCTATAAAACAAAAATCATCTGGCGAATTTGTACAATCGACCGAAAACTCACCGTAGGTTGCAATCTTGAGCAGTATTATTCATTTACACGAACAGGATAATGTCGGTGTCTGTAAGGCCGCTTTACCTGCCGGAATTACCCTGATCGAAAATAATCTCACATTGCGGGCTGACATTCCGGCCATGCACAAAGTGGCATTGGTGCCGATTGCCAAAGGCGACGCGATCCTGAAATATGGCCAGGTGATTGGTTTTGCCAACACAGATATTGCGCCGGGTGAGCACGTGCACACCCACAACTGCGTGATGGGCGATCTCGAAAAAGATTATGGTTTCTGTCGCAATGCCGTGCCGACGGACTTTGTGCCGGAAGCGCAGCGCGCCACCTTTAAGGGATATCGTCGTGCTAACGGCAAGGTTGGAACACGCAATTACATCGGTATCCTCACCACCGTGAATTGTTCGGCGACAGTGGCGCGCGCCATTGCCCAACACTTCACCTTCTCGGGTGAGCTCAAACAATTTCCCAATATTGATGGTGTCGTGGCTTTCACCCATGAGACGGGCTGCGGTATGCGCTCGGAAGGTGAAGGTTATGAAACCTTGCGCCGTACCTTTGATGGATACGCACGTCATCCTAACTTTGGTGGTGTGATGATGGTGGGCCTCGGTTGCGAAACCATGCAGGTTCAGCGCGTGATGGAAGAAAGCGGTCTGGCAGACACCAAAACCTTCTGCGCTTATACCATCCAGGAAGTGGGCGGTACGCGCATCGCTATTGAAAAAGGTATTGAAACCCTGCGTCAGATGTTGCCCCTGGTTAACGAAGCAAGACGTGAGCCTGTTCCCGCAAGCGAATTGACTCTGGCGGTGCAATGCGGCGGCTCGGATGCGTTCTCCGGGATTACCGCGAACCCGGCGCTGGGTATTGCCGGGGACATCCTGGTGCGTCACGGCGGTACAGTTATTTATTCAGAAACACCGGAAATTTTCGGTGCAGAACATCTGCTGACCCAACGCGCGGCAACACCTGAACTGGCAGAAAAACTATTGGAACGCATTCGCTGGTGGGAAGATTACACCGAGCGCAACGGCTTTGAATTAAACAACAACCCTTCACCCGGCAACAAGGTGGGTGGATTGACGACGATTCTGGAAAAATCCCTCGGCGCCCAGGCCAAAAGTGGCTCTACCCAGATGACCGGTGTGTATTTATACGCGGAAGAAGTGAAAGAAAAGGGGCTGGTGTTTATGGATAGCCCTGGCTTCGATCCGGTATCCGTCACTGGTCAGGTGGCGTCCGGTGCTAACGTGGTGTGTTTTACCACCGGGCGCGGTTCCGCCTTTGGTTTCAAGCCGGTTCCCAGCATCAAGCTGGCCAGTAATTCGCAATTGTTTGAGCGAATGAAAGAAGATGTGGATATTAATTGCGGTGGTGTGTTGGATGGTGAATACACCTTGCAGGAATGTGGCGAAAAAATCTTTGCCGAGATACTGGCTGTAGCCTCCGGTGAGGCCACCAAAAGTGAACTGTTAGGTTACGGGGATAACGAATTCAATCCCTGGAAAATTGGTGCCGTGGTTTAACAAAAAATTAGCTTCAGGTGTTTTGCATCCATCTCAAGTGTGTTTAAACGCCGCACTGACGGTGAGAGAGAAGAGTCGGACCTCGATGTCCGGCCATCATGAAAAAAGGCACAGATTGAGAAGTCAGCCAAGCCATTCCTGCTTATAGTGAATTGTTCTGAGCTGGCCCGATTTAAGTGCCATTATTATAAAGGCGTGATTGCTGCAAAAACTTCTTGTGATTTAACGGTCGCGAGAGGTATTTGTTTGCCATCAAAAGACCTTACTTAGAGGGAAGTGTCCTATGAAGATCTCCATACCCAGGGAGCGTCGTGCCCACGAACGTCGTGTGGCCGCAACACCAGAGACGGTGAAAAAATTTGTTGCCTTAGGTATTGATGTAGCTGTAGAAACAGGTGCCGGTGAAGCAAGCCGGATTACCGATGCGGCTTATGAAGCCGCCGGTGCAAAAATTGTTGGTGATCTTGCGCAGTTATTGGCGGATGCCGACATTGTCCTCAAGGTCCAGCGCCCCATTTTGGCGGGCGAGGATGGTCCCAATGAGTTGGCGCTGATGAAACGCGGCGCGCTGCTCATCGCTATTCTGTCTCCCTATGCTGACCCCAACGCGATCCAGCAATACGCTGCTGCCGGTGTAACGGCGATGGCGCTGGAATTTGTGCCGCGTATTACGCGCGCGCAAAGTATGGATGTGCTCAGCTCCCAAAGTAACCTGGCCGGTTATCGTGCAGTCTTGGAAGCGGTGAATGTTTATGACCGCGCCATGCCCATGATGATGACCGCCGCCGGTACGATCGCGCCGGCGCGCGTGATGGTATTGGGCGCGGGCGTTGCCGGTTTGCAAGCGATCGCCACGGCCAAACGACTCGGTGCGATTGTCAGTGCAACCGACGTGCGGGCTGCATCCAAAGAGCAGGTGGAAAGTCTCGGCGGCAAGTTCGTCATGGTGGAAAGTGACGAAGTGGCCAACGCAGAAACCGCCGGCGGTTATGCGAAAGAAATGAGTGACGACTACAAGCGTCGCCAGGCCGAGTTGGTCGCAGAAACGCTGAAGAAGCAGGACATTGCGATTTGTACCGCACTGATTCCCGGTCGCAAAGCGCCCACGCTGATCAACGACGAGATGGTGCACAGCATGCGCCCCGGCTCGGTTATTGTGGATCTGGCGGCAGAGCAGGGTGGCAATTGCACGCTGACCAAACCGGGAGAAATTGTTGAAATAAATGGTGTGACCATCATTGGTTTATTCAACATTCCCAGTCGTCTGTCCGCCGATGCCAGTGCGCTCTACGCCAAGAACCTGCTGAATTTCCTCACGCCCCTGGTGAACGCTGAAGAAAAAGCGCTCAACATCAATTGGCAGGATGAAATTGTGGCGGCGGTTACCTTGACGCGCGATGGTCAGGTAGTTCATCCCAACTTTCAGCCGGCAAATGCCTAGGGGGATTTATGGAAGCGAATTTCATTTCTCAATTATCGATATTTGTGTTGGCTATATTTGTCGGTTACTACGTGGTGTGGAGTGTTACACCGGCGCTACATACGCCTTTGATGGCGGTCACGAACGCGATCTCCAGTGTGATTATTGTCGGAGCTTTGATTGCTGTCGGGCCGGCAGAGATGAGTCTGTCCAAAGTCCTTGGCTTTGGTGCAATGGTGTTAGCTGCAATTAATATTTTTGGCGGCTTTACCGTGACGCATCGCATGCTTGCCATGTACAAAAAGAAAAAATAAATCCGCACATCATCATTGGGGAACATCATGACAGAATTACATGCAAACCTTACCTCGCTCGCCTATCTGGTAGCGGCGGTGTTGTTCATCATGGCGCTGCGCGGATTGTCTTCACCGGAGTCTTCCCGCGCTGGAAATATTTACGGAATGATCGGGATGCTGATTGCTGTGGTCACCACAGTATTGAGCCCCGCGGTGGAATCCTACGGTTGGATTGTTATTGCTTTGGCGATTGGTGCGGTGATCGGTGTGATTACCGCGCGCCGCATTGCCATGACCGCGATGCCGCAATTGGTCGCCGCCTTTCACAGTCTTGTCGGTATGGCGGCGGTGCTGGTAGCCGGCGCGGCCTTCAGTAATCCGGCAGCATTCGGGTTGTTGGATTCTGCCGGTGAAATCTTTATTGCCAGCCGTATCGAAATGGGCCTGGGTGTGGTCATTGGTGCGATTACCTTTTCAGGCTCCGTTATCGCGTTTACCAAATTGCAGGGACTGGTATCCGGTGCACCCGTTTCCTTCGGCGGCCAGCATATCCTGAACGCGATAATCGGTTTGGTGATTATCGGACTGATTGTGTTTTTCTGCTTTGAGCAGGCGCCCTGGGTGTTCTGGAGTATGACCGCGCTGGCCTTTGTGATTGGTGTGTTGCTGATTATTCCTATCGGCGGTGCAGACATGCCAGTGGTGGTTTCCATGCTCAATTCCTACTCCGGTTGGGCGGCAGCCGGTATCGGATTTACCTTGCATAACGATGCGTTAATTGTTACTGGTGCACTAGTCGGCTCTTCCGGTGCAATTCTGTCTTACATTATGTGTAAGGGTATGAATCGTTCCTTCTTCAATGTTATCCTCGGCGGCTTTGGTGGTGATTCGGCGGCGGCCGGTGCCAGCGGTGGTGTCGATGATCGCCCGGTCAAACAGGGCAGCGCTGAAGACGCAGCATTCATTATGAAGAATGCCGGTTCTGTCATTATCGTGCCCGGTTATGGTATGGCGGTGGCGCAGGCACAACACGCGTTGCGTGAAATGTGCGATGAGCTGAAAAAAGCCGGTGTGAAAATCAGTTACGCGATTCATCCGGTGGCCGGTCGCATGCCGGGCCATATGAACGTATTGCTTGCCGAAGCGAACGTGCCCTACGACGAAGTGTTTGAGCTGGAAGACATTAATAACGAGTTCCAGACCGCCGATGTGGCGTTTGTGATTGGTGCCAACGATGTGACTAACCCCGCTGCAAAGAGTGATCCGGCCAGCCCGATCTTTGGTATGCCGATCCTCGATGTGGAAAAAGCGCGTACGGTACTCTTTGTCAAACGCAGTATGGCGTCGGGTTACGCCGGTGTGCAGAATGAGTTGTTCTACAAGGACAACACCATGATGTTGTTCGGTGATGCGAAAAAAATGGTGGAGACTATCGTCAGAAACCTGGATTGATTTTTGTTGTTCCCTGCAAAGTGCCTCCTCATCCGAGGCACTTTTGCTATCTGCGAAAATCCCTAAGGACATACCATAACTACAACAGCTGTGAGAACCGTATTCTCTCGGGTAAAACAACACAACAAAATTATAAAGCGGCCAGGTGTGTTGAGCGCCATGCGCCAGAAAAAGCAGTCAACACGAGAAAAACGATTATGGAAACTTTGTATCAACATCAACCAAAACGTTTGTTGCGCACGCTAGGTATTGTTTGCCTGACCGGTTTATTAATGAGTTGCGGCGTCAAGGACAACGTTAAAATTCTCAAGCTGGGTCACAACCTTGACCAGACCACGTCGGTTCACAAAGCCATGGTCTTTATGGGCGAGCGCCTGCACGAGTTATCTGGTGGCACCATGCGTGTCGATGTGTACCCCAGCGGGCAATTGGGCTCTGAGCGCGAGCTGATTGAACTGTTGCAGGTGGGCAGCCTTGCCATGACCAAAGTCTCGGCCAGCCCGATGGAAGGTTTTGTGCCGGAGATGCGCATCTTCAGCATTCCCTATGTGTTTCGCGATGAAGAACATTTGTGGCGTTTCCTTGAGAGCGATATTGGTAAAGGCATGCTCGCCAAAGGTGAAGCCAAACGCTTGCGCGGCATCGGTTATTACGATGCCGGCAGCCGCAGTTTTTACAGCCAATGCGGTACAGGCAAACCCATTCGTACCCCGTCTGACCTTTCCGGTTTAAAAGTTCGCGTACAGGAAAGCCAGACGTCTGTGCGTATGATTCAAGCCTTGGGCGGCTCTGCAACACCTATCTCCTGGGGTGAACTTTATACAGCGCTGCAGCAAGGTGTAGTGGATGCGGCCGAAAATAATCCCCCGAGTTTTTATCTCTCCAAACACTTTGAAGTGTGCAAATTATTTACCATTGATGAACATACCTCAGTGCCGGACGTGATGTTGATCAGCAGTTATGTCTGGAGCACTCTCAATAAGCAACAACAGGCATGGCTGCAGCAGGCGATGGATGAATCCGTGGACTTCCAGCGGGAATTGTGGGCACAGGATACCGAGGAAGCCCTGGCCGCTGTACAAGCTGCCGGTGTTGAAGTGGTTTATCCGGATAAAACCCTGTTCCAGGAGCAGGTTAAAAGCATGCACGAGTCCTATCGTGGCGAACCTATCTATGACTTGATGCAACGCATCAACGACATGTAAGACATTGAGGACTTCACAATGCAAAACGTATTAAAAAAACTGGATAGTGTGTTGGCCTTTATCCTCATGATACTGATGGCCACCATTGTGATTGATGTGACTTGGCAGGTGCTCTCGCGTTTTATCGTCGGCAATCCCAGTTCGGTTACCGAAGAGATTGCGCGTTTCCTGTTGATCTGGATCGGTTTGTTAGGTGCTGCCTATGCCTTTCGTATGCACTCCCATTTGGGGCTGGATTTATTCACCGCCAAGATGGAGCCCTCCCGCCGCCACGCCGCAGAAATTTTCTCGCAAGTTATGAGTTTTATCTTTGCCGCCTGGGTGATGGTGTACGGCGGTATCAGCCTGGTGAAATTGCAATTTGATCTTGGCCAAACCTCGGCGGCGCTGGAGATCAACATGGGGTATGTGTACAGCGTGATTCCGCTTGCCGGTGTGCTGATTTGTATTTACGCCATCGACAATATGTTCAGCGCGAAGGTTCGTGTAGGCGCAAGCGCCGACGCTGGCCAAAATCCCATCGATTAATAACCAGAAGAATAACGAGGCGAGAGATCATGGAAATTTCAATTTTAGTATTGTTACTCAGCTTTGCCATCTTGCTGGCAATGAATGTACCTATTTCAATCAGTATCGGTATTGCTACCCTGCTGACGATGTTATTCACCATTGATGCCGGGCCGGCGGTGGTGACCATTGCGCAACGTATGGCGAGTGGTATCAACAGTTTTGCGTTGTTGGCGATTCCGTTTTTTATCTTGTCAGGCATCCTCATGGGGCGCGGTGGTATTGCGCATCGCCTGATTGAATTTGCCAAGGTCATGTTTGGCATGTTGCCCGGCGGCCTGGCATTCGTGAATATCATCAGCTGTACCTTGTTCGGCGCAATCTCCGGTTCGGCGGTAGCCGCAACCTCCGCTATTGGTGGTTTTATGGTGCCGGTGATGGAGAAAGAAGGTTACGACCGGGCCTTCAGCGGCGCGGTTACCGTGACTGCATCAACCACCGGCCTGTTGATTCCGCCGAGCAATATTCTCATCGTGTATTCGCTGGCCAGTGGAGGTGTTTCCATTGCTGCGTTATTTATTGCCGGCTACCTGCCCGGTATTTTACTGATGCTGGGCTTGATGGCGGTGTGCGGCTTTTATGCCAAAGCCAAAGGTTATCCGGTGGGTGAGCGTGTTGGCCTGCGCGATGCGGTCAAGAAAACCCTCGATGCGATTCCCAGCCTGCTGCTTATCGTGATTGTGATCGGCGGGATTATCGGCGGTTATGTCACCGCGACCGAGGCCAGCGTCATTGCGGTGCTGTATTCCCTATTGCTGGCGGTTATTTTTTACCGCGAAGTCAGCGTCAGAGAGATTCCGGAAATCCTGGTGAAGTCGGTGGAGACAACAGCCATTGTGATGTTGTTGATCGGCACATCCTCAGCCATGTCATGGATTCTGTCGTACGAAAATATTCCGCAAAGCATCAGCGACGGTTTGATTGCCTTGAGTGATAACCCGATCATTATCCTGCTGATCATCAACGTGATTCTGTTGATTGTCGGCATCTTTATGGACATGACACCGGCGGTGCTTATCTTTACGCCTATCTTCCTGCCGGTAGTCACTGAGCTGGGTATGTCACCTCTGCACTTCGGGATCATGATGGTGTTGAACCTGTGTATCGGTTTATGTACTCCGCCGGTGGGCAGCGTATTGTTTGTCGGTTGTGGGATTGCCAAAACAACGATTGCGCAGATGGTGCGCCCATTGTTGCCCATGTATTTCGCGATGTTTGTGGTGTTGTTGCTGGTGACTTACGTCCCCGCCATCAGTGAATGGTTGCCACGTGCGTTTGATTTGTATTGATGAGAAATAGACAGGTATTTTCATGAAGATAGAACATTTTGCTTTCAATGTGGCTGACCCCATTGCCGTCGCCGAGTGGTATGTAACGCATATGGGGATGACCATTGCGCGCAAGATGGAAGGTGGCCCCAATACCCATTTTCTCGCCGACGACAGTGGCCAGGTGATGATTGAGATTTACAACAACCCACCGGATCAGGTGCCGGACTACGCGAACATGAATCCGCTGATTTTGCATCTGGCTTTTGTGTGCGAAAACCCGGAAGAAAAACGCGCAGAACTTGAAAAGGTTGGGGCTACTTTTGCGGAAGAAGTACGCATCAAAGATGGTTCACACCTGGTGATGATGCGCGACCCTTGGGGGCTGGCAATTCAATTGTGCAAACGCGGCACGCCTATGTTGAAGGCTTAATGTTAAAGCGTGATGGAGTGGGGATGCTGCCAAGGTAGGTCGGATTAGCCAAAGGCGTAATCCGACTTAACAACCTGCACTAGACACTCAGCTCCTGCTCAAAAACAGCCTTATCAATCACGCCACCGCGATAGCGAATGATGATGCCCGCGCAGCGCGTACCTTGCTTCGCCGCATCCGCCGCAGAAGCACCGTTTAAGCGCGCAGCCAGATAACCTGCGTTAAATGTGTCACCCGCGCCGGTGGTATCGATAATATTTTTTACAGGCGGAACCGGAACGCGTGTTTCCTGACCATCCTGAATGATGATGGTGTCGCTGGCGCCGCGTTTTAGGATGAGTTCTTTCACGGCAGTATGTTTGTAGCGGTCGACGCAGCCCTGGACGGAGTCGTCACCCCATAACAGCAATTCATCATCCAGTGTCAGCAGGGCAATGTCGGTGAATTGCAAGATCGCCAGCATCGCCTGCTGCGCTTCATTTTTGTCGCGCCACAAGCGGGGGCGGAAGTTACTGTCGAATGCAATCCTCACGCCGGCAGCACGCAATTGTTGTAGCGCAGTGAGCAGTATCTGGCGCGAAGCCTCGCCGATGATGGCCAGAGTAATACCGCTGAGGTAAACGCAATCGCAGGATGTGAGCTGTGCAACCAGATGAGCGGCCTGCTCTGTGGTAGAAAATAGTTCGCGCGCCGGCGCTTCTTTACGCCAGTAAAAAAATTCGCGCTCACCATCCGGGGTGTTGCGAATAATGTATAAGCCCGGTGAACGCCCGGGCAATTGGTCGATCATGCGTGTGCCGATATTTTCATCGGCCATGCGTTGCAGAATTTGTTTGCTGTAGGGATCATCCCCCAACAAGGTAACGTAATCTGTTTGCAAACCGAGACGAGACATATAAACCGATGTGTTATAGGTATCGCCAGCGTAAGACAGTGCCATGACTTCACGGTTGTCGGTTGTGTTGTTTATGAAGGGGGACAACTCCACCATCACTTCACCAATTGCTGCTATATGTGCCATAGACATGTGCCTGTAAGTCGGGTGTATGTGAAGCTCACATTCCGGGTTGATTTAGGGGGACGATTCTTTTTGGATGACGCTGCGTAAACGCCAGTGAATTTCTTTTGGTTATTAAAAAACAGGATGACATTTTTTATTTATCAAAACCGATTAAAGTGCAAAAAATCGGCGAAAATATAGCATCTCCCTTGTGGATTTACCAGTTTTCGCGCTATCGGATATTTGTTCGGATTCGCTATAATCAAGCGCGAGTTATGCGCAAAAAAAAGCTGGTTTGAGAGAGCCGGCTGCACCATCGTTTGAGTAGAAATACAAATCAACCACGCAGGTATCAAGATGAACAGGCTGAACTCAGGCAACATCCAGCAATTGCCTTCCGATGTACAATTGCCCCGTTATAAACGGGCAGAACTCAAACCGGGAATCGTGCATCTCGGCATAGGTGCATTCCATCGTGCACACCAGGCTTTTTACACCGAGGCGGTATTAAATCAGTTCGGCGGTGACTGGGGTATTGTGGGTTGCAGTTTGCGCTCAGCGAATGTGCGTGAGCAATTGGCCCCGCAAGATAATCTTTACACCCTGGTTGAGCGCTCCGGCGAGGGTGAAAAATTACAATTGATTGGTGCTGTGTTAAAAACCCTCGTCGGGCCGGAAGATCCTGCTGCGCTGGTGGCGCTGATGGCTGACCCGGCCATTCGTATTGTATCGCTCACCATAACCGAAAAAGGTTACTGCCACGACCCGGCCACGGGCGACCTGAATCGTGCGCACCCCGATATTATTCACGATCTGGCGAATCTTGACCGTCCGGTTTCAGCTATCGGTTATCTGGTGGCCGCTTTGCAGCAACGGTTTCGCGCCGGCCATAAAAGTTTTACTGCATTAAGTTGTGACAACTTACCGAATAATGGTGAGGTGTTAGCCAAGGTCGTCTGGCAATTTGCTGCACAGGTTTCCGCAGAACTGGCGGACTGGATCAAAGCCAATACCTGTTTTCCCTGCACGATGATTGATCGGATTGTGCCCGCGACGACCGATGAAGATCGCCATGAGATTGAAGCGCGCCTGGGCCTGCGCGATGAAGGTATGGTAGTGGCGGAACCGTTTACACAATGGGTTGTAGAAGATCGCTTTTCTGATGGTCGCCCGCAATGGGAGAAGGTCGGCGTGCAATTGGTTGATGATGTGCACGTCTTCGAAAAAATTAAATTGCGGTTGCTTAACGGTTCCCACTCGACGCTTGCCTACACCGGCTATTTATCCGGTTTTAATTACATCAGCGAAGTCATGAGCGAGCCGGCATTCGTCAACATGATCAAGTTATACATGGCGCGCGAGGCGGGCGAAACGGTGGCCGCGCCGGATGGCTTTGATATTGAATTCTATAAACAACAATTGCGTGACCGTTTCTTCAACAAAGCACTCAAACATCGCACCTGGCAAATTGCGATGGATGGTTCACAGAAACTGCCACAACGCCTGCTGGAAACCCTGCGCGAACAATTGGCCGGCAATGGCCATATCGACATTATTTGTCTGGCAGTAGCTGCCTGGATTCGTTACGTTTCCGGCGTGGACGAGCAAGGCAATCCTATCGAAGTTTCCGATCCGCTGGCGGCGACGCTGCGCCAGTTGTGCACTGAGAATGCGGGCAATCCCCTGGCAATGGTGAAAGCAGTGGTTTCCCTGTCGCAAGTGTTCGGCACAGATCTGATCAACGATACACGTTTTGTCGAAACGACGGCGCTTTGGTTAACGCGTTTTTATGACAAAGGGGTGTTGGCGACGATCAAGCACTATTTCGCCTGATCGGTTGAGCACTGATAGCTTCTGGTTTAACGGCGACTCCCGCGTTGATGTCGCCGTTTTTGTTTGAGGAGAATAAGATGAACACGATAAAAATTTTGTTGTGGCTAGTGCTTGCGGCACAACTGTTGGCCTGCGCCCACCAACCCGACGCATCTTACGATGCGGTTGTCACTCGCGATACGAATTTGCTTGGTAAACCCGGTCATTTTAATCGCGTGCAGGCAGCAATCGATGCTGCACCGGCGGGCGCCGCGACGCCGTTTAAAATTTTTATCCAGCCAGGGGATTACTACGAAAAGCTGGTTATCGATAAACCCAATCTTCATTTGATCGGCGCGGGTATGGATAAAACCCGTATCGTGTTTGATGCCTATTCAGGCCAGGTTTCAGAGCCAGGAAAAACCTGGGGCACGCGCGGTTCCGGTACTGTGATTGTGCGTGCGTCGGGTGTGCAATTTCACAATTTAACAATTGAGAACAGCTTCGATTTCGTTACCAACGATGCCTTGGAAAATGATGATCCGCAAAAGATTCGCCACAGCCAGGCGGTCGCCTTGCATCTGGATAAAGGCAGTGACCGTGTGCTGGCACGTGAGGTCCAATTGTTGGGGTATCAGGATACGTTATTTGTAGATGCCGGACGCGCCTGGTTTGATCGCAACAAGATTGCGGGCAATGTGGATTTTATCTTCGGCGCGGGCAACGCACTGTTCACCGATTCTGAAATTATCACTCGCATTCGTGGCCGCGACTCGATTCCCCACGCTTATGTCACCGCGCCATCGACGCAGATTGCGGATGAATATGGATTGACATTTATTCGCTGCAAGCTGACCCGCGAGCCGGGTGTGCCGGATAATTCCACGCCGCTGGGGCGGCCCTGGCATCCCACCACCGATTTCCCCGACGGCCGTTATGCCGATCCCAATGCGATTGGTAAAGCGGTGTTTATCGACACTGAAATGGACGCACATATTACGCGCGATGGTTGGTATTGGATGGGCGGCACCACGCGCGACGGTGGCAAAGAACCCTTTATGCCGGAAGATGCGCGTTTCTTTGAATACCAGAGTCACGGTGCGGGTGCGCATAAAAATGCCAAGCGCCGTCAGCTGACGACAGAAGACGCACAGCATTACACCTGGGAAACATTAATGGGTGATTGGCAAAAGCCATAATTAAAAAAAGGCCGGATCACGGCCTTTCCGCTATTCACTCAACCTTTGGCGAATTCCGCCGAAGAATCCAACAATACATTGCGCAGTTGTTGGTTTAGCAGTGATTGATGCTGGATCAGGATATTGGAAAGATTGCTCAATGCCGATACCTGTTCCTGCATTTGCGAGTTGCGTTGTTCAACCGTGGCCGCATTGACGCTCATCTGTTGGCTTACCTGATCCTGCTCCTGGGTCGCCTGGGCAATGGATTGATTAAGTTGATTGATCGATAAGAGCGACGCTTTAAGCGTATCCAGAGATTGCGCCACGTCCATACTATTTTCTTCCGTTTCCCGGGCAATGCGCTGACAATCTTTCATGATATTCAGCGTTTCTTCCGAGCCTTTTTGTAGCGTTTGCACCAGGCTGAAGATCTCGCCGGTGGATTGTTGGGTTCGTCCCGCCAAGGCGCGAACCTCTTCCGCAACGACGGCAAAACCGCGTCCGTCTTCACCCGCGCGAGCTGCTTCAATCGCCGCGTTGAGTGCAAGCAAATTGGTTTGTTCGGCAATACCGGTAATGACGCTCACCACTTTATCAATGGTATGGCAGGCCTGATTCAGATTGCCCATCTTGTCTGAAGCCATTGTCAGGTATTCGTTGATATCGTGACTGGATTTCACCACCATGCGCAGCGAGCGTTCGTCTTTATACGCGTCTTCCACCGCGCTAGCCGCCGCCGCGGCGTTGTCGGCAATATCATGTACCGCACGGGATAAAGTAGTGACGGATTCGGCGAGGCTATGGATATCCATCTGGATGGTTTCGCTGTCCTGATGCAATTTCTCGCGTTTTACATCCAGCTCCTGCGCTGATGATTGCAGTTCATCGGATACTTTGTTGACCTGGAACAGCAGTTTTTTCAGGCAACAAAGTAAGCGGGAAAACTGTTGTAGTTCGGTGCAGGAACTTTCGATCTGGATGCGAAAATCAATGGTGTCTTCGTCGCGCATCATCTTCTGGGTCGTGACCATCAACACATCGCCCACTTCAACTTCACGCCGTGCATTGCGCGTGAAAAATATCAGAAACGCAGTCTCTGCCACCACATAACCGGCGTGGATAAAAACCCGCAGCCAGTGATCTTCCATATCACGAAATAACCAGACGCCCATATCGGCATGTTGCAAATAACAAAAAACCAGGTGATGGACGGCAACCAGAGCGGCGGTGATGACCAGCGGCAGCCAATCGCGATACACCGCAATAAATGCAAGGACCACAAAGACACCAAAGTGCATTTCAATCAGCCCTTGGGACTGATGAATATGCAGGGTGACGAACAGCATTGCGATGCTGGCGAGTACCACTGAACTCAAGCGGGTGGCTGGTCGCCAGGAATAGATTGCCAGTGCCGCAATGACCAGAGGTATACCCACCATAAATGCGGCTTTCCAGGTGTTAAACCAGGGTGCCAGTGCGAGGGTGTAGATGAATTCGAGGATGATGGTCAGGAGGAACATCTTATCGGCGCGCAAAGCCCGGCTTTTGCGCAGTCCATCGAGCGTGGTGGGCGATGTCATGCTTAAAGTCCTGTTTAACTAACGATGAGAGTACCGTGAAGATAGATCCTGTTCAGGTATGGATAACTGTAGTTGATGTTTTTGGGGTGAGCAAAATTAAAGCAATATTTATATGTCTTTATAAATAATGCGCATAGGTTTCTATTTTTTCTGTAAAAAAGTTTGGTTTCATAAAAGAATGGATGACTTCGTAGTTCGTTTGTCATTAGGGTATTGTTTTGAAAACGCATTAATACGTCCCTGTAGCTCCTTCAATTCATCCATGAATTGAAGGTTTCAAAACAATACCCTGATAACAAACTCGTGTTGTGCATGTTGCAAAAAGTGAGATATAAAAAAGGCGATATTGCGCAGCAATATCGCCCAGGCAAGGCTCTGGCTGGAGTTAAATCTTGAAGTTGTCGATTTGTTCTTTGAGTTCGCTGCTTTCCTGGGTGAGGTGGCTGGCGCTGGCGCTGACGACGTTGGCGTTTTGCGAGACTTTGCCGGACAAGTTGTGGATCGCCGAAATATTTTTACTCACTTCATCCGCGACTGAGCTTTGTTGATGTGAGGCGGTGGCGATCTGGTGGTTCATGTCGTTGATCACCGTGATGTTCGCGCGGATTTTGTCGAGCGCTTCGCCGACGCGTGCGGCGGTGTCGATGGTTTCGCGCGCGGAGGCGGTGCTGGTGTTCATGGATTGATGCGCTTCGTCTGCGGCGCGTTGGAGTTGTACCACGATGGATTCAATTTCTTCGGTGGAGTCGCGGGTTTTCTGTGCGAGGGAGCGAACTTCGTCGGCCACGACGGCAAAGCCGCGGCCTTGTTCGCCGGCCCGTGCGGCTTCGATGGCGGCGTTGAGGGCGAGCAGGTTGGTTTGTTCGGCGATGGTGCGAATCACTTCCATCACAGAGCCAATGTTCACGCTGTTTTCTTTTAATACCTGAATTTTTTTTGCCGTCGCATCGATCTGGTTGGTGAGGCTGTTGACGTTATTCAACGAGAGGTTCACGACCTGATGGCCTTCCTCGGCAAGGATACTGGTGGCGTTGGTGCGTTCGGCGGTATCCCCGGCGTGTTTGGCAATTTCGGTGGCGGAGGCGGAAAGCTCTTCTACCGCAGTTGCCACCAGCTCGATTTCTTTCAACTGCTGGCTGGTGGAGGTGACGGTGCTGTCGGTGGCGGCGGCCATATCGCGCACATGGTCGCGCACCTTGTTGTTGACCTGCACCACGTTGCGAATGATGTCGGCGATATGTTCCATCACGCGATTAAAGTTGTGGGCCAGCGCGGCAATTTCATCGCCCCGGGCGGTGGGCAAACGACGGGTCAAGTCACCGCCGCCATCGGCGATAGAGGCGAGGGATCGGGTCACTTCGGCTACCGGTGCCAGCACCAGCCGGCGGGTCAGCACGTACACGGTGCCCAGGCTCGCCAATAGCAGCAATACCACCACCAGAATATTGTTCTTAACCTGGCTGCTCAGTACCTGGTCGACTTCGTGAGTGGAAAAGGTGATGTCGTAGCTACCGATATTGCTGCCGTTGTACACAATCGGAATGGCGGTATGGGGGACTTGTCCATCACCGAGCTGGGCATCCTGGGCTTTGGCCAGTGCCTTGCCGCGATGGTCGACAATATTGATGCCGGTAATTAACGAGGTGTTGACCAGGGATTTGGCGATGGCCTCAATCTGCTGGAAGTCATAGGCGAACACGGCTTCCAATAGCGACGAGTTGGTCAACTCGATCATGGTCTGGCTGTCGTGAGTAAATTTTTCCTGCAGCTCATTGGCTGCAATACGGTAATTGGCGAAGGCCACAATCATGGCTATCAGAACCATCGCGGCGCTCAGCCAGCCCATCAACTTGGTGAGCAGAGAACGTTCAACCATTTTTCTTACTCCGGTTTTTATTATTCAGGCGCCTGCGGACTGCATCAGGCTGAGATAGGGCGGACAAAACATTCGGGCTATGCACTTCTTTGGTGCACGATAAAACCCACTGTTGTTATTGCTTAGCCTAGTTGGGTTAACGGCATAGTCAACAAAACATTAAGGGTTATAACGAAGTATTTGGAAGGGACAGCTTGGGATGAAAAATGTTGTTAAAGGCGCCATACCCGTAGGTCGGATTAGCCGCCAGGCGTAATCCGACGCGGTATAGCTACAGGGTGCCCCGCAACGCGTGGGCGAGGAATTGTCGGATTACGCCTGGCGGCTAATCCGACCTACGGGAAGATGTTATTCGTCAGTGCCGCCGGACATGCCCAGGTCTTTCAGCTTGCGGGTGAGGGTGTTGCGGCCCCAACCGAGCAGGTTGGCGGCGTCGCGTTTGCGCCCGGCAGTGTATTTGAGCGCGGTTTCTATCAGTGCGCGCTCAAAGGTGGGCACGGCCTCGCTGAGCAACTGGTGGTGACCGCGGGCCAAGGCCTGATCAGCCCAGTGGCGTAAGGCTTTTTCCCAATCATCCGCTGGCGTGCTGCCTTCCTTGTGGTCCAGCAGTTCCGGCGGCAGGTCCTCAATATGCACTTCGCGCCCGGAGGCCATCACCGTGATCCAGCGACAGGTATTTTCCAATTGGCGCACATTGCCTGGCCATTGCAGGGAGCAGAAAAACTCCTCGGTTTCCGGTAACAAGACTTTCGGGTCCACATTCAACTCGGTAGCGGCCTTGTGCAGGAAGAAACGCGCCAGCTTCGGAATGTCTTCCCGGCGGTTGGCCAATTTGGGGATGTGAATCCGGATCACGTTCAAACGGTGGAATAAATCCTCGCGGAAGCGATTCTCTGCCACCAGATGCTCAAGGTTCTGGTGGGTGGCGGCGATGATGCGCACATCCACCTTGATTGGGGTATGGCCACCCACGCGGTAGAACTCGCCATCGGCCAACACCCGCAGCAGACGGGTCTGGGTTTCCGCAGGCATATCGCCAATCTCATCGAGAAACAGTGAGCCGCCGTTGGCTTGCTCAAAGCGCCCCTGGCGTTGCGAGGCAGCGCCGGTAAAGGCGCCTTTCTCATGGCCAAACAGCTCGGATTCCATCAGGTCTTTAGGGATCGCGGCCATGTTCAGTGCAATGAAGGGGCCGTTGCGGCGCGGGCTGTGGCGGTGCAGGGCGCGCGCCACCAGCTCTTTACCGGTACCGGACTGGCCGTTGATCAACACGGTGATGTTGGATTGGGATAAGCGGCCAATCGCGCGGAAAACCTCTTGCATCGCCGGTGCTTCACCGATGATTTCGGTATTGGCGTCAATGCTCGCCACGCTGGTGTGTTCGCTCTTTTGTTCCTGGGCATGGGCCAGGGCGCGCTGGGTCACCGCAACAGCATCATCCACATCAAACGGCTTGGGCAGGTATTCAAAGGCGCCGCCCTGGTAGGCCGCTACCGCGCTGTCCAGGTCGGAGTGCGCCGTCATGATGATGATGGGCACTTGCGGATGATTGGCATGCAGGTTGGTCAACAACGCCAGGCCATCCATCCCGGGCATACGAATGTCGCTGATGATCGCATCAGGCACTTCGCGATTCAGCTGGCTCAGCGCACTGTCACCCGAGTCAAATACCCGCGTGTCGATGTTGGCTTGTTGCAAGGCCTTTTCCAGCACCCAGCGGATGGAACGATCGTCATCAATAATCCACACACGATTAGACTTCTGCATGTTGTACTTCCATTGGTAGGTAGAGAGTGAAGCGGGTTTGGCCCGGCTCACTCTGGCACTCGATAAGGCCGTGATGTTGATGGATGAGGTGTTGCGAAATCGTTAAGCCCAGCCCGGTGCCTTCAGCGCGCCCGGAGATCATGGGGTAGAAAATGTTTTCGATCATGTCCTGGGGGATGCCGGGGCCGTTGTCCAGGATGTCCACCCGGCACACCAGCGGATGATGGCGGCGGCCGATGGTGAATTGCCGCTGGATGCGCGTGCGCAGGCGAATTACCCCATCGGACATGCCCGCCTCCAGCAGTGCCTGCATGGCGTTGCGCACGATGTTCAGGAACGCCTGGATCAGCAGCTCCTTGTCACCCATCATGTCCGGGATGCTGGGGTCGTAGTCGCGCACGATCTTGACCGCGTCATTGCTTTCCGCGTGGATGATGGTGGCGACCCGTTCCAGTGCTTCGTGGATATTGAGCTGTTTATGCTGTGGCAATTGATTGGGGCCGAGCATGCGGTCAACGAGGTTACGCAAGCGGTCCGCCTCATCGATGATGATATTGGTGTATTCCTGCAAGCCGCTGTCCGGCAGTTCCCGCGCCAGTAACTGGGCTGCGCCGCGAATCCCACCCAAGGGGTTTTTGATCTCGTGAGCCATGCCGCGAATCAGGTTGCGCGTGGTCTCGTGGGATGAGGCCAGCATCTCCTCGCGGCTGATCCGCAGCAGGCGGTCAATCGGCAGGATCTCGATAATCAAGCCTTCATGATCGCCAAACGGCGTCACGGTATAGTCCACGGTGATATGGCCACCGCTGAGCAACTGCCATTCCGCGTGGCGCTTGGTGTAGTGGTTGGCCTGGGCGGCGGCGAGCTTGAGTTGTTTTTCGGTTTCGTTGGATTCGTGGAAGAAATAGGTGATGGGTTCGCCGATGTTGCGTTCACAGCTCATCGACAGCAGCGCTTCGGCCGCCGGGTTCATGTGGCGTAGCAGCAGGTCGCTGTCCACCAGGATGATGGCGGTGCTGAGGCTGTCGAGCAGCGGTTTATGGAGATCGCGAGGGCTCACCGATGAATTCACTCCTGGATGCCTTGGCAATGGGCACATGCCCACTGGTGTGCTTGGTCTGTGTGCATGAGCTATGCAAAAAGCAAACCAACGTAAAAAGTGCGTGTTTTTAGGCGTTTTCAGGGGTGAGTCTAGTTGGCGCAAGGGTGGTTTGCACCAACATAGTGCTGCCCGCTTTTAGGGCTTGGGCATCTGGCGCATTATGTCTTGGGTTTGGGCTTCGGCGCGGGCGCTGTTTGTTGTTTGACGGTGGGACGAATCACGTTCACCACGACGGGCGCTGACTTGCCCAGCGAGGTGCCATTGTTGTCGATCACTTCGACTTCCAGCGTATGGCTGCCGCGAAAAACATCCTGCACCACAATATTGCTCTCACGGGTTTCCTCTAACAATTCGCCATTCATAAAGTAAAGCAGCCAGTGGTCCCCGGCTAACGGCGGGTTAAGGGTGACGGCAATACCGAGATCCCGCTGCCCTGGCGGAATCGTCACGTTTTCACGGGGGCTGATGATGTCTACCTGGTAGCGAATTGCCTCGGGCTGGTTTTGCTGTTCGTCCCGGGGAAAATTATCCGCGTTTTCGGGAGGCAGGGTATTGATGGGAGGAAGATCTACAGCTTCGGCGGGCTGATCGCCGCGGGGCTTGTCGGTGTAGATCACCTTGCCGTCCTTGTCGACGGTCTTATAGATTTGCGCACCGGCGCTGAGCGTCAGGGAAAGGCCAAGGAGTAAGCACAACAGCGAGCGAAGGGGCATGGGTATCTCCTTAAACAATTTCCGCAAGAGTACTCCCGCTGCCGAAAAAGAAAAAGCCCGTTCAGTCGCCTGAACGGGCCTTAGGTAAGTCATTTCCTTACTAACGTAAAGGCTACTGGCTTACACGCTGTAGTAAAGCTCGAACTCTACCGGGTGCGGAGTCATGTCAACACGTTGAATGTCAGCACGCTTCAGCGCGATGTAAGAATCGATGAAGTCTTTAGTGAACACGCCGCCAGCAGTCAGGTAGTCGTGGTCAGCTTCCAGAGCTTGCAGTGCTTCTTCCAGGCTGGCACAAACGGTTGGGATTTCCGCTTCTTCTTCCGGCTCCAGGTCGTACAGGTCTTTGGTTGCTGGGTCGCCAGGGTGAATCTTGTTCTGAACGCCGTCGATACCCGCCATCAACAGAGCAGCAAACGCCAGGTAAGGGTTAGCAGTCGGGTCAGGGAAACGGGTTTCGATACGCTTGGCTTTGGCGCCAGATACGAACGGAACACGGATAGATGCAGAACGGTTACGGGCTGAGTAAGCCAGCATGACCGGTGCTTCAAAGCCTGGAACCAGACGCTTGTAAGAGTTGGTAGACGCATTACAGAAAGCGTTCAGTGATTTGGCGTGCTTGATGATACCGCCGATGTAGTACAGGGCAGTTTCGCTCAGGCCAGCGTAAGCGTCACCGGCAAACTGGTTAACGCCAGCTTTGGAGAAAGACTGGTGTACGTGCATACCTGAACCGTTGTCGCCGATCAGCGGCTTCGGCATAAAGGTTGCGGTTTTACCGTACTGGTGAGCCACGTTGTGTACGCAGTACTTCAGGATCTGTACTTCGTCCGCTTTTTTCACCAGGGTGTTGGCACCCACACCGATTTCACACTGGCCAGCGTTAGCCACTTCGTGGTGGTGAACTTCGATCTCCAGACCCATGGCTTCCATGGCATTACACATGGCAGCGCGGATGTCGTGCAGAGAGTCAATCGGAGCAACCGGGAAGTAACCGCCTTTTACGCGTGGCGCGTGGCCGGTTTTGCCTTCGGTGTCAGCGCCTGAGTCCCAGGCTGCTTCTTCAGATTTGATCTTGTAGAAGGCGCCGCCCATGGTGCTGGCGTAGTGAACGCTGTCGAAGATAAAGAATTCTGGCTCCGGACCAAACAGGGCTTTGTCGCCCAGGCCGGTAGACTTCAGGTACTCTTCAGCGCGACGGCCGATAGAACGTGGGTCGCGGTCGTAGCCTTGCATGGTGGCAGGTTCAACGATGTCGCAACGCACGATGATGGTTGCTTCGTCGTAGAAAGGGTCCAGCATAGCGGTGGAATCGTCCGGCATCAGGATCATGTCGGATTCGTTGATGCCTTTCCAGCCAGCGATAGATGAACCGTCGAACATTTTGCCTTCTTCAAAGAAGGAATCGTTTACTACATTGGCGGGGTAGGTAACGTGTTGCTCTTTACCTTTGGTGTCGGTAAAGCGCAGGTCAATCCAGCGCGCTTCGTGTTCTTTGATCAAGTCCAGAGTCTTAGACATTGAATGCCTCCAAGTAAATGAGTAGCCACCATAGCTACAAGTCAGAAATCATTTTTATCCCGCGCTCTTTCCACCTTCGCCACCCCAGTAGCGAGCAGAGCGAGAACCAGGGTGTCCGAAAAGGGGCAAAATATATGCCATCTCGGAAAAATAGCAACGGGCTTGTAAAAATCAGGCTTTGCGGAAGATTGGGACCCAAGCTTTTTTATCAAAAGCACCAAAATGTTGCACGTGTTTTTTGCTTTGCACTTATTTGGTGCCAAATTGAGCGGTGGATTGATGGTATCAACCATCCCTTGCTTTAAAATCTCTCAACTTCTTTTTAGCGCGCCAACAGTAGGCTTTCCGGTGATTCATCGTCAAGCTCCCAGCACAAATAATTCCGCACTTTGACGCGTTGCGTTGCGGCTCGTCACCTGCGGCCACGTTCGGGCTATCGTCCAGATAGTTTTAAACAATTGACCGGCGACAGCGGCGCTTTGTACAAAGGCGCGCCTGACCGGGAGCACCGGTTCAGGCGCTATCGGTTGTGATTCTTTCTCACGTTTGATTAACGCATAACAATAAACCGGACTTGCCATGCCTCACGCGATGAACACCACGGAAATCTTCCTGATTGCCATGACGATTATCTTCACTGTGCCTTATTTCATCTGGCGCGTTGGAAAAACAGATTACTGGGCGCCGCTGGTGGTGGTGCAGATTATCACCGGTATCCTGCTCGGCCCGGGCATCCTCGGGGCCGCCTTTCCTGACTACTATGCCTTTGTCTTTAATCCTTCCGTGGTCACCGCGCTCAATGGCATTGCCTGGTGGGCGGTGATGTTGTTTGTGTTTATCGCCGGGGTTGAGCTGGATCTCAGCAAGGCCTGGCGCTACAAACGCGAGAGCAGTATCACGGCCGGGCTGGCCTTGGGGGTGCCGCTGGCATTTGGCTGTGCCGCCGGATTGGGCATGTTGATGTTTGATGGCTGGATGGGGCCGCAAGGGATGCCCTGGCAATTTGTTTTAGGGGTGGGCATGTCCTGTGCCGTGACCGCTTTGCCGATCCTGATCTTGTTGATGGAGAAGCTGGAGATTCTGCGACAGCCGATTGGCCAGCGCATCCTGCGTTACGCCAGCCTCGATGACATTGCTATCTGGGGTGTATTGGCGCTGATCCTGCTGGATTGGGATCGCGTGGGACGCCAGGGGATGTTCCTGGTGGGTTTTGCGGTGGCGAGCTACCTGTATCGTAAGTTGATGACGGCTATTCCCGAGCGGGACCGTTGGTATGTGGCCCTGGTGTGGCTGGCGATTTGTGGTTTCGCGGGCGACTGGTCCGGCTTGCACTACATGGTGGGGGCGTTTCTGGCGGGTGCGGTGACCGACAGCGACTGGTTTAACCAGGAGGATATGGACAAGCTGCGTCACCATGTGTTGCTGGTGATTATGCCGGTGTTCTTCCTCAGTACGGGCTTGCGGACCAATTGGGATGTGGGCGGCACCATGGTGTTTGTGGCGGCGGCGGTGTTATTGGTGGCGTCGGTGAGCGGTAAGTTGGTGGGGGTGCATCTGGCGGGTCGGATTTTGAAGTGGGAGAAGGGTGAGGCGTCGATCATTGGTTGGTTGTTGCAGACCAAGGCGTTGATCATGATTATCTTTGCGAATGTGTTGTTGGATAAGCAGATTATTACGAGTGAGACGTTTACGGCGCTGTTGTTGATGGCGGTGGCGAGTACGATGTTGACGGTGCCGGTGGTGGCGCCGAAGCTGGAGAAGTTACGAGAAGTTATTTTTAGGTCGAAATAAGCACTTCGCACACCGTTTGGCATTGGGGTGTTTGTTTCGAAAACGCATGAATACATCCCTGTAGCTCCCTCAAGTCATCCCTGACTT
>CAMLOU010000057.1 GCA_946481735.1 uncultured Cellvibrio sp.
TGCTGCGACCATGGGCTCTGGCTGCCGGCCTGGGTTTGCTCCTGCCGTGGCATTTGGCCCTCGGTCATGTGTACACCATCGACGAGCAGCCTCTTGCCGCCGCCCTGACACACTACGCCGAACAATCCGGATTGCAGATCCTGTTTCGTCCGGAAGATATTCCCGCCGTTTCTGTGGCGCCGCTGCAGGGTGAATTCACCGCGCGCGAGGCCATTGCGCACTTGCTGCGTCATACGCAACTGCAATACACCCTGCGCAACAACGCCATTGTTATCTTTGTTGCACCGCCGGCACGCCATGCGGAAGCGGTTTCGCCGGATTTTTTTGGCGATGGTGTGCAGGAGGAAACGGCACCGCCGTTGGCTGTTCCGGATGAAATGCTCATCACCGGCATTCGCGGCAGTGTGAAACGCAATCTGGTGCAAAAGAAAAATGCGGATTCGGTGGTGGACATGGTCACCGCCGAAGACGTTGGAAAATTTCCCGATAAAAATATCGCGGATGCCTTGCAACGGATTCCCGGTGTGTCGGTGGATCGCATTTGGGGCGAAGGGCGCGACATCAATATTCGCGGTACCGATAAAGACATCAATCGCACCTTGATGAATGGCCAGAACGTCGCCTCCGCCTACTGGTGGGCCAACGATAATCCGGGCCGGGGTTTTAATTACACCATCCTTGCCTCGGAGTTAATTGCATCGCTGGCGGTGCACAAAAGCCCGACGGCGGACATCGATGAAGGCAGTATCGGCGGCACGGTGATTATTTACACGCACAAACCCTTTGATATGGACAGCAACACCTTGAGGCTGAACCTGGAAGGTCAATACAGTGAATTGCCCGGTGCCTGGGACCCGCAAGCCTCCTTGCTCGGCAGTTGGAAAAATGCCGCCGAGACCCTTGGTGTACTGGCATCCTTTAATTGGCAAAACCGTTCCATGCGCCGTGACGGCCTGGAAGCCTTTCCGGATAACACGCGCTATGACATCGTCGATGAACAAGGGCAGGTTACGGAGGATGTGTATGTCATCTGGGGTGGCGGCTCCGCTATTTTTCAACAGGAGCGCGAACGTCAAACGAGTAATGTCACCTTGCAATGGCGGCCCGCTGATGCCTGGGAGTTGGCATTGAATTATGTTGAGTCCAACATGGCCATGAATAACAGCAACCAGAATTTTTTATTCATGCCCGGCGGATTTAAATTGCGCGAAACGCCCCCGGTCACCGTGACTAACCCGCGCTTTGGCGCAACCGGTGATGGCCGACAAACCTTGCTCGGCGGCGTGATGAATAATCCTGACAGCGTGGGCGCCGCCATCGACAGTATTTTTCGTCAGGCCTACGTGCGCAGTACACTCTACGACCTTGATGCGCATTATCACGGCGATGTCTGGCAATGGCATACGCAAGTGGGCATCACCAGCGCCGCCGGCGGCACAGATCATGATCGCCTCTACCGTTTTCTCGGTAATACGCGGCACAGTTTTTCGTTGAGTCGTGACAGTATTGAAGTGGATTATCTCGATCTCGATCCACAAAACGCGGCCAGCCTTGCACGTTTCTCCAGCGATTCCCGCGATTGGCAGCGCCGTATGGAAGATGAAGAAATCTATGGGCAACTGGATGCAGAACGGGACCTTGAGAGCGCGTTTTTTTCGCGTATTACATGGGGCATCAAATGGCGCGACCACAGTATCGAAAATCATCGTCGCCTAGGGCGCATCGATACCGCGCATCCGGGGTGGGCAACGCTGGGATATATCGGCCTCGATCAGATATCTAGCGGGTTAACACCGCCGTTGCATCGCAACACCGCCAGCGCCGGCTCGCTCACGCGGTTTGCCTGGGCTGACAAAGGTATGATCGCAGAAGTTATTGATCCATTGTTGGCAAGCGGGTTAATGATTTACCACGAAGATCGCGCGGCGTTTTATCGCATCAACGAAGATATTACAGCGACTTATTTCAAAGCGGATTTTGCACGCGGCGCCTGGCATGGCAATGTGGGCGTGCGCGCGGTAGAAACACAACAAACATCCACGGCCTATCGCGAACGGGACACGGTTATCGAACAGCGCCGTTACCGCGATTACCTTCCCAGTGTTAACCTTGCCTACGATATTGATGAGACCGCATTGTGGCGCTTCTCCGCATCCCGTGTTATGGCGCGTCCTACCTTTCAAAACCTGAGCCCTAACATCGTCATCGACGCCACCAGTGGCACAGCATCCGAAGGCAACCCCAATCTGGACGCGTTCCGGGCGCGTCAACTGGATAGCGGCATTGAATGGTATTTCGATGACGCCGCTATTTTGTCGGCGACGTATTTTTATAAAGACATTTCCACATTTATCTACACCGAGACCGTGACAGAAACGGTTGACGGCCAACAACTGAATATCACCCGCCCCTACAACGCCGAAGGCGCGCGTATCAATGGTGTGGAAATTCAATGGCAACAGGATGTGGGAAATGGCATAGGCTGGCTGAGCAACTATACCTACACCGACGCTCGTGTTCCCTCTCCCAACGGACAACAAAGTTTGCGCTTGCCCGGCAATTCGCGCGATCAAGTTAACGCGTCAATTTATTATGAAAGCCCGCATTTTAGTGTGCGGCTTTCTTATAACTATCGCTCAAAATCTTTCGGCGAATTAATTTCCGGCTCGCAGGACGAAACCGATGGCTACCAGCAATGGGATTTTTCGGCGGCTTATACGCCGGTAGAACATTTGACGATGTATGTTGAGGGCGTGAATTTGACGAATGAAGTCATTTTTTATCGAACGGCGAATGATATTCCCCAAGGACTCTATGAGAACGGTAGACGGTTTTCTGTTGGTGCTAGATTGAGGTTTTAGTCTGAGGGGAGAATTGGGCAGAGGCCTGCGGGACACGCCGTGAACCCATCCGTGGGGGCTCATCATCGACATCCCTGTCGATGATGGTCCCGCAGGCCTCTGCCCAATTCTCTGCAAGTATGTGCCAAGAAATTTTAATAAAAATGGCTATGAAATATTAATCGTGAATTTAGCACAGAAGGAGTTGCGGAGTAGGGTGTGAGACCATCATCGACACGGATGTCGATGATGAGCCTCCAAGGACGACCCACATGGATGTGGGACGTGTCCCGAAGCGCTGGGAGCGCGAAGGGGCCGGATTCACGGCGTGTCTCACACCCTACTCCGCCACGACTGCCCCACCTTCTATTCCAAGCATTCAACATTAAACGCACAATCTCCACTAATCCCGACAACTCTTCCAAGTTTTTTCTTGTATTTTTGATCATCAGACGAAGTACCTTTTCATATGACATTTTCATGTCGGGATTCCCCCTCCCTCTGCGTTTACATAAACGGCAGTGGTATTTACATAACAAAGACCGCCCAAAATGCGGTCCACACACAAAGGGGAAAACCAAAAGTGATCAGCTCACGCAAAAAACAACTCGCCTCCACCATCGCACTACTCACACTCAGCACCGCACTACCGCTACACGCCCAACCCGGCAGCGACGACGAACAGATCGAACAACTCTTCGTCACCGGCATTCGCGGCAGTTTAAAACAATCGCTCAACGTCAAACAAAATGCCGACTCCATCGTCGACGCCATCAACGCGGAAGATATCGGGAAATTTCCTGACAAAAACGTAGCCGATTCGCTGCAACGCATTCCCGGTATTTCGGTTGACCGTATCTGGGGTGAAGGGCGCGATATCTTTGTGCGTGGTACCAACAGCACCATGAACCGTACGCTGATGAACGGCCAGAACGTGGCATCCGCTTACTGGTGGGCCAACGACAATCCAAGTCGAGGATTTAATTACTCCATCCTCGCTTCAGAGTTAGTGTCCTCGTTAGAGGTTTATAAAAGTCCGGAAGCGGATATCGACGAAGGCAGCATTGGCGGTACGGTGATTGTGCGCACGCGTAAACCACTGGATCTGGATGCCATGACCTTTCATGCCTCCGCTGAAGGTGTGTACAGTGAATTGCCGGATGAAATTGATCCGCAATTTTCCGCATTGGGCAGTTGGAAAAATGCAACAGAAACCTTCGGTATCCTCGCGTCCGTCAGCTCACAAAAACGCACTGTGCGACGCGATGGTCTGGAAGCTTTTCCGACCAACACGCTCTATTCGGTCACCGATCAAAATGGCGATGTAACTGACAATGTCTATGCCGTGTGGGGTGGTGGTTCCGCCATCTTTCAACAGGACAACGAACGCCTGACCACTAATCTGACTATGCAGTTCAGGCCGACGGGTGCCTGGGATATGGTGTTGAACTACGTTAAATCCGATATGGATTCTGACAACAACAACCAGAATTATTTATTCATGCCCGGTGGCTACAAACTGGAGAACGGTGACACGGTCACGGACCCGCGTTTTATTCCCACCGGCGATGGCAACCTCGCCCTGGTTGGTGGCACGCTGGAAAATCCTGACAGCGGCGGTGCGGCGATTGAGCCGATCTTTCGCGAAGCCTCAGTCGAAACCGAGGTGCTGGATGTTGATGTGACTTACCATGGCGAGGGGTGGGTGGCTCATGGGCAATTCGGTACCACTAGCGCTGAAGGGGGCAGTGACCGCGATATGGGTTATTGGTTTGAAGCCAACACGCGCGAGCGGATTAATCTCGGCCCCAATACCATTGAAATTGAATACCTGGATATTGATCCAACGGATCATTCTGCGCTGACATTGATGAGTGCACGCGATTGGATTCGCACCATGGAAGATGAAGAAAACTATGCGCAGGCTGATGTGGAATTTGATCTGGATTGGGGACCGATTACCAGCGTCAAACTGGGTGCAAAATTCCGCGACGAAACCATCACCAACAATCGCACGGTAGGTACCACCGACAGCTCGCATCCCGCCTGGCGCGCCATCACCATGGATGAGGTGTCCGGTGGATTAACCCCGCGCTTACACGGCGAGTCGGCGACGGCAGGTTCCTTGACCCAGTATGCATGGATTGATGGTGATCTGGCGAAATCAGTGATTGATCCGATGTTCCGCGAAGGGGCGATGACCTACACCTTTGATCAACAAGCCTATTACGAAATCAACGAGGAAATTACCGCTGTGTATGCCAAAGCCAATTTTGAATCCGGCAAATGGCGCGGTAACCTTGGGGTGCGGGGTGTAGAAACCAATCAGACTTCCCAGGCCTATATTGATGGAAACCTGGGCAGCATCTCGCGCAGCTATACAGATTACTTACCCAGCCTCAATGTGATCTACGATGCGGCCGATGATGTAATTGTACGCATGGCGGCATCGCAAGTGATGGCTCGGCCGACCTTCCAGGATTTGAGTGCAAACCTGACCATCAATGCCACGACGTCGTCAGCCAGTGCGGGCAATCCGGAACTCGATCCTTTCTATGCCGATCAGTACGAAGCCGGCGTGGAATGGTATTTTGCAGAAGCGGCCATTTTATCAGCGACCTATTTCGTCAAAGATCTGGATACCTTTGTATTTACCCGCACTGCCGAAGAAGTGATTGATGGACAGACCCTGACAGTGACGCGTCCCTACAACGCGCAGAACGGCGCGGATATCAAGGGGCTTGAATTGCAATGGCAACAGGAACTGGGCATGGGCTTTGGTGTAGTCGCTAACTACACCTACACCGATGCGACGGTGCCGGCTGTGGATGGTGGGCAAACATTAAAGTTGCCCGGCAATTCGGAGGATCAATTAAACGCGTCGGTGTATTACGAGGATGATGTTTTCAGCGTGCGCCTGTCTTACAACTATCGCTCGGAAGCTTTCGGTGGATTGACCTCGGGTTCTCAGCTGGTGACTGACGAATACGATCAGTGGGACGCGACGGCTAATTGGTTAATCACAGACCAGCTCTCATTGTTTTTCACGGCGGTTAATCTGACCAATGAAATTATTTACCAGCGAACCGATGACGGTATTCCCGTAGGCTTTTATGAAAACGGTGCGCGCTACAGCCTGGGCGCACGCCTGCAATTTTAGTGGACAGCATCTGCTGAAGGCCGTTGTACTCACAGGGAGGTGCAACCCCAAACCTCAGTACTTTGCCCGGCCTGGCCGGGCTTTTTTTGCCATTATTTCACATTATGATCTTGCCGATATTGCGATGGCGTCTGGCCCAGGTGCTTTTTAAAGATGGAATTAAATGTAGATTTGGAGGTGAAGCCCGCCGCTGCAAGAATATCCAGCATAGAGGCGCTCTGCTGATCCGGATCACGCAACAAACGCTTGGCTTCTTCGACACGATAGCCATTGATAAACTCAAAAAAATTCTTGCCAAAATGTTGATTCAGGATGCGCGACAAGGTGCGCTCCGGTAATGAGAGTCGCTTGGCCAGCAACTCGATATTGATGTCCGGCTCCAGAAACGGTTTTTCCTTTGCCATAAAGTTCTGCAAGCGTTCGACTTGCTCCGGCTTAAAATAAGGTGAAGCCGGCTCTGGCGGTGTATTGCGCTGATCATCAATACCATCGAAAAGGTGCGTGTAACGAATACTGATAAACACCAGTGAATTGACAAAGAAGAAGGTGAAATAATTGGTGCAGATGCCGAGGATATTGGCCAGGTCTTCACCGATCCGGTGACCGATGGCGTGGATCAACAGTGCCCAGCTTGCAATCAACACAAAACCGCTGACAAACCAGGTTAGCCAGCGCCGCTCGCGGGCTTCCAGGTTGGCGTAGTTATCACGCAACAAGCGGCGGTAACGATGCAGTTCATATAAACACCAGCCACCGTAAATGATGATGGACACGTTGCGCAATGTAATGGTATGAGTCATCAACTGGCCCCACATGAAGTCCAGGTCAGTCATCATTGCGACTTGCGTTGCATCGGCTTGCCAATAATATTGCCACAGCAGAATGCCACCTAACACCAGGACGGGCAGCAGATGAATCAGGTGCAGGGGTTTAAAACGAAAATCACGATACAGGACCGCCGAAACATAACAGTAAAGTAAGGGTCCCTCTAACCAGTAAGCAAAGCCGCCCAATAATAAAATATCGGGATCCCAGGCTAATACAATGTTGCGCAGGGAATCGCTCCATATCAGCAGGACATCAATGGCTTTGAAGGTATTCAACACAAGGATCAGCGCCAGTAAATGGCTACTGATGTCGTTGCGCCGACGGGTACTTTCCAGGAGGATCGCCAGCAACAAATACTGGCTGGCGGCCATCAGCAGGATAAGGTCGTGAGCGTTAAATAAAAGCGAATCGGGGGACAAGGTATTCAAGGTGCTGGCATCGTTGATTATTTGGCATGAGTATAAACTACAGCGACATCAGCTGCCATTGAACAGGCGGATGCAACAGGTACAGGGTTATGGCAGTGGATCACGTGGTTGAGGATTGCCCTGCGCCTTCGCCGGTACACGGCGACTTATGGTCGGGCAATGCTGCATGCCTGGCTGACGCTATGCTGGCATCTTTGACCGCCAGCTACCATGGAGATTGCGAATATGAAAGAAGAAAGTCGCTCTATAACCTTTACCACATGCTTAACCATCTGAACCTGTTTGGCAGTGGTTACCGTGCCTCATGCTTAACACTTACTAACCGGGTATTGGCGTAACCGCTTTATTTTTGTCGCCTACTGGACAGTCCTACGGGCCACTCTATAATAGCGCGACTCCAATCCATCCCTGGTCGTATATGAAGCTGCTCAGTTTCGATGCCCTGCGAACCTTAAAATTTCCGTCGCACACTTACATAAAACCCGAACTTTTTTTTCGCCACAAAGAAGACATTCAAACGGCGGACTGGGTATTGTTTCCGGAATACTGGCAACTCAACCCCCTGGTGTACGGACTGAAGGCACGTATTTTCCCCAGCCTGCCCAGCTACCTGATCGGACACAATAAAGTAGAGATGACCCGGGTATTTGAAACCCTGGTCCCCAACCATGTTCCGTTTACCTTGATTGAAGGAAACACCGCAGACAAAGCCAATAATATTTGGGACGCGATGCCGCTACCATTTGTGGCCAAGATTCCCAAAGCCAGTATGGGCGAGGGCGTTTTTCTGATAGAAAATCGCGCGGATTGGAATGCCTACTGCAAAAAAACCGATGTGCTTTACGCACAGGAATACCTGCCGATAGATCGCGACCTGCGACTGGTCGTGATTGGTGAGAAGGTGGTCAGCGGTTATTGGCGCATTCAATCGGATAACGGTTTTCACAATAATATTGCGCGCGGCGGTACCCTGATGCCGGGCTACATCCCGCCGGCAGCCATAGAGCTGGTGGAGTCGATCGCGCGTACATTGGGTGTTGATCACGCCGGCTTCGATGTGGCGATGGTGGGTGAACATCCGTACCTGTTTGAATTCAACCGCATTTTCGGCACGCAAGGCGTTGAACAATTGATCGGTGATTTGACACCGATTATTGTCAGTTATCTTGAGCGAAAACTGGATGAATTTGACCCGACGACGCCGAAGCGGCCGAAAGGTCCTAAGGGACCAAATGCCAAGCTGCGCAGCCGCACGATGCGTGTCAGGAAAGCGGCCTGATGCTGCCGTGCTTCAGATCCAGCATAAAATGATCGCTGGGAGCATCCCCAGTGAATTGCAGTATTATCTGTAGCACTTTCTGTAAGCGATAACGGTACTGCCCGTATTCGTTGGGCTCCTCCCTGGTATCATCAAGGGTATTCGCCAGATGTTGTGCGAGTAACCGGTAATGTTGTAGCCGTGTCGGGCTGATATCCTTCAATGCCAGTTGATCGGCATTAAACAGCCGATAAAAATCAACACTGATATCTCGTCCGTTCCAGCGTCTGAAATCGTCCAATGAAAGCCCTTTTTGTGTAGCCAGTTCAGCCGCCTTAATGCGCGCTTGGTTCCATGAGCCGTTCTTTGGTGATGAATCATTGGACAAGTTATGTTTTTGGGCAAGCAGCTGTTTTAATTCACCGAGATACGGCTCGTCAGAAAGTTGAGATAAGACGAGCAAGTCCTCACCACTTAACAGGCCGAGTAGCTCCCGAATATCCTCGGGCCATTCCTGGGGAAGGAATCGCCGGCGTGACAACTCGCGCAAATGCCATTCTGTGAAGGCGTAGTAATTATCAGATTCCAGTATCTCCTTATTCCACAAATGGGGGGATTGCACACTCTCCAGATAACTCCACTCCGCCAGGTAATGCGCGAACAATTCATTAAAGCGCGGGACATCTCTCAGTACAGCGGTTTCCACTTCGATACGTTGGTCAGTGTGGATGGTTAAAATTTTGTAAGCCGGTACATAAGCGGCCAATGACGGCGCCTGTATGTTAAACAAGGTGTTGCCGCTGTCGCTCTTGATAACGCCGGTATCGTTGATGTGCATATGGCCGGCCACATGAATCTTCAATCCTGTATCGGCCAGCAATGTGCTGGTGGCAGTATTCGGCTTGCGGGCCAGTTGCAATTTATCTTCCCCCAACAGCTGAGCAATATCAGTGGAGGCCCCATCGTAAAATTCCTGCATCGGAAAATGGGAAAACGCTATTAATGTTTTGTGTTGTTGCGCAGCGCGGTCAGTAAGGTCGCTTATCCAGGTCAGCAGATGGGATTTATGCGAGATTACTTTATTGTAGCCCGCGTTCCCTGAACCACTGAAGCTGTCGGCATTGGCTTCGTCAGCGTTATTCTTCTGATGCGGTTGGTACACGTTAGCATCAATAGCCAATAACCAGACTCCCGGCACCGGTTCCACCAGGTAACTGCTGTCCGGTATCCAATGGCAATCACTGTAGTGCGATTGTTTATATTCGCCACCGGTACCCTGATGGCAAATTTCATATTGCCTTATAGAAAACGCAGCCTGGCGGCGTGCGGTTGCATAATCGTAGTCTGCATAAGTGTATTGACTGTAGGGCGTCTCGAAATAAAGGTAGTTGGGCTTGGGATAAAAACCGTGTGAACCCAAGGTGTTCATAATTGGCTCATAACCCCATTCCATGACCTCATCAGAACAAATAACAGAATGCGCGTCAGGCTTTTTAATTTTTGACACGCAGGCTGGATGTTGATGACTGAAGATAGGTTGTTCTTTGCCTTGCTCACCCAGATAATCCGACTTGCCTGCCGGATGGGTAAAGGGACGGGTAGGGTCGTGATTGCCGGGAGCAGCAAAAAATTCCAAGCCATATTGTTGATGATAATGGTCAAGGATTTTTGTTAATCCGCGTATATGTAACGGTTGTCCGTCATCACTGAAGTCACCGGGTAGCGCAACATATTTAATGTCTCTTTTAACAACATCATCCAGCGCTGCCAGCAAGGCAAAATAATTTTCGTTAAACAAACGCGTGGAATGTAGCTGGGCACTCATCGAGCGTATGGTAGCCAGTTGATTCCCGTCAGGCGTTTTCGTGGGAAGGCCCTTAAACGCCTGATCAGGAAAATCGCCGTAGATATCATGGAAGTGAATGTCCGGCATAAATGCAATGGACAGCTCTTCAGTTGAGTTCGTTGATGGTGTTGCAGCGCAGCCGAAGATAATCATGCACGATAAATACAGTAAACCAACTGCAGGCTTCATGAATTGCGCCAACCTTCTTGAAATTAAAAATAAATAGTCGCTACGAAAATGAATGAAAAATGGCCGAAAATAAAAATGGGTGCCCTGCGGCACCCGAAGCTATGCTATCAAAACTAAAACCCGCTAATCGAGGAGTGGCGAGTAAAGCGTTGCGGAAGCGACTGTACCAAAATGACGTTGCAATAGGGGGCGCAAATCAAGTTGGACGTCAGGCGCTGATAGAGTTTATGGCGCCAAGGTGACAAAATTGTTACGGTGAGAATCCGGGCATGCCAACAATACTGCGACGCTTAAGTAATCTTTTTACACTGTCGCCTTTATCCAGCTATGTGAGGCGGCAAACCTAAGCAGAATAGGTTTTTAAAACGCGAAGCAAGTCACTGGATTTTGCTCAGGTAGCGTTCTATTGTTCAGGCGTTTATCTTCCATTCAGCCAGGACAACAGGAGGTTATCATGCACACCAGATCAGACTTTATTGCGATATTAAAAAGGCTGTTTTTAGCTGTCCCGCTTGGCTTGCTTGTTTCACTCCCCACTTATGCGGTGGTGATTAACTTTGATGACCTGACGTTAGTTCCCAGTGATCCAGAATTTCCTTGCTTTTGCGATTATCCGCTGACAAATGAATACGAGTCCCAAGGCCTGATTATTGATGGAGGATTTTTGGCGGAATATTGGGAGGGGCACGAAAATGTTGTGTCCGGCTCAAATTATTTATTGGGAAGCAATTACTTACAACTCAATTTTGTGGGAACTTTGCCCACCTTCGTCAGCTTGATTGTCAGTGCTGCGCACGAAGAGGCTATCTTTTTTGATGTCTTCGGTGCGGCTGGTCTGATAGACGAACAACAAACCAGCGGTTATGCGGGACCCTACAACGACACGCCTTACACACCCAATCAGTTAATGACATTTACGTCGGCAGAGGGAATTTCCTCTATTGTTATTGAGGGTTTTTATAACCTGCGAACTTCGGCCATGATTGATGACCTGACCTATGAATACACCAGCGTGCCGGCACCTTCATCCTTGGTGTTACTTGGTTTGGGGCTTCTGGGCCTGGCGTGGTGCCGACGTGGTAACGCAGTCGGTAGTGGTGCGAGAAAGCGCTAATCAACAATATGAACCAGGGGTGCGGCCGCAGCCTGTAAATTAGTCTTCCACAGCGTTGCGCCCACCTTGTTCGCCAAAGCCAGATAAGCTGCTGTTAACGAGCCGGTGGGATCTTTGATAACCGTCGGTGTACCAGCGTCGATATGTTCCCTTACGTTCCGGTGCAGGGGCAAGGAGCCTAACAGGCTTACCTGATAATCTTCGGCCAGTTGTTGCGCGCCGCCTTCACCAAAGATCGATTCGGCATGGCCACAGTTAGAGCAAATGTGCGTCGCCATATTTTCCACAATCCCCAGCACCGGAATATTGACCTTGTTAAACATCTCAAGACCTTTGCGTGCATCGATCAATGCCATTTCTTGTGGTGTGGTGACGACCAGAGCTGCAGATATATTCACCTTTTGTGCGAGTGAAATATGGATGTCGCCGGTGCCTGGCGGCATATCAATAATCAGGTAATCCAGTTCGCCCCAGCGGGTCATCTCTAACAATTGTTGCAGCGCGCGTACCGCCATGGGGCCGCGCCAGATCATCGGTGCTTTTTCTTCTGAGAGATACGCCACCGACATGGATTTCAAACCATATTTTTGTATCGGCTCGATGGTTTTTTCATCCACCAGCGTCGGTTTACTCTTAGCGGCAATACCGAGCATGGTACGCATGCTGGGGCCATAAATGTCAGCATCGAGTATACCGACCTTGGCGCCTTCCGCCTGCAGGGCGAGGGCCAGGTTAATGGCAGTGGTGGATTTACCCACACCGCCTTTCCCTGAGGCGACCATAACAATATTTTTTACCGCAGCAAGTTGCCCCTGGCGCGTGATGGAGGGTGACGCATAGACATCGGAATGAATATGCACATTCACTCCCGGTAATCCAGCCTCCTCCAGGTGATGAGTTAAAGCCATCGCAAGCAGGTGATGCTGTAAGTTAGCTTTTAAGCCCAACGTGATGGAAATATCAACGCTGCTTTCATGGATAGCTATCGCCGAGACAGCCTCCAGCGAAGCATAATTATCCTCCAACCACGGCAGTTGAATAGTTTTCAGAGCTGCTATAACTGATGCTTCTGTAAACGTTCTAGCTTTTTGTGCAATCATTTTTTTCACCACCTGGTTAAGATTAACTGCCTATCGCTAGCTGACCAGAAGAATAGAAACACCGGCAACAAAACAGGTATTGAGCAACAGCAAAATAAATGTGTTTTTACCCACTTGCCACAGCTCTACCAGGTTGGTCTTTGCACCCAGCGCCGCCATCGCAATCCATAAGCAGACCTGTGACAAATCGCTTGCCGCGCTGATTGCTTGCGCAGGCACAATATGCATATTGGCGAGCACGACAAACCCTACAAACGCAATCAGAAAGGTCGGCAGGATGCGTTTAAATCGGCTTTGACTCACCGTGCGTGAACGACATAAAAAAGCCAGTACCATCACGGTGGGCACCAGCATGGCGACGCGCAGCATCTTGGTATAAGTGGCAAGTTGTGCGACCTCCGGTGAGATCATATCCCCGGCGCCGAATACCTGGGCCACGTCGTGAATGCTTGCGCCTAAAAATAAACCCATCTGTTCCGTGCTTAATGACAGGCTCACGAGGATCCCGGGGTACAAAATCATGCAAATGGTGCTCATGCCCGTTACGCCAATTAACGTGCACAACAAATGTTTTTCGGTGTCTTTATTACTTTGAATAACAGAGGCAATCGCCAACGCTGCAGACACGCCGCAAATGCCCACCGCCGCGCCGGAAATAATCCCGCGCGCCTGATCAACCTTAAGCAGCTTTGCCAATAGCACGCTGAATAACAGTGTGGTTACCACCACAACGCTGACCACCAGCAATGGCTTGGCTCCCAGCGCGGAAATCTGTGAAAAGGTAATGCGCACCCCTAGTAGCGCGACGCCGAAGCGCAGGATATTCTTGACACAAAAATCCAGCCCCGGCGCGAACTCGTCGTAACGCGAAATACTGTTAAATGCCATGCCCAGCAACAGCGCACCTAAAATCTGCGTGATGCCGTAATGCTCCGAGATGTAACTGGAGGCCAATACCAGCACCAGGCAAAAGCAAATACCCGGCGCGCGTGTCAGGCTATAGTGTTTGATGGTGGTAAAACGAAATGCACGATTTTTTTCAGATGGGGCTTCACCTTCACTCATCTAAATAATCCTTCGCGCGGCCGCTGGCTATGGCGTAAAGGTACGGCCAGGGAAAGATGCCGCGATCATGGCCATCGGCAAAAACCACTTGAATCGCACTGCCGCCCATCATGGACAGGGTTGTTACCTCGGCGCTTTCGGTGATCAGGCGTATGCCCATTAATTGCCGGGCGCGACAACTTGAGCAAGCGCAATAGCGGCGCAAGTCATCACCGGAAATCTGACTGTGTTCGCCATTTTTCCAGACAATGTCCAGCTCGGCTTGCGCTTTTCGCAGCGTTATTTTTTGTGGTGGATACAAAAGCTCGCTCAATTTTTTCACCGTTATTCAATGATTCGCATGGTTCACGCCCACTCGTTATAACAAGTTGGCGTGAACTCAAGCCTCTTCTGTTTCGGTTATTAACCATTGGCGCTTGTCGGGTATGTCGGCCCATTTACCCGACTCGGGCAGGGGATCTTTGGTGTCACTGATCTCCGGCCATTGCTTAGCGAGTTCGGCATTGATGGCGATGTACTCCGTCATCTCATCGGGCAAGTCGTGCTCGTCAAAAATGGCATCGACCGGGCACTCGGGCACACAGAGTGCGCAATCGATGCAGATGTCCGGATCGATAACCAAAAAGTTTGGTCCTTCGCGAAAACAGTCAACCGGACACACAGCCACGCAATCTGTAAATTTGCAGCGAATACATTGTTCAGTCACAACAAAAGTCATGATTATTCTCCAACGACAGTTCTGGCTGACTGGATTTTTTCTTTTGCCCAGCGCGCTAATTTTCTTACGTCGGGATCATTGTCATTTAACGCAATGTCCACCATGGGTATACCGCTGGGATGTGCGATCTCACCGGCGGCGGCGACAGCTGCTTTGCGTAAATTACTGATAGGGTTGGTGAGGCATTGGCTCAATGCGGGTATGCCGCGCGGCGAACCTATCTTGCCAATGGCTTCAGCGGCTTTCTCCTGCACTTGCCACATGCTGTCTTGCGTTGCGGTAATCAATGCATCGACGGCTTTGAGAATATGTAAACGGCCCAGGCCTTTTGCGGCCTCAACACGTACCATCCAGAACTCGTCGGCCAAACCGGCAATCAATGCACTGGCAACCTGATCCGGTTCTGCATACACCAGTGTGCCTATGGCAGTACGGCGTACTTCCGGGTCGCTATCCCCAACGGCAATACTCATTAATTGCGGCAGGTTTTCCGTTTCCTGCAAATAACCCAACACGCTGACAGCTTCGCGCCGCACACTCGCATCTGGATGTTTTAACAGGGCAATGGCATGCGGTTTTACGTCCTTGATGCGCAGTTGTTTCAGCGAACGCAGGATCGCCGACAACACAAACGGGTCATCTTCTTTCAGTGCGGCAATTAATGCGGGCGCTGCATTCTTATCCTTTAAATCAGCGAGGGCATTGGCCGCGGCATTGCGCACATTTTCATCCTTGGCGGTGAGCGCTCCGACCAGCGCGTCCATCATGTCGCGCGGATCAAATTCATCAATGACTTTGGCGGCTTCCATACGCACGGTTTCATCGGCATCGCTTAACGCCATGACCAATAGATCGACCGCTTCCGGTTCCGGGCTTTCTACCAATTCCATCACCGCGACACGACGAATGCCGGGGTCGTTATCCTGAAGACGTTCGGCGATGGAGCTGAGCAGGGGATCGGCAAAATTTAACATGGCTTACCTCATCTCAGCAGATACGGAATGTTAACGGTGACCGCATCGGTGGGGCAGTCGGCTTCGCACGGCATGCAATACCAGCACTCATCGTATTTCATGTGCGCCTTGCCGGTTTCCTCGTTAATCCACAAGACATCGAGCGGGCACACATCAATACATGTGCGACAACCTTTGTCGGCGATACATTTTTCCTCATCGACAACGACGGGAACCATGGAGATCTGGGATGCTGTTGGCATTTGACTGTTCCTCTGACTAGCTGGCTTTTTTAACGCGCAATTGTTGGTAAGCATTTTTTTCATGCTCTTCCAGTTCAACAACGTAAGGCTCAACGGGAATTTTTTTGCAGGCCATCTGGTTGTTTTTGTCTTTGTATAACTGCACGTGACAAAACCAGTTGTCATTATCAGTGGCCGGATAGTCGACGTAGTTGTGATACAAACCCCAGCGACTTTCCTGGCGGTAGAGCGATGCAAAGGCAGCCATTTGTGCGCAATCAAAGATGTGTTGCGCTTCATTGGCGCGCAATAATTCGTGCGGATCGCGCGCGTAGAGGTAAGGAATATCATTTTCCATAGCTTGCAAACGTGCCAGGCCAATATCCATTTTTTTGGTCACTTTTGGTGGTTGTAAATAATCGTTTACCAGGCGGCGCACCTTGTATTCGAATTGATTGGGCGGAATACCGTCGGTGCGTTTAAGTGGAGCCAGAATGCGATCCCGCTCTTTACAGATATATTCCACATCCAGTTCAGGCAGTTCGCGTTCGCGTGCAAATTCAGTGGCGTTCTCGCCGCAAATTTTTCCGTAGACAAACGCACCGAGCATATAGCTGTGGGGAATTGAGGCCATATCGCCTGCGCCATAAAGTCCCGGTACGCTGGTCTCCCCTTTTTCGTTGATCCACACACCGGATGCCGAGTGACCGGCGCAAAAACCGATTTCGGAAATATGCATCTCCACCATCTTGGTGCGGTAATCTGTACCGCGCCCGTCGTGGAATCGACCGCGACTGGGCCGCTCGTTGGTATGCAGTACGTGCTCAATTTCCTGGATGGTTTCTTCCGCGAGATGATCGAGCTTGAGAAATACCGGGCCGTTACCGCCCTGCAATTCCTTATAAAATTCCATCATCATTTGGCCGCTCCAGTAATCGCATTCGATAAAGCGATCACCTTTGGCATTGGCAGTGTAACCACCCAAAGGTCCGGTGACATAGGCGCAGGCCGGGCCGTTGTAATCTTTCAGCAGCGGATTGATCTGGTAGCATTCCAGACCACTTAACTCTGCGCCGACGTGATAGGCCATTGAATGACCATCGCCACAGTTGGATGGATTTTCATAAGTGCCAAATAAATAACCGGAGGCGGGCAAGCCAATACGACCCGCAGCGCCGGTGCACATAATGACGGCCTTTGCACGAATCACGATGACATCCGCGTCGCGGGTGCCGAGTGCAATACATCCGCACACGGTGCCGGTTTTATCTTTCAATAAACGTATTGCCTGGTAGCGGTTTTCAATGTCGACGCGGTGACGGCGCAAACGGCGGTAGAGAATTTTCTTGATGTTATGGCCTTCGGGCATGGGTAGCACGTAAGTTCCCAAATGGTGAACTTTTTTCATGTCGTACTCGCCGGTTTCGTCCTTCTGAAAATAAACGCCCCAGCTATCGAGTTTTTTAATCATGTCGTAGGAACCTTGCGCATAGGCCATCACGCCTTTTTGCAACAGGATGCCATCGTTGGCGATGGTGATTTCCTTGACATAATTTTCCGGCGTGGAATGGCCCGGCACCACGGCGTTATTCAATCCGTCCATGCCCATGCTGATTGCGCCGGAACGTTTGACGTTGGCTTTTTCCAATAGCATGACTTTTGCGTCCGGGTTTTTTTCTTTGGCTGTTACTGCCGCCATGGGGCCAGCAGTGCCGCCGCCAATGACGAGTATGTCCACATCCGTTAATGAAATATCATCGGGAAGCATCATGATTAATCCTCTTGATTGTTGGCGTGCTTGTGTGGGTCACGTTCAATTTGGAAGCGGTATTTGTAAGAATCGCCGCGGAACGCAAGGTATTCATAATCGATTGGGTTGTCGTCGCGGTCGCGCGTGAGTCGCTCGACCCACATAACCGGACTGCCGGGTTCCAGGCATAAAAATTTTGCGATATCTGCATCGGCTGGGCGAGCCTCCAGGCTGATCTCCGCTCTTCCCAATGCAATGCCCAGTTGATTTTCGAGCATGGGAAAAATGTCACGACTCAAATCTTTTGAGAATAATCCCTGGCCAATGGCGATGGGAAAATAAGAGCGATCAACTGACACAGGTTCGCGATTGAGGTAGCGCACCCGTACCACTTCTACCGCGCGATCCTTGGCGCTGAGCCCGAGTTTTTCCTGCACGTCTTTGCTGGTTGTGGTTTCACGAATGCTGATAAGCCTGGCAGAGGTTTCGTAACCCTTGGGTTTCATTGCCTCATCAAAACCTTCGAGATGTTGCACGTCTTGCATGGCTTTTGGTTTGCTGGCGAATGTACCTTTTCCCTGCGAGGTAAAGATCAATCCTTCGCTGTGTAAATCCCGCAGTGCCTGGCGAACGGTAATTCGGCTGACACCGAAACTGTTCATCAATTCACTCTCGGAAGGCATGCGTTGGTAGGGCGCATATTCCCCTGCAAGAATCTGCTTTTTCAGCGCTTCTTTGATTTGCAAATACAGCGGTTGGTGAGACATATTTTGTGGCAGCATGTAAGTCTTCCGCTAATCAGGCTGGTTGCTTGGATACATAATTTTTTAACGGCTATTTAACACCGATACTACCTGTCATTACTTGTCATAACAAGTTAAAAAACGCTGAAAAACCCGGTAAAAAAATCATTTTTCTGTGCTGTTCTATCGCAGTGCGTACGCACAAAAACAACGCAATAAATTTCTGGTTTTTGCACCTTAATCACGCATTAATGGCGTGGTCGAAAGGTAAAAAACCACGGCATCCAATTCGTTTTCCTGCAATGCAATGGCGATCTTCTGCATCTGCTGTTCTGCATCATTTTTTCGTTCGCGCTGTTTAAAATTCTTGAGCTGTTTTTTCAAATACGCTGCATGCTGTGCGTTGAGCCAGGGCGCAGCATGATGCTGGCTTGCATGGCAGCTGGCGCAGGCTGGTAAACCCTCGCGGCCTTTTTCATATAGTTGTTTTCCTCGGGCATAATCTCGCGCTTGTTGCGCATCGCTTGGTTCCCAGGTCGCTCCGTTTGATGGCGGGAGCGACGCAAAATAACCGGCAATATCGTCCAGCGATGCTAAGTCCACGTCGGCGGTGATGGTCTGCATTTGTCCACCATCGTTGCTGCGTTGGCCGAGGCGAAAATCCAGCACTTGCTTCTTGATATAAGCCTGCTTCTGCCCCGCCAGTTTGGGGAATTTACTCATTGGACTAATACCGTCAGCGCTATGGCACAGTGCGCAGGTTTCCCACGCCGCCATGTCGCTGGTATCAATCATGTCTGCCAGGGTCGGTACCGTGGGCACCAGTAACACCGCAGTGATAGTCATAGCTCGATATCCTTTAATCATGACGCTGTTGTTTATCCAGCTGTAAGGGGATTTCCGGTTGGCGTGCATCCCGAATAACAACGTGTTCAGTAAAACCCCCTTGTTCAGCCGCAACCTCCACGGCGCAGACCAGACCGCTCATGAGTTGAATGACCAAAAAAATCCACGGGCGACATTTATTCATGACGATTAGCCTGGCGAATCATGTGTGTTAAATATTCCGCGATGGGGTTAACCTCAAACGGCGGACTTATCTTGGCGACGAGTTGTGCCTCAGGGTCAACAACCGCGATAGCGGTGGTGTGCATAACATCGTAATGGTCGCTGCCGGGTTTTTGGTCGAAGCGATAAAACGCATCAATACCTTTTACGAAGATATCAATTTGCTTGCTCTCGCCGGTAACACCGATGTTGTCCGGGTGAAAGTGCGCCAGGTATTTCGCCAATATGGGTTCGTCGCGTTTGGGGTCAACGGCGAGAAAGATAATGTTGGGGATGCGTTCCGGTGTAAAACGCAACCCCAGGTCAGCGCGAACCGCTTCCAGTTGCATCAGCGTCAATGGGCATATATCCGGGCAAGTGGTAAAACCGATAAAGACCAATGACCACTGCCCCTGGAGTTGTGCCAAACCAAAATCATTGCCGGCCTGGTCCTTTAATGAAAATGCGTTTAACGGTTTGGGCTTCTCAAGGGTTTTATATTGATTGGCGCTGGCAAAAGCCGGCAGAGCATTGCTGACTGCAAGTGCGATAACCAGCACTGAAAACCATCGTGAACTACGCATTAATGTTCTCCAACCTTTTCAAAGGCTTTTAGGCTCTCGGCACGGATTAATGCCAGGCATTCCTTCTTGAGTCGGATAAATCTTTCCGTGGTTGCCAGTTCCGGTGTGCGCGGTCGCTCCAGCTGTACTGTCAGGTCAGCGATGATTGAGCCGGGACTTGCACTCATGACCAGGATGCGATCCGCTAGAAAAATTGCTTCGTCTACATCGTGGGTGACAAACAGGACGGTAATGCCAAACTCTGACCAGATATTCAGCAAACTTTCCTGCATGATCAAACGTGTTTGTGCATCCAATGCGCCGAAGGGTTCGTCCATCAACAACACGCTGGGATAATTCGCCAAGGCGCGGGCAATCCCCACGCGTTGCTGCATACCGCCGGAGAGTTCGCCCGGTAATTTATCCGCAATCTTGCTCAGCCCGATCATGGCTAAAAATGTGTTGGCGATGGAGTCACATTCGCGCGCGCTGTGGCCAGCAATCTTTGGTCCAAAGGCAATATTTTGTCGTACGGTTTTCCAGGGAAACAACGAGTACTGCTGGAATACCATGCCGCGATCCGGGCCGGGTTTGGTCACCAGTCCACCGTCCACCAATACTTGCCCGGTGGTGGGTTTGACATAACCGGCAACGGAATTTAATAAAGTGGATTTGCCACAACCGGATGGCCCGAGGATGCACACAAACTGGCCCGGCGAAATATCCAGGCTGGTTTTTTTCACCGCGATATTGGCGGATGCGCCTGCGCCAAACGCGATAGTGACATCCTTGATTTCAATGTGGCCTTTATCCATCGAGCGGCGATTGGCACGCGATGGCGTTAACGGTTCAGCGATCATGGCTTTACTATTCATTGTCACTCCTGATGGATTCACGCGCGTTGTAAGCGCATTGGCCTGGCTGCAAGGTGCGGCTGTTCATCACCGGCCAGTTTCACGATGGCGCCAATCAACAAGGCAAAACCGAAAAGATTTACCCAGGCGCCGATAGGCTCAAGCCACAAGGCTGTGGTAACACCTAACCCCATCATCGCGAGGCCAACGACCCAGGTGGGTGTTGAGCAACACACAACCCATGAGAGTGTGATGGACGTTAATGCCACACAGCTTGAACCCACACTACCGGCGATGTTGGTGGAATGCGATGCAGTTGCTGCGCAGCTTTTACGTTGTTCGCGTAACAGCAACCCGTAAGTGGTCATCAGTGCTGACAGCAAGGCAATCTCCAATAAGGTGATGGGCACAATAAATAAACTCCATTCGGCGAGGCCAATGCCAAAGTCATAATTCATGTAGCCAATTTCAATAAGCCATTCGTCTTGGATGATGGCTAGCTGGTCTTTTACTGACGGTGTTGATGCGATGATGCGTTGCACATTGTCAAGCCAGTGGTAGTAATTCACGTAATTCGGTAGCTCACCAAATTTTATGATGACCGCGATTAACAGGCCGACGTAATACAGCGTGGTAATGCCGCAGGTGGCGATGCTCCACATCAGCAAATTCCGGCGAACTATCTGTGCAATACGTCTTAATCGAAGCAGCATAAAATTGTGCACGTTAGCGAGTGGATTTTTTCCAGCGCAATGCCGGAGCCATCACCACACGAACCAGATAGGTTGATAGGGAACCCAAGCCGCCGATGATTAACATCCCTACAATAATGTCGGGGTAATTAATCAGTGAGTAGGCATTCCAGGTGAAATAGCCGATGCCATATTGGCCGGAAATAATTTCGCCAGCTAATAGAGAAAACCAACTTACGCCCATGCCAATTGCGAGCCCGGCACCGATACTGGGTAATGCAGCTGGCAACACCACATGCCAAAAAACTTTCAAACGCGCTGCACCCAGCGATAAGGCAGCGCGCACCAGTACTTCCGGTGTTTGTTCAACGCCGTGAACCGTATTGAGAATGATGGGAAACAACGCGCCCAGGAAAGTAATGTAGATAATGGAAGACTCTTCGGTGGGCCACATGAGAATCGCGAGGGGAATCCAGGCAACAGCGGGAATAGGGCGGATAATTTCGATATAGGGCAGGACCGCCGCGCGCGCAACACGCGATCGACCAACCAACAAGCCGACCACAATGCCCAGCACCACGGCCAGCGAATAAGCGATGGCAATACGGCGTAAGCTGACCAAAATATGTGTATGGAATTCAGTATCGGCGGCATGGGTGAGGAAGGCGGAGCCCACTTCCAATGGCGCGGGAATATTTTCAAAGTTTATAAAATAATTGACATTGTAGAGCGTCGCTATATGCCAGATAAATATCCCGACAAGGATTGATGCGAGGCCGACTGCTATCATCTCCAGCTTGAGCTTTGGCAGTAAGGAAGACAATTTAGCGGTTAATGGTACAGGCTCCGTTGCGCTTGGAGTGGTATGAACTGCGCGGCTATACACAATGGATTTATCGCCCTCTGGTTGCTTTTCGGCATCTTGCAAAAATTGATGATGCGTGGTTCCTGCTGTGAGTATTTCGCTTTTGTTTGCCTTTTCATTAGTGGCCCCGTGTGTAACTGTGTCTTCACGGATAACCACTTTCTCGCACGTCATAGTCATAATCGATCACCCATCCTGCAAGCTAACCTTATTAGAAGAGCATTGGATTAGAAGAACATCGGATTAAAGGAACATTGAGGTGGCGTCCTTGCCGGTACGCTTAAAGCGATGTCACCATTTCACTGGTTATTGAATCCAACGCTTTATCCATATCCATCACCGCGCCCTGATGTTCTGCGGCATAGGCATCGGCGTCCGGTTTGCGCAGGAAGGTGGAGAATCCTTCTTTGGATTTCACAAAAAACGCGGTCTTACCAAACAGTTTCAAACCGGTCTTTTTGTCGTAAACATAGGTAGCATTAAGTTTGGCTCCGGTCTCATTGAATTTTCCAACGGCATGCAAAAAATCCGTGAGCGTGGGGTAGGAGGAGATGCCTTCGCGCGCATGCCAGATTTCCATCGGCAGTGCCGCGTTGGTTACAGCGGGGTCAACCACAGCAGCTTTTTCCGCAGCGTAATCTTTGCCGAGGCTGGCGTAGGCAGACTTGATGTAATCCTCGGTAATCCACTCCTGGAAATCCAATGCGGGTATAGCTTGCTCCCGTGCGAGAACGCCGTGATTTAATTTGAGCGCATCAACCCATTGCGCTTTGATGGTGGGGTCCAGAGTCAAGTGGCCGCCTTTGGAAAAATAAATGTAGAGCACTTCTTTTTCCACGCCGGTCCAGCCTTCCATCATATCCACGGCTCTGACCGGATCTTCACGAATCCACTCGCCAGCTTCGTATATGGCTTTGATAAATGCCACCGCCACTTCCGGATGCTCGTTCAGGAAATCTTCACGCACCACTACACCGTGCAGGTAAGGCACACCCGTTTCACTGCCGTCATAAATCTTGCGGCCGGTGCCGCGAAATTCCATCAGTTCAGACCAAGGGCAAAAATCGGCGTGGGCATCAATCTTGTTGGCCGCGATGTTAGCCGCACCCACCGCCGGGCTTTGGTTTTTCAAACCAAAATCCTTGATTTCGATTTTGTTGTCTTGCATGGCTTTTAACAACATGCCCCAGGCGGCACTGCCGACAGGTACGGATACGTCTTTACCCTTGAGTTGTTCAATGCTGAAGATATCGGATTTGACGGGTACTACAATAGCGTTGCCGCTGCCTTTGAGGTTGTAACCCGTACCGGCAATATATTTTGTGCGCAGGGATTCAGTGGCTTGAAATTTTGCACCGTTGACGATGAGTGGGTAATCACCCATAACACCGAAGTTAAGTTTGTTGGCCATCATCTGGTTAGTGATGGGACCGCCTGACGAGTAGTCGCTCCAGGTAATGTCATACGTGGCATCGGCGTACTTTCCGGTTTTGGGCAGATGTTTCTCCAGTAGTTTCAATTCCTTTACCACGATGCCCGCAGTGTAAGTATCTGTACACATGCTTTGGTGGCCAATCGCAATATTGATCATCTTGGCATTGGCGCCGGCTGCCAGGGTGATCCCCAGAATCATTGAAACCCATCTTATCGATATCATCATGCAATCCCCGAATTATGTTGCTTAGGTAAATTTCAACTTGTATTGGCATGTTATAATCACTCCCAATAAAAACGCATAAGTCATGCCAAGAACGGGAAGATGGGTTATTAGATTTGTAACTCCCTCTTTTCTAAAGTGTTTTTTCTGGCTTCACCTTCCACAGAGAAATTCCCTCACTCGAGATAATCGTCAATACTGCACTCGGAATGAGCGTGTGCACCTAAGCGTTCAGGGTACCGGGCATGAATGGATAAATTTATGAAAAATTTCTAGTACAAGTCTGAATGGAAAAGAGGAAGTGGTGAAGGTAGAAGAGAGCGGGGAAACCGCAGGCGGAAATGAACAAGATGAACGATAAAATGAAAAAATGGGGCTTTTACCGTTTGTGGTAGATAGGCCCCTAATGCGTTTGACTAACTGGAGTAGTCATGAAGATTTTTGCGGCAGTGACGCAGTGTTAAAAATTCATCATCAAAAAACAAATTGCAGTTGCAAACGATGGTTGGTTTGCTCAACCGTTTCGGTATCCGATGTGACTACTTCAACGCGCCAGCGAAGCGACAAACCTTTCCAATACTCATCAAAACTGTAAGTGATATCAACATCGGTCGCATCGCGATCCGGCGCTAGATTAAAGTCGAATGTTGCGTAGCTGAGCTTGAATGCAAGCACAGTGGAAAAGTTGTAGTTGAAGGTAATCTTGCTGGCATCTCCGGAATCAACATTCTCAAAGGTCTCCAACATATTATTGGTAAAGATGGGGCTGGTAGAAAAACTGTAAGGCGCCAGAAATGCTCCATTCCTGAAGGCGCCTTCCTCCTCGGCAAC